>JAGHIT010000070.1 GCA_017887095.1 Clostridia bacterium | reverse complement strand
TTTGGCGATCTCTTCGCTTTTCTCGTTATACAGCGACGAAAGAATCGATTTGTTGATGGTCACGTTCAGCACCGCTTCGCGCAGCAGCTGTACGACAACGGCATAGAACTTTTCCTCCCGGCTTCCGATTTTTCGCGGTGTTGTCAATGCCGCACGTTCTTCCTGCGTAACCGCATCGCCGCAGATTTTTTCTGCAAGGATCGGCAGCCCGTAAAACAACGCTTCGTTGATGACCTTGTTTGCGCTCTCATAGCCAGGCTGTTTTGTGAGCCTGTCTATCTGCTCGTTCATCTCGCTGTCGGCGATTCGGATATGCCGCTGCACACCGATTTTCTCGCGCTTTGCCATCACTCCCATTTCCCCCTTACGCCGCAGGCGGGGCAACGCGGGTTTCCCGCGTCTGCCTGCCCTCGTAGGCGGTGAATACCACCTACCTTATCCTGCTTGCGTTTTTTCTTCAAATCGTACCACCTCCCACGGTCATTCCATCGCTCAAATCTGCCGCATTTCCATACGGTTTTTCGGGAATAACCTGTGCGATACGCATCTCTGCTTTTTCAAGATAGCGCGGGTTGAGGTCTATCCCGATGTACTCTCTTCCAAACCGTTTTGCGACCGCGCCCGTCGTGCCGCTGCCGAAAAACGGGTCTAATACCGTATCGCCCGGTCTGCTTCCTGCGAGGATACAAGGCTCAATGAGCCGTTCGGGAAACATGGCAAAATGTTCGTCCATGCGGAACGTATTTGTACTCACTTCCCATACGTCGCGCTTGCGTTTGTACTGTCGCTTTTCTTCCGTTACCGCGTCCGTCTTTCGGTCAATGCCCTGACTCATTTTTGTTTCCGAATATTTCGCTTCCCCCGACCTGCCGCGCGTATACCGCGCCGCCGTTACCTCTTTGATAGGCTCCTGAATTGCCTTGTAATCGTAGTAGTATTTCGGCGATTTCGACAACAGAAAAATATGCTCATAGCATCTCGTCGGGCGGTCTTTGACTGCTTCCGGAAGTGCGTTTGTCTTGTGCCAAATGATGTCCGAACGAAGATACCAACCACGCTCTCGGAGTGCAAAAGCAAGCGCCCACGGAATGCCCATAAGGTCTTTTTGCTTTACCGTTTCCCATGTTCTGTTCGCATACATATCCCCGATGTTCAGCCAAAGCGTGCCGTCATCCGTCAGAACACGGTACACCTCCGCGAATACTTCCACAAGTCTTTCTATGTATTCCTGCGGCGTCTGTTCTACGCCGATTTGATTTTCCTCGCCGTAATCGCGCAGTCCGTAATAGGGCGGGCTGGTCACACACATATTCGCCGAGCCCTGCGGCAGAGTTTTTAATACCTCCGCCGCGTCGCCGCACAGTACTTCGCTCAAGCCCGCTCCTCGACGTTTGCTGCCTCCGCAGAGGCAATCACGCTGCCGAGAACAATGCCAAGCCCGCCCATAGCTTTTGCGCGCTGTTTGACTGCGTGCGCTTCTATGCTCTTTTTGCCGTTGATGGAGTTCCGCTTCGCTTCGTCGATGTCCCGTTTTACAGTCATGAACATGCCTTTGAGATATGCGTCCTTTGTGAAGAAAGGTTTGTTGTCGTACATGTACGCGCACATGCCCTTGATGAGTTCGCCTGCTTGCCTGTCGGTAAGTTCCTTGAAAATGTTGTAGTATTCTCGCTTGACTTTAAGTTTGAGTTCCTTCATGTTTTTCTCCTCTTTTTCATTGTTATAGTCCGATCCAACCGATCGCCTTGCTCGCCGCATTCACATACCAGCGCCTGTCAGCTGTATATTCAAGGTCGCAATCGCCCGTCCGTTCGCGCCGATATCCAAGAGCGTATAAAATATTATGCAGTCGTATTTCTCCGTACATATCCGCTATATCGCGCTCTGACTCATACCCCTTCCCGCGCATATACTCACGGATAAACAGCACCATCCGGAAAATATTTTCCGTACTGCCATGCTTATACGACTGCACGATTTTTACGCTTCTTTCGTCAAACCGCAGCCTGACTTCTTCTGCGCCTTGTAAAACCAACAACACCTCGCCGTTCTCCTCGCGATAAGCAAACGTCCGGTCAGCCGAATTGATGATTTGATTGTTTCTGTAAGTCAATGCCGTGCAGACAATGCTCACTATAAAAAACTGCATATTCAGCACGGACAGGACTATCGCCATCGCCCTTTTCATCAGCCCTTGGCATTTGCAAAACGCCCGGACTTTGAAGTAGGCGACGTGTTCTGTGCGACGGACGGCCTTTTCAACTCCGCAACAAAACGAAGCTCCTCATCAGCCATCTTGCTGTAATAGGCGTTGGGCTTTTCGTCGCGGTATTGTCCCGACGCGCGGAACACACGCAGCAGTTTTTCCTTGTCCGTCGTATGCACTGCAAGCCGCGCCATGAGTGAGCGTTCGTTCTTCTCCTCGCTGCCGAGCACGGCAATGCCGTTGAACAACGCCGAAAACTTTGCGCCCTGTTTGGTTGCACATGCTCGATCGACAAGCTCCCTGTCCTCCATGCGCGTCAGGCTGTCTATTCCCCTGCCCGTCATATCCACAGCTCTTGCCGCAGGTTTCTCCAGCGTTGTACTTGCTGCGACTTCACTTGGCGGTACAAATACGTCGGATTCTTCCTCCTGAATTTGAGAGAGCCGCTCGGCTTTCGCGTCCTGTTCTTCGGCACGCCTGATGCTCCGTTTTTCCAAGTCATCACGACTCACTTCCTCAAACGTCTTGCCCTTCCAGAACGGCAACTCCTGCATTTTGCCGAACTCCGCCATCAATGCCTCGCGGCTGCGGAACGGATACCCGCTCAAAGCGTACTGCGTCTGACCGTGTTCGGCTGCCATCATGACCTTGTAAACGGGTGCGCCGTATTCGTCCGTTTCTTCTACCACGGTATATGGCTCCGTCTCCTTTTTCATTTCCTTTTCCTTTGCCATGACGAACTTGGCAATGAGCTCCGCATCGGCAAAAGCCTTGAACAGGATATTCGGATCTTCCTTGATCTTCCCAATCCATGCCGCTATGTACGCGCTGTTGTTCTCGATATGCTTGTCCTTAGCCTTCACGCCCATGTCCTGTTCCAAAAACATGGACGCGATCTCTGCCCGCAGTTCTTCTTCCGCATATTCAGCGGAGCTATGGTCTAAAGAAAGACTGCGATTTAATCGCTTTTCATGCCCCGTGCTGTGTCCGATCTCATGCAATGCCGTAGAATAGTATTCGGGCATATCCACGAAATCATCTTTAGGCGGCAGATGGATCTCGTCCGTTTTCGGCGAGTAATACGCCGAAGTCCCACCGTAACGGATCGGGCTTTCCGTATCACTCCAGAAATCTATGAGCGCCTCCGCACGGGCATTGTACCCCATAGGGTCAAGCTTCTCTTTCGTGCGTTCGGGAATCCCCTCGATTACGTCGCCGTTGAACACGCGGTAGTATTTGCGAAAGGAGTACACGTTCTCGTCCATATACTCCTCGCGCTCCTCCGCCGTCATGCCGTCCAGCATATGCCTGTCAAGGGGCTGTTTGGTTGTTTTATCCCGAAACTCGAAGTACTCAATGGAAACGCCCGCACCTTTGCCGAGGCTTTTTCCTTCCTCGTCCGTTTTGAAGTGCCAGCCCTTATCTTCCATCTGCTTATAGGTCAGCCAACGGTTGTCCGAATACCCTTTCTCCATTGCTGCCAGCAACAGGAATATACGATTTATCCCGTTGTACCGCTTGCCCGTGATCGCCGATACCGGTACCTCTCCGCCCACCCAGCCCTGCTTCCAAAGCCCCGTACCCCTTTCAAGATTGGCAAGAATGGCATCCACGAGCTGCTTGCGCTGCGGCGTCAAACGATCATATGCCGTGCTTCTCTGTTCATCGCTCAAAACGGATCTTCACCTCCTCCATCCCAATGGGCGCTTCATCCCACAGATCCCCGTCCAGATCGAGCATCTCATCCACCGAATACCCTTTCGGGATGAGTATTTCAGGTTTTTCTTTGTTTGTCATTTATTCCTCCTTTTTGTCTATCTTTTGCTCATCACAAATCACTCCGCCAAAGTGCCACAAATCTCTTCGGTAAAATGCGGCAAATTGCTTCGCCAAAATACCGCAAATCTCTTCGTTTCACTTTACATTCCTAACTTTTGCTGCTATAATAGAAACAAAGGTGCTGTATGGAATATAAAAAGCGAATTATCGACAACGAACTTGACTTGAAGCTGGAAGCATTCGGCGCGACCTTGATTGTCGGACCGAAAGGCTGCGGCAAAACTACATCCGCAAAGCAAAAAGCGAAGAGCTATGTTGAATTTCAGGATGAGGAACAGCGCGAAAATCTGCTTGCCGTTGCAGAAGCCGCCCCTTCCAAACTCTTGATCGGCGATAAGCCGCGCCTTTTTGATGAATGGCAGGACGCGCCCAAACTTTGGGGCGCGATCCGCAAATCGGTTGACGATCTCGGGGAAAACGGACTGTATATTCTCACAGGCTCTTCCTCCAAAGAAGTCGATACTCCGCACACCGGAACGCTTCGCATCAGCAAACTCAAAATGTACCCCATGAGCCTTTATGAAAGCGAGGAATCCAATGGCAGCGTATCACTCTCCGAACTTTTCGATCATCCCGAAAATTTTGACGGCTGTATTTCCGAACTCTCTATCGACGGGCTCATCTTTGCCATCTGCCGCGGCGGTTGGCCGCATAGTCTGGCAAACAAAACCGACCGCGCAAAATTGGAAGTTGCCAAAGATTTATACAGACAAACCTATTCCGCGGACATCAGCAACATCGACAATACCAAGCGCAATCCACGCTGGGCACAGGAGATATTGCGCTCATACAGCCGCAATCTCTGCACGCTTGCCGAGAGCAATACAATTTTCAAAGACGTAAAAAGCAACTTCGATATTGGGCAAACAGCATTTTTTGATTATATTCAAGTCTTAGAAAAGCTCTATATCATCGAAGACATCGACGCATGGTGCCCCGCCATCCGCTCAAAGACTGCCATCCGCTCTTCCAAAAAACGCAACCTGATTGATCCGTCCATTGCCGTCGCCGCTATGGGGTTGTACCCGCAATACTTTAATACAGATTTCAAGACTCTTGGATTCCTGTTTGAATCGCTGTGCGTCCGCGATCTGAAAATCTACTCGTCCGCCTTCGACGGCGATATCTGCTATTACCGCGACCGCTATGGCTTGGAAGCCGATGGCGTCCTCCGCCTGAACGACGGAAGATATGCGCTCATCGAATTCAAACTCGGCGCGAAACAAATCGAGGAAGGCGCAAAACATTTGCTTGAAATCGAACGGCTCATCGATCAATACAATCAGAAAGAAAAGCAATGCCCCCTGCGACTGCCCGACCTGAAAATCGTCATCACGGGAACGGAGTATGGATATAGACGTCCCGATGGCGTTTTCGTTATTCCCATCGGTTGTCTGAAAGACTAATCAGCTATTTTTACTGAATCGTAATTATGCAAATTTGGATTCTGCTACTTTCCCATCCTTGCGGCTGCCTTTCGGCAGCCGCTTAATTTATGCCTTGCCGTTTCCGCCGCTTGCCGCTTTCGGTGCGGAATTGCTCGCTTTCGGCGGTGTGTAGTGCGGCGTATCCTTTGCCGCCTTGATCGCCGTATATTCGTAGTAACTTGCAGGCTTGTCGGGGCGGAAAAGTCCGCTCGTCGCAAAGATGCGCGTCATCTGCTCCACATTGCCGCCGCTGTAAAACGCGAGGTAGTTCATAAGCGACATGTCCGAATTGGAGTGATTGTGTCTGAGATCTTCGCCGTGATACAGCCGCCTGACGGTATCGCCGTTCTTTGCCGAAAACGCCTTTTCGAGAAGTTCACGATCGTCCATCTGCGTCAGCCCGGCTTCGCCCTTGCCCACATTCTTCCATTCTGTCCGGCGCTCCAACTTGCGTTCGAGAAGGCTCTTCATTTCGGGCGCATCAAAACTTTCAAGGCGGGAATACCCCGCTCCGTCGCCCGTCATCGTGATGAAATGCCTGTCTTGGTAGTATTCCATATCCCCGTCCTTTGAGAAGGAGCGCAAATCTGCACCTTTCGTCTTGCCGAAGATATGGATGCCCTTGCTGCTGACCGAATGTTCGACATACGTCTTTCCGCACTTGGACAGCATTTCGTCCGCGAGTGCGGAACGCTTGCCGTCCTCCCCGATACAGTGGTCGAGGTCAATGCACGCGATGCCGTCTGTACCGTCCAGCGCATAGGCAAGCGCCACGCCGCCGTGTTCTTTCGCGTACTTGCAGGCGGTGTCGAAGTCCGTCCATGTTTCCGGATTGTCGCTTTCGGCAAACTTGCCCGTATGTACGTCGATAAGAAACTTATCCAGCCTGCCCGTTTCCTTATTTTCACGGGTGCGCACCACCACCCAATTCTGTTTGTTCCTCATCTCGTCGGGCAGGCGCTCACGTAGGTTCTCTTCCACCTTTTCAAACTTTTTTACGGCTTCCTCGCTCGGACGGCGGTAGATGCCCTCATAGTCCGTATCACTCTTTCCCGAAAGCTCGGCTTCAAGTTCCGCGGGCGTGATGTCGATATTCTCGTTCGCGCTCTTGTCTTTGAGATGCACTTCGAATTCTTCGGGCAGGCGAAGGCGAATGCCGTTCTCGTCCCTTCGCACCATGCCGCTCGGAATGTAGTACACCATTCCCTCGTATTTGCCCTTCGGCATCTTAAAAAGCGTACTCTTTTCGTAATTGGCAATGACCGCCTGTTCGCTCATGCCGATCTCTTTCCATTCCTCTTTTTCCGACTGCTGCTCGCGGTAATCGTCCATTGCCGTAAGCGCGCGCTTGTAGTCCTCTGCCGTCGTTTTCCCGACAAGATCCGAAAATTCCTTCGCCGTCAGTTCCGTTTCTTCCGCGCCCTTGCGCAGCGTGACCTTGAAATCTTCTGTCATTCTTGCGACCGCACCTGTGCTTCCCTCTGTCGGCTCGTGCAACACCGAATTGGGCAGGTAGTAGCTATACCCCTCGTACTGCGTTCCGTTCGGCGCGCGGAATAGCGAGGTCTTCCCGTACTCTTTGAGCATCGCCGCCTGCGGAATATTGATTGCAATGCGCGGCTTTTCTGCGCGCTTATAGTCCTTGTCCGAGGTATGGTTGACGAGTTCCGAAAATTCCTGCGCCGTCAGTTCCACCTCGTCCCCGTCGCGGTTGCGAAGATGCACGACCTCGCCTTCCGTAAGCAGAATTTTATAACACAGCTCCCGCGAATCGCTCTGCATATCCACGAGCTGCCGGCTCTCCTTGATGCGGTTGTTATACACGAAGTAGGTATAGTCCGCGTATTCGGGATTGCTCGAAGGCATCCTCATGAGCGAGGATTTTTCATACGTTTTGAGGAGCGCATCTCTTGACACAAACACCTCGTACCACTTTTCGGGCGGCTCGACGTCCTTTCCGTAATGCCTCTCACGGTACTCGTTTGCCGCCTCTTCGTCCTTGAAATCGTACACGCCCTGTGCCCATGTCCCGTCCGACGTGTCGTAGCCGACGGCGACGGTAAAATCGTTCTTCCGCTGCACGACCGCGACGTTCCTGCCGGTTTTGTCCTGTGCAATGCTTACGACCTTGTAGCCCCGCGCTGTTTCTTTCAGATATTTGCTCTCTGCCAAATTTTCCTCCTCCTTTTCCTTTTGCATTGCATTGCGCCTTATGCGGCGTATCAGACCGTCAATCACCGTCGGGTGCGAATGCAGGCAGCAAGCGATGCGTTCACTTTCGCTTTCGGAAACGGGAATACTATCTGCCCATTCCCTGTTTTCGCGACTGTATCGCCCGTCCCAAGCGTTCTCTTTTACGGTCGTGGCAAGAATATACTCCACTCGTTCGCGCCCGTATCTGCCCACAAGCCCCAGCTCGAAGTCCTCTTTCAGTCGCATCCCATCAAAGTTCTCGGAGATGGATTTGTCTATCGCCTCCCGACAAGCCGCGCTCAGCGCCTGCGAACGGCGATACTGCTCCAATTCTCCGTGTTCGCGCGCATATCTCGCCGTTTTCAGATACAGCGGCACGTCCGCATACAAGATGTCTTGGTGGTATTGCTCACTGTAGGTCTTTTTTACTGAACGAAGAATACTTACCTTTTCGGCATAAAATTCTTTTGCTGATATTTCGTCATAGAACGTCCTTATGACATTAGGATCGAACTCCGTTGCGCTGATTTCAAGTTCTTCAAGGGTTGTCCTATCTCCGACTTTCAGCTCACGTTTGTCCGCATAAGTAGCGCGGTTGAGCACATACCACCGGTCGACCTCCTTGTTTTGCAGCAGTTTTACGCCAGGCAATGTTTTTTGCTCGTCCAACTTTATATCGGGCTGTATGGCAAGTACCGTAAGCGCGTCGTCCTGTGCAGGAAGATCGAGCGGATTGTCCTCGTAGAGCGGCGAACCGTCTTCCTTCTCCGTTTCGCGCGATAAAAGTTCCGTCGCTGCTTTCTGCATGGCGAGCTCTGTGAGATATTCTGCAATTGCCCGCGGTATATCGCTCTCCGTCCACCCGTATTCGCGCAATACATCGCTCCACATTCGCGACGAAAACTCGTCCAAGAGTTCCGGCACATACGCTGACAGTGCATTTGCATCGGGACTTCCTTCCCCTGCAAGGAACTGTTCGAGAGCCGCGCGTTCCTTGAAATTGGTTTCGGAAAAAGCAAGCGTGTAGCGCTCGTCCACATACGACAGTTCCTCGTTCACAACCTTGCTCGCCGCGTCGCAAAATACTTTCCTTGCATACAGATACGGCATGGATTTTTCGTTTTTCAGATAGTTATTCCATACCGGCTTTTCGATGCCGTAGAATACCCTCTCGTACGGATTGAAATCGTTGTACTTTTCCACGGGCATATCCGTGTCGTTCGGCGCAAGTTTCTGTACGCCGAGCCCCATTGTCCAAAGCCTGTACGCCGTGCGCCTGTTTAACGGTAACATACCGTCCCATGTATAGCCGTAGGCGTGCATATCTTCCTGTGTAACAGTATAATCGGGAAGTACTTCCACCTGCATCGCCGCGATCTTATCTTCTTCGTCTATAATGTTCACCTCCCAATTCTTCTTTTCGGGCATCGGCAATACCCTGTAATGCTCTTCTTCGGTCTCGCCGCCGTCGTCCACGATGACTTCCTCGCGCTTGTCCAGATTGAGTTCGGCATTGAGCTGCGCCTGTTCCGACAACAGCTCCTTTAATCGCTTCTCCTGCTCGAACGGCTTTTCCACCTGCTCTTTTGCGATGGCAAGGTCGTTTTTCAACTGCTCCAACTTACTTTTCAGCCTCTTCTCTCGTTCGGGCAAATCATTCAGGAAGTTCTCTATCCTCGTCAGATTGCCGCTTGCGCTGTCGCCGATCGTGATGACATACAGCCCCTCACCCGAAATCGTAATCTCCCGCTCCGTTGCAAGAAAGCTCATCGGATTCATGCTGATCGTAAAGCCGCAATACTCCGCCACGGGCATTCCGACCCTGCCCGCATACAGCGCGTCCGTGAGAGCCTTCCCGCCCTCCTTTTTGTCCATGTAAACTTTTCCGTTTACGCTGATGGAAAAAGCATCTGAGTCCGCTGGTCTGACGGATTGCAAGCGTACCATGTCTGCGTTTACCCGCTCGATGAGGAGTTCCTGCTTGCGTATTTCCTCGGGATAGGTCTTATAGATCTTGTCCTGTAATTCGTACAGATTTTTTCGGTACTGCCCTTCCAATACGCGTAGCCTTGCCACCTCCGCGTCCACTTCCATCTTGCGCTTGATCTTCGGATTCGCCGCCGTGATTGCCTTGATCTCCGCATACGAGAGCGTCGTTTCGTCGATGTCCTCCGCCTCGCGGATCGTCAGATCGCCGCGGTTGATCTGCGAGATAAACCGCTGCTTGTTCTCCAAGATCTGGTAAGAATAGCTGTCAAGTGTGCGCTCCATGACGTAGGTAAAAATCTGCACTTTCGCGTTGGTATTCCCCTGACGGATGATGCGCCCCTCCCGTTGCTCCATGTCGCTGGGGCGGTACGGCGTGTCCAAATGGTGTAATGCTACAAGCCGCTTTTGCACGTTTGTGCCCGCGCCGCACTTTTCCGTGCTGCCGATGAGAACGCGCACGTCGCCCGCATTGACTTTGTCAAAGAGCGCCTGTTTCTGCTCGTCCGTATTCGCTTCATGGATAAAGGCGATCTGCTCCTTCGGAATGCCCATCTGCACGAGCTTATATTTCAGGTCGTTATATGCGTCGAAATCTGTGCCGTAGGTATAATCCTCAAACCGCACCTTCGGCGTGGATAAGTCGCAGAACACGATCTGTGTCCCCTTGATGTCCTGCGTATCTTTCCAAACCTCGAAGATGTTCCGGGCGCAGGCATTGAGCTTACTCCCCGCCCCGTCTTCGGCCGAGGGTACATAGCAGCGCGGGTCTAACGCGAGCTTTTTGCCGTCCGAGGTCACTTTGAGCATATTGTCGATATGGCTGTCCACTCCACCGCCATAGATCCTGTCCGCACGGTCGGCGATCTCCTCCGCAAGCTCGATAACGGTATCGGACGGTTTCAGATTGACGACATGCCGCTCCGCTTCGGGTACGTTTAATTTGACCATGTCTGCCGTCTGCACGTCCGCGAACGCACGGTAGAGTTTGAGAAGCTCTGGAAGGTTGGTAAACTTTGCAAAGCGCGTCCTTGCCCTGTACTCCTGTCCACTCGGCGAGAGTTCCATCGCCGTCACCGTTTCGCCGAAGTCTGCCGCCCAGCCGTCGAAGAAGGTGATGCCCAGCTTTTTCAGGACGGACGGCTGCAAGTAGGTCTGCATCGTGTACATCTCTGTCATGGAATTGGAGATAGGCGTACCCGTTGCAAACACCACGCCCCTGTCACCGCCGTGCAACTCCTGCAAATACTCGCATTTGAGCTTTAAGTCGCTCGCACGCTGACTCGCTGCATTGGAAATGCCCGCCACATTGTTCATCTTGGTAAAGAGAAACAGATTTTTGAAGTTCTGCGCCTCGTCCACGAACAGGTAGTCCACGCCCAAGTCCTCGAACTTCAAAACGCTGTCCTTGTTATCGTCCGCCATCAGCTTTTTGAGCTGCGCCTGCTTTGACTTTTTGATGCGCTCCAAGTTTTTGACCGCACCGCGCGGCATGCCGCTTTCTTCCCACTGCTTTTCGATGGTGGATTCTACCGCCTTGATCTCCTCCTGCAGCTTTTCGACTTGCCGCTCCGAAGAAATAGGGATTTTCGCAAAACTCGACTGCGCGATGATGATGCCGTCCCAATCGCCGAGCGCGGCCTTGGAAACGAACTTCTTGCGGTTGTCCTTTTCCAAGTCCTCTTTGGTCGCAACGAGGATGTGTGCGTTCGGATAGAGTTTTCGCCATTCCCCCGCCCACTGCTGCACGAGATGATTCGGCACCGTGACCATCGCCTTTTTGCAAAGCCCCAGCTGCCGCATTTTCATGACCGACGCGATGACCGTGAACGTCTTGCCCGCGCCGACTACATGATGCAAAAGCGTACTGCTGTCGCCCGTGACAATGCGATGCACCGCGTTCTTCTGGTGCGGTTTCAGCTCGACCGCGGGGTTCATTTCGGGGAATTTGAGATAGCTTCCGTCATAGCTCGGCAGGCGCGTTCGGTTGAACAGCCTGTTATACGTTGCCTCTAATTCTTCCCTGCGTTCCGGCGTTTTGAATATCCATTCCGCGAACGCTTCTTTGATCTTGTTCTGCTTTTCCCGCGCCGCAATCGTTTCCGCTTGATTGAGTACCCGTTTTTCCTTGCCGTCCTCCTCTATCGTGTCGTAAATGGTCGTGGCTTTTAAGTTCATCGCGTCGATGAACAGTCTGTATGCAGGTGCGCGCTTTGTTCCGTACACCTCCGTCTGTTTCATCTGCGTGGAATAGCGCACGCTCGAAGTCTGGTCTAACCGCCAGGACGAATCGTGCGGGTTATAAAACAGCTCCACGTCTGAATACTCGTAACGATATAACCCGATAAGTTCACAATAAAATTGCTTGTAGTACGCCTTATCCACCCACGTCGCGCCGAGGCGGACGGCGATCTCGCTTGCCGTCAACGGTTCGGGCTGCACCGCTTCCAATGCGGTCAGGTTCCTTTGGTATTCGGGCTGCTCCGCCGCGAGCTCCCTCGCACGGTCAAGTTTGGCAACCACCTCCCCAGACAGGTACTCCTCGGAAGTTACAAAGCCTGAATATTGATCTTCGCTATTTACCCGTTCGGGATCGCGGAATACGGCATTGCCGAGTTCGGAAAGGACGGTTTCAAAGTCCTTGCCCGTAAGTTCCTCGATGTAACCGATGTCCACCTTTCCCCGCTCGTTCTTACTGATCTGCAACGCTTCGAACGGGTCATCCGTGCTCGTCGGCACAACATACGGACGGATCGTTCGCTTGAAGAATATATCCGCCTTTGTGACGACTTTGGTATCCTCGTTGATATTCTCACACGCAAACAATAGCGCGCTGTCACCGTCGTCCTTGAACAGTTTTGTGTTCGTTTGACTGTTCAGGTTGCCGTACTTTCGGACATATAAATCGTACTGCGCGTTGAGCTTTTGCTGCTCGCTTTTGAGCACCTCATCCGAACAGCCTTGTATCTGAATGTCGAGGATATGGTGCAGCCCCTCGCGGAGCGCGATCATTCCCTGTATCCGCTGGTATGCGTCCTTCGGGGCTTTCGGGATCGTCTGTTCGACCATCTCGTCGCCCATGCGCAGATATAGCCTGCCGTTCTCCGCCTTATAGCAGAGCGGCTTGACATTGTAGTCCGGCTCCGCCGCTTCTTCCGCGGGCGGCGTTTCGGGATTGTTGTAAAACCCCTGCGGCAAATGTTTTACTGCCTCGGCGAGTGCGGCTTTTAATACTCTGCCATCCGGCTTAACCGTCGTATCTATTCCGCCGTATAAGCCGTGCTCTCGTGCAAGCGTACCAAGTATCATTTCGGGATGGGAGATAAAATAATTGTTTATCTCGTACCCCTCGGCTGTTTTACCCGTTCCGAGCCATTCCTCACCGGATAGATCGGTTATCTTTTCGGCGCGCTTGCGGAAAAACAGAATGTCCGCAACAGCTTCCGTTCCCGCCGTCTGCTTGAAAGCATTATTCGGCAGGCGTATCGCGCCGAGCAATTCTGCCCGTTCTGCAACGTACTTCCGCACGCTCGGATTGAGCTTGTCCATTGTGCCTTTACTCGTGATAATGGCAACGATGCCGCCCGGTCTAACCTTATCCACGCTCTTGGCAAGAAAGTAGTCATGCACCTTGAAGTTATAGCGGTTATAATCGCTGTCCGCGACACCGTATCCGCCGAAAGGCACGTTGCCCACGACAACATCGAACTTATCATTGGGAAAGCTCGTGTCCTCAAAGCCTTTTATCTGTACATTTGCCTGTGGATATAGCTTTGCGGCTATTCTGCCCGTGATGTTGTCAAGCTCCACGCCGTAAAGCCTGCTGCCCTCTGCTATCCCTTTCGGCATATAGCCGAAAAAGTTGCCCGTTCCCATTGCAGGCTCTAAAATACGGTTGTTGCCCTTTACCCCAAACCTTTCGAGCGCTGCGTAGATGCCGCCGATTACGTCCTTCGCCGTGTAATAGGCGTTTAAGGTACTTGAACGCGCCTGTTCATAGTCCTCTGCCGAAAGGAGGGCTTTCAGCTCGGCGTATTCCTTTTTCCAGCCCTCATTCTTTTCGTCAAACGCCTGCGATAAACCGCCCCAACCGACGAATTGCGAAAGCACTTTCTTTTCCGCATCGGTAGCCATTGCGTTGCGGTCGTACAGAAAATTGACGAGCCGGATCGCCGCGACGTTGTTTTTGAACCGCGTCTTTGCGCCGCCGAGTTCGGTTTGATCGAGGATGCTTGCAAGATCGGTATTTTCGCCCTGTTCGGCATCTGCGGCAACGGGTAATCCAAGCTCATCGCGTTCCTCATACCCTCCCTCGCCCTCTTTGGGAATGTAGTTCGGGCAGTAATCGAGATAAAAGTTCGTATCGAAGGCATCCGGCGTAAGTGCTATGTCCGAAACTTCCTGATGCCGTTCCAGTTCCGCCGCGATCTCTTCCGCGTGCTCCCGCGCAAATGCTTCGTCCCCGCCGAACTCGTCAAAGTAATGTACCCAGTTTCCTTCGGTCGTGTTCTTGGTGCCTTCCGCGATGATTTTGTCCGCTATCTCCCGCACGCGCCGCGTCTGCTCGGCGGGCGGCAGAATTTCCCCACCCGCAATTCCTGCGATATAGTCGCGGTTGAACGTGATTTCGATGCGCTCCATTGAAAATTTTGCATCAATCACGCCCGTTTTTCTGCGCAGATATTCTATAAATTCGTCGCGGTTGTCCTTGATGAATAGATAATCGCGCTCGCCGATCTCTTCGGGTGTTACCGTCCAGTCGATGGTCTCCCCGTCCGGCGCTGTTTCATAATGATTCGCACAATCCTCTATAAACCTGTCCGCAAAATCCTGTACGCGGTGTTCACGCATCAAACGCCTGCGCAGCACCTCCTGCCAACGCGGACAATATTTAATGTGAAAGGATACCGAGACATTGTTGTCGAACATATCCCGCCGATCTCTCACGCTCACCACTTCTTTATGCGCAAGCAGTTCTCGCTTGATTTCCTCTCTGTGGTCAAAGTAGAACTGTGCAAAATCCTCCAAAAAGTGCGGGTATTCCGAAAACACTTCGCTGTACGTCTTTTGCGTGCCGTATTCTACGATCTGGTCAGCAATGACTTTGCAGCGTTCGTCGTCCGTCTTGGCACACTCGCGCTCTTCCCGAAACCGCACGATACGCGCGTACTCTTTCTTTTCGTTTGGCGTAAGGTAATCATCGTTTTCGATGAGTTCCGCAATGCGCACGGCGACTTCGGGCCATTTTAACGAAACGGTAAAATGGCTTTCGGGGTGATCTTTGTCCCGCCATTCGATTGACCTGCCCTTCGTCGTGTTCGTAATGGACTTTTCGCTGTCACCCTGCCCGCTGTACTCGCCGTAATGCCGCTTGAACAGATTGACAAACTCCGATATGGACAAATTCTTCTGATATGCGTCATAGTAGGATATCTTATAGTCGCTGTGTTCTTCTTTCAGACAGTAATCGACGATCTCTTTTTCTCTGCTTCTCTCCTGCGGTTTGAAAAGGTCGAACATGGACATCTGCGGCTTTTGTTTGCGCTTCCTGTCCTTGATGCCATTCTCTTCTTTCTTTGCCGTGGGCTTGGCGTCTTCGTGCACGTCCTCCTGTTCGGAGCCAGCCTCAGTGGACACCTCGTCATCAGCCAGATCTTCATCCGTTTCCGACTGTTCGTCGTCAAACGGGTTCAGCTCATTATCGTCAGTTTCTACAAGGCCAGGTCTTGCCGAAGCTTGCTGCTCTGCCACAGCAGGCTGTTCGTCTGCATACAGATCGGCAAGCTCTTTCAGCTCATCCGTGTCATGTAAATCATTATCCGAGACAGACTCTTGCGCTTGCGAATCGTCATGTTCATACAGTTCTGCATGGGAGAGAATATGTTTGGGTTCCTTTCCCTCCTCCGCAAGGATGACGCTGTGCTTTTCAAGGAGCTTTTCAAGATAGACTTCCGTTACATGATACGGAAAACTGCACATGGGAACGCGCTCCGGCAGCCCGACTTCACGGCTCGTGAGTGTGAGATCAAGCTCCTGCGCAACTGTCCGCGCATTTTCGCCCATCACCTCGTAAAAATCGCCGACGCGCAAAAACGCGATCGCTTTCGGGTTGAGCTGTTGCGCTTCCAAATACCGACGATATACCGGGCTGACCGTTGCGCCCTGTTCGGGCACTTCCTGTTCGGAATCGGACTGTCCCTGTAGTTCCGTCTGTTCGACGGGAATGTTCCCAATGACGGGCTCATCCGATACCGTTTCTTCCTGTGTATCGTCTATGACCTTAACTTCCGACTGTTTTACGGCATACGCTTCCTCGATTTCTTCCGCCATGAGTTCGGAACGAATATACAGTTCCTTTACGAACGCGGCATTTTCCCTGTACGAGTACGGGAGTCCGTGCAAACGGATGTACTCCGTTTTCGGAAAGCCTGTTTTACAGTACAGCGAATACGCGATCCCCTCTGCGAGCAAACCGTCGTACTGTTCGTCGCCCGTAAGTTCGCCCTGTTGTTCCAGATAAGTATATACGCCGTTATGGATCTTGCGGTAATCGCGCCGCCCGTCTTCATAGGCATTCGTACCGTTCAGTGCGTCTAAGCCTACGAGAAGGTGTTTGAGCGGCAAGATGTCGCGTTGGAAGCGTTCGTCGCCGTATGTATCGTTTGCGTCGAACACGAACTGCTTGTAGCCGTCGTGATCGTAGTAGGCAATGCTCTTTCTGCCCTTGATGACGCGCCTGCCCAGTGCATTCCATTCTTCGAGCGTATTGCAGACGGTCGCGTCCGGGCGCTCGATTACGATCTGACAGGCATCGTGCAGATTGATGTACTCGTTCTGCGCGATAAACCTGTAAAAGTTTTTTAGGCTTTCTCCGTCCGAAAGCATCGCCGCAATTTTTGCGTTGCGCTCCGACAATCTCCGTTCAGCCATTCCCGCGCCTCCTGTACATTCTGCGACTCGGAAGCTCGTCCGAATACAGCATCATGTCCTCCATGGCTCCGCTCTCTTCCCAGTTGGCGTATGTATCGCAGTATTCCTGCGTTATCCTGCGACTCTTTCGTTCGCTCGGAAGCTCCCGTCCGCACGGGATATCCGGATTAAATTTGTTGCTCATGATTTCTCCCTCCGCCATTTCTCGTATGCGTCGTTTTTCTTGGATCGTCGGAAACCACAATACCCGAATCGCAGATTTTGCGCCCATAAAATAGATGAGTGTTGTGATCTCCTTCCTGCCAAATTTTTTGTGCTTATATAATTTCCAACGCAGCTTACGGGAAGGCATTTTCAGCAGCTTCGCCAACCTCCCCATGCGCATATGTTTTGCCTTCAGCCAACCTTGCAGGGCGCGGCGATTGAGCGAAAGCCCGGAGGAATCATCAGTACAGCCTGTTGCCGACTTGGATATACTTGCTTTTGAAGCCATCCACCGTCTCCTCCCCGAAGGCAATCATCTCCGAAACGATCTGCTCGCCGAAGCTATTATAAAGATCGCGTACCGCATCGTATCCGATCTCGTTGCCCTGTTCGAGCAGCAAGAGGACAGTAACGCTGAGCCCCAGCTCCTGCGAAAGCTCCCGATAGTTCCCGATTCCCTTTCGCTCGATGAACGCATGGCACCCTGCAATGTTCAGCTTCATTTCCATGCTCCTTTGAACGAGGATTATTCATTCCCCCTCAATAGGGAGGCAAATGACAGGGCGATTTTATAAGTACTTTTGAAAAATTCCCCGAATTTTTTTTATCCTTTGCGATACGGCAGGCTGTGTCATGCCCAACGAAAGCGCAATGGCCTCCTGATTGAACCCGTCCATCAGCATCGTTATCAGCTCTTTATCGATGTCCGATAACGCCAAAACCGCCTTTGCCAATCGCTCGTTTTCGATCTCTTCCACCCAGCCGTATCTTGAATAGTCCGCATGGTTGTCCTCTACCGCAAGTTTTTCTATGAACTTCTTGTAGAGAGGGTTGTCCTTGTTGATATCCTCATCCTCGCTCGTCTGGATATCCAGTCGTTGTGTATGTAGCGCTTCGCGCCGTCTGCTCCTATACCATTTGCAGTCATAGGCATACAACGCCTGTATCTGCTCTTCTGTCATGCCCGCCGCAAGATACTGCTTGCGGAGTTCTGCTTGCTCGCGCTCAAAACGTCTGCGTTCTGTGCCATCATGCCATTCCATGTCTGAATCCTCCGATTTGATTTTTCTTTGAAAATCGCAATCGGACGGATTTCTGCCACTTCCTGATTACTTGCTGCAATTAAGTCCCCCATTGCAAGTCAAGTAATTTAGCAACTTATTTTCGAGAAAATTTGAATTTTCCCAAAAAAAGAAAAACGCCCGACTGCTTGTCGGGCGCTGTTGTTCCTCGGCAATATAAGAAATGCCACCGACAAACAGACTCCTTTCGGAATCGTGTCTATCGGTGGCCTCTCATTTGCTGGCATAACCAACCGCCATAGCACGGCGCTTTGTCCGGATTTATATAGTCCCTGTTTCAGACCGACCGAACCGTCCTTCCGTACCGTCTATTCAATTGTCCAATACAACTTGTCCTTTCGGCGCATACACGTCGATCTGCACATGCCGTCTGCTGACCATTCTCATCGTTATTTTTGCGCCGCAGCACGGACACTGCATCTCAGCAAATCCATGCTCATCACGCAATACATACGTTTCATAATGACAATTATGGCACATAAGCCTGCTCGTTCCCATCTTACCCATACTTTATCCTTCTCCATGAATAGTCCCTCACCCGCACAACGGGAAACTTTTTGTTCGGGCTTACTCTTGCAGCTAACCTATCCGGGGCTTGGTGGCAATAGGGATACACGGAAATTACTGCTTCTCCCGCTTTTTTATCCTCCTTAATTTATAAAATACAAACGTTTGTTCGTTTTTTTGTGCATATACTATACCACACAAGCCGGGTGTTGTCAAGGGAAAAATACACTGTTTTTCACCTTATAAAATTTCATCTCGCCCTCCCATTTTTTCTTTAGAAATATGACAAAATTTGTCATATTTCTATGCTATAATAAAATATTTATCAGCATTTGAGGGCATATTATTTATGCTCTCTTAACGGGTCTGATTAGCGCATAGATTCCGGTATGCCTGCGGTTTCGATCAATTGAACACATGCAAAAGGACGCCTTGCGACGTCCTTTCTTTCATTTGGCTGATTCTAACATGAAAGTAACAATTTGTTCCAAGCCATTTTCATCCGTACATTGGAAATTCAAATAATAGCTCACTCCGTTATATTCAAATGCAGCATAAGTATGATACAGCATCTCGTCGATCATTTCCATCGAAAAAGATACTTCAATATCAGAAATATTGGTGTGGTCCGTTAAATAGTTGTAACGATCTAAGATTGACAGTGCTTGACTTACCTGCTTAATATAATACTCCAACTCTAAGTAGAGGACATCACTTTGTGCAATCAACTCTGTTCTTATATAGGCCAACGTACCATCTTCTGCGAACCGATAGACCTGACAATCCATATCTACTATCGATTCCATTGCATCGAATGATAAAAACCAAGTATGATTTTCACGATTATACTCCGACACCGAATCGGCCTCTTCGAAATAAATTCTGGATTCATCATAATAAATGATATTATCCGGATTTTCACGCGTCAATACAATAAGCGGCGTACAGACGCAGACAAGCAGAACAAGAACGGCCAAAGAAATTACTACTGCATTCCGTTTCCTGTTTTTAATCAAAACATCCCCCACGGGCATTTGATTTTGCGATTGCAAATAGGATAATCCCTTTTGCGCAAGATGCTCATCATCATCTTCCGCAAGTTGTTCCGGAATGGATGAGAGGTATTCCTCTATCGCTTTTTGTTCCTGTTTATCTATTTTTTTACTCATAAATATCGATTGCCCATGCCTTTACAAGCTCCATATCTGCATTCAACATAGAGTAACAGAGCTCACCGCCAAAAACTCCCGACGCAACTTTCAGATAAGTATCGGTGCGGAAATTGACCCCGTTGCGATAGTACGAATAGTGTTCATACCCATAAGCAACCATCATGTGTGCAACATTGCTATTTTGTTTGTGAATTATAACTTGCTCACCAGTATCCACCAAAGCCGAGATAATATTATATGTTTTACAGAGCAGAAGCACCGGTTGTCCGCGATCCAGATAGGTGTCCATCAAAGAGAGATTGATCGTCCCCGATTGTAAAACAGAATTATAGCTGATTTCCAAGCCTTCAGCTTCAACATACTCATTCAGACCATCCACAAATTCCGCTTCCGTTGTTCCGTCATGCCCAACATTTGTCTTGGTCAACGTATACAGCCTCTCAAAAGCACTCTGAATATACTCATTCGACGAAAACCCATAATACCGATTTATAAAAGTATTGAACGTATTATATCCGGGGATCAAGGATTCATACCACCTGTCATAATATCCAAGCAGCACCGTTCCCGCAAGCGGGGCACAAGTGTTTCGAAGGGAGAAATTCCCGTTTTCAAAGCAAGGGAACGAGGATCCCGTTTCATTTTCCGTAACTACTTTTGAGTCATATGCAATCGTCTCATCGTCATCCACCATAGCCATCGGCATAATGTTGCCATCGTTGACATAGTAGCTTTCATCCATGTAATAGATCTCATCCGCTCCCGTTTCTGCCGCAGATGCCGATACTGTATACGACATAGGAAAGACAACGCTGAAGACAGATAATGCCGCCAGCAATACAAACGTCCCGATTTTAGCTCTTTGTTTCATGTAAAAACTCCTCAATTGTAAAGTATTTTTTTATTTTTGACAACGTACTTTCGATTGCCCGGCGCGTACTGCCAGCCGTCCGATGCAGGGACGCCCCGATCTCTCTGTACGACATGTCCAACCAATATCTCATCATGAGAAGAACCTGCTCCTGCTTCGTCAGAATCTGAAATATCTCATGAATCAGTATTCGTTCGATCGCCTGTTCTTCTCCATCTTGCTCGAGCTGTTGATTTTGCGCGATTGCCGCTGCGGCTCTCTTATTCTGATGATACACCTTATACGCATAATTGGATGCGATTTTCACAATCCACGCCAAGCCATTTCCGCCCTTAAACTGACCAGCTTTTTTCGCTATTGTAAATAAAGTTTCCTGTACGATATCATTTGCGTCCTCTCTATTGCCTGTAATGGCGAGGCCGATTGATTTTATTTTCGGAGTAACGGCCGCCGATAGTTGTATGTACGCAGCCTGATCTCCCTGCGATACCAGTTTAATCAGCTCACTGATTTGTTCTTGTATTATGAGATCAATCCTTTGCAGTAGTAGATCTTATATTTTTCTCAAGGATAAAATCGATCATACGCAGAACAAATTCTTTATCGGAAGGCAGCAATCTGGCAAATTTCTCCAACAGTATGTTTTGCTCTTCTGTTAGCTGTGGGTCAGCCACGCCCTGCCAGAATTGCTGGAGAGTAATCCCTAAGACGTCACAGATCTTTCCAATGGATTGCAAAGAAATTGTTGTCTCTCCTTTTTTCCACTTATAAACCGAAGTGGAAGTTATTTCCGCACGTTGTGAAAGTTCATAGAGGGACATTCCTCTTTCCTTGCACAGTTCTTCCAGGCGCTCATAAATACTCATAATATAATCAGACGCTTCCTCCGACACTTTATATTTTGATTATATTACAAGTAAAATTTCAATATATAGAACTTTGGTCGCTAATTAACTCCATATTTCAGTATCTATTGCACGACAACCAGTTGGAAATAGTACATATAGTGAATAACCTGTTGAAATACTTTGTGTTCCCTGTCATAGTACCGTCCTGGCGACAGGTATACACGGAGCGACTGAGACAGGTACGGTTTCTCCGTAAGGACCGCATGGAACAACGATGGATCAAACACGGCATTCGTATCCAGGGACATTAAACTATTTTGGGCAAGAGGAAATACCTTCATCCAAGAATTGTAATCTGCCGCGTCGACTTGCTTGAGCGCATCCGATACATATTTGTCCCCTTCCCGCGCCATATGCTCGTTACATTTTTCAATAAGCAGGTTAGCTTCCCGCAAAATCTCTGCATCCGGCGGTTGCTCGTTGAGATAGAGGGCATAAAAGTGGACGATCACTGTTTGAGCAGTAACTTTCCGCTTCATCTGTTTGCCCCCTTACGAATTTCTTCTGTAGATATGCTAACATACAAAGGTCGGCCGTTTTTCTCGTTTTTTCGGCAAACCCCTACACTCTATAAATCCTTCGGCGAGCCATTTTGTTCCATTTTTTGGAAAAAAATTTAAAAAAATTTTTTACATAAAAAAAGAGGCAAGTTTTCTTGCCTCAAAATCCATTCATATACGTTACCTGCCGCTCGTTTTGACGCGCGTCGAAGTGCCCTTCTTCTCCGTGTACTCCGTCACCTGGTTGTGCTCGTTATATTCATAATTATAACTGATGCCTAGCTCATTGTCAATATGCTGCGTTAAATTTCCAAATTGGAGTAGTTAAAAATTTGCATTTCAAATAAATAATCATCCACGTGCGTAGCACGTGGTTTTTATTTTTCGGGCATAGCCCTTGTTCACTGGCGTAACGCAAATGCGTTTTTTAGTTGGCCTGCCAGCCATGCATTGGTTACTTGCTACCCGTCA
>JAGHIT010000069.1 GCA_017887095.1 Clostridia bacterium | reverse complement strand
TAGTATCATTACCGTTGTTCACGGGGGCGTAGCTCAGTTGGTTAGAGCGCTTGCTTGACATGCAAGAGGTCACAGATTCGAGTTCTGTCGTCCCCACCATAAAGCCCTGTATATCGTGCCGGAGAGAATGTTGAAGCGCCGATATGTGGGGTTTTCATTTTTGTTTCTGTTTTTATGACATAGCGCGCCGCCCGGAACGGGCGGCGCGCTATGTCTGTATTCCGGCAGAAAAACCGTCCTGCAACGCACTTCTCGGTACGTCCTGTGATGCGCCGGCAAATCTTTCCCGGAGTGCAAAACACCCCGCGGGAACTTCTGCGGGGCGAACAAGCCTTATCTCACTTCTTTTTTGGTTTTGCAGGCAGGTGCAACATTGCGCGCAACTGCGCGCATTCCTCCTCCGTGAGCAGCGCCTTATCGACGGGATACACCGTGACGCGATTGGGATACAGGAGGAAAAATTCCCTGCTTTCCCTGATCTTTTCAAAATCGGAATAGCGAAGGCGCGCCGTGGAAACATGCTCGCCCGCACGGTAATCGTTGATGACAAGCCCTTCGGGATAAAACTCATATTCGTTGACAAAGGCAAGCGAGAGCTGCTTCCTGTTTGTCATGCCGCTCATGATCAGCGACATCAGCCCGACGGCGAACAGGATCGCCCCCGCCCAAAGCAGGAGATCCAACAAGAAATCGTCCTCTAAAACGACGAGTCCCTCCTCTGAGACGACATACAGCGCGACATAGGCGATAAGCATGACGATCCCGACGATCATCGCGCACAACAAAACGATCCGCGAATTTTTGGAGATGCGCTTTTGCAGCGCCGCATCGACCGTGACGCGTGCTTTGACGCACGAGCTGTCCTGCGCGGACTGTTCAGAATCCGCAGGAGATGCGCCGACGGCCGGCTGCTCTGTTCCCTTCTCTTGCAATTCTTCGCTCATCATTTACCTCTCAAAAATAATATTATGTCTGACATAATACTGTGCAAATGAGCAATATATGCACTTTACTCGTACATTTCCGGCTTGGTACTGCGCGCAAACAGGGCACCGATCGCCTCTTTGCAGCGGCGCTCGTCGTCCCCTTCCCCATAGCAGACACTGTACACCGCCTGCGTGATCGGAAGATCGACGCCGTATTTGTCGCCCAACAGCTTCATCGCCTTTGAGGTCGCGACGCCCTCGGCGAGCTTTTCAAAGCGCTGTCCCTTTGCCAGCATCTCGCCGTACATGCGGTTGTGCGAGTACTTGGAAAAGAGCGTCGTTTCATAGTCGCCCAGGTGCGCAAGCCCGTAGGCGGAGAGTTCGTTGCCCCCCATCGCCTTGATGAGACGGGCGACCTCCCTTGCGCCGCGTGACATCAGCGGCCCTTTGAGCGGCACGCAGATGACGTCCAGCACGCCCGCTGCGATCCCCATGACGTTCTTTGCCGCCGCGCCGATCTCCGTACCCAATAGGTCGTTTCCGTAATAAAAGCGAATGAGATCGCTCTTGAAGCGGTCGACGAGGGAAATTTTCAGCGCCTCGTTGACGGAGTCAATGACCATGCAGTTGGGGACGCCCTGCACGAAACTCTGAATGTGTCCCGGACCCACCCAGACGGCGATCTTTTCGGGCGAAATGCCGCTCTCGACCAATATTTCCGAAAGGCGTTTGCCCGTGCCCGTCTCAATGCCCTTCATGCAAAGCACGAAGATCTTGTCCGAGACGGAGTACTGCGTAATACGTTGCATGAACCCTCGCAGCCCCTGCGAACTGATGGAGATAACGATCAGCTCCGCCGAGGTCACGGCACGTTCCAAGTCGCACGTCAGCGCGATCCGCTCGTCGAGCGCCACATATTCGTTCCTGCCCGTCGTTTTCAAGATCTCATACGAGGGATCACCCTCAGGTCCCCAGCTTGTGACCTCGTTCCCCTGACGGGATAGATACCATGCGATAAACGAGCCCCAGCGCCCGCATCCAAGTACGGAAATTTTCATGCCTTCCTACCTCTTTTCAATTTCTTGAAGAAAATCCACGCACATTCACAACAAGCATCAGATCTGTTTGCGCTCGGACAACGCCCGTGCAAGCGTCGCCTCGTCCGCATACTCCAGTTCCGAGCCGACGGGAACGCCGCGCGAGATACGCGTGACCGTCACGCCGAGCGGTTTTAACAACTTTGCGATGTACATTGCCGTCGCCTCACCCTCGACGTCGGGATTGGTCGCCATAATGACTTCCTGAACACCGCCCTCCGCAACGCGCGCGAGCAGCTCCTTGATTCGGATGTCGTTGGGCGAGACACCGTTCATCGGATCGATAACGCCATGCAGGACATGATATACACCCTTGTATTCATGCAGTTTTTCCAGCGCAACGACGTCCTTGGGCTCCTTGACGACACAGATCGTCGATTTATCGCGGTTCAGACAGACGTCACAGACCTCGTTCTCGGTAAAATTGCCGCAGACTTTACAGAAGCGGACTTTGCGCTTGACGTCCACGATAGCATCCGCAAAGGCACGCGCCTCAGCCTCCGACATGTTGATGACGCGGTATGCATAGCGCTGCGCTGTCTTTTTCCCCACGCCGGGAAGTTTGGAAAACTCGTTCATGAGCCGACCGATCGGCTCGATAAAGACCTCCACTTACAGCAAGCCTCCCATACCGCCCGCATTGCCGAACTTCCCCATCTTCTCCTGATAGACGGCGTCCGCCTTCTTGTAGCCGTCAAGGATCGCTGCCATGATGAGATCTTCAAGCATCTCCTCATCCTCGGGATCGATGACAGACTTGTCGATCTCAATGCCGTCGATGATCTTTTTTGCATTCATATAGACGACGACTGCCTCGCCGCCGGCTGTTCCGACGATCTCCCACTCATCGAGCAGTTTTTCCGTCGCCTGCATCTCCTCCTGCATCTTCTGCGCCTGTTTCATGAGGTTCTGCATGTTCGCGCCCCCCATTCCGCCGTTGAATTTTGCCATATTTCCTCCGAATAATTACTTGATATCGATCGGATAATCCGAAAAATCCTTTTTGAGCTGTTCCAGTCCCGCCTTCTCATCGCGGCGCTCCTCCGAGGCGTAGCGCACCTCGAACTTCTCCACGCCCATCTCCGCAAATACCTCGCGCATGATGGGAGCATGCCGTTCGCCGTTCAGCGTATCGGCGACCGTCCTGACGTCCGTCGTCAGGACGAGGGTATCGCCCTCCCGGCTCGCCGCAAGATCGCGGCAGAGCGTGTAGACGACGCCGCTCTTGGGAAGCTTGCGCAGCCTGCGCAGGAACTTGCCGAACACGACCTCGGGTGAATCGTCCCCGCTCACGGTTGCGCCGTCGGACGATGCAGCCGCCGGTAAGGGGCCGCCCTTCGGGAAAGGATCCTCCGGCTTCACGGACTCAGAAACCGTAAAATCAGCTCCCGCGCGACGGGGCGCAGACCCGGGCGCCTCAGCGGCAGCCCTTGCCGCGCGCTTGGGGGCAGCGTCCAAATCGGGCGCGTAATACGGCTCCCACGGCGGCGCGCCCCAATCCGGCTCGGGCGGAGGCGGAAGCTCGTCAAAGACGGGCGCGCTTTTCTTCTTCGGCGCAGGCTCGCACACGGGCGGCAAGTCAGCCGCTCTGGGCGCAGGCTCCTCACCGGACGCCGCCGAAGGGGCGGGTTTTGCCGCAGCCGCACGGGGCGCGCCCGAGGAGAGCGCGGCGACCTGCCGCTCCAGTACCGCAATGCGCGCGAGCAGCGCGTCCGTGTCGCGGTCCTCGCGGGGCATCGCGATGCGCAGAAGCGCCGTCTCCAGCGAGATGCGCGGCGAAGATGCAAAGCGCAGCTCCGCCTCCACGCCGACGAGAATGTCCGTCGCGCGCAGGATCGCCGCGCCGTCCGCGCCATCCGAAATACGCTTGATCTCAGAAAACATCTCCTTGGGAAGGGAGAGCAGCTTTTCGGCATTGGGACAGGACTTGGCGACAGCAACACGATTGAGAAGCTCCATAAGATCGCGCAGGACGACCCCGACGCCCTTACCTTCGCCGAGCACACGCTCCGCAGCAGACAACGTGCCGCCGAGATCGGCGGACAGCATCGCGGAGACGATCGCCGCATTGGTCGCAAAGTCCGCCGAGCCCAACACGCCGGTCACGCCCGCGTAAGTGAGTTTGTCCCCGTAAGCAAGGCACATTTCGGCAATGGAGAGCATATCGCGATCGCTTCCCGCGCCCGCACGGGCGATCGCCGCGACCGCCTCGGGCTCGTACGCGCGCCCCATTTCGTCCAAAATGCCCGCGAGGTGCTTTTCGAGGTCCTCTTCGGGAATGAGCTTGAAATCGAGGCGCATACAGCGCGAGAGAATGGTCGCGGGGATCTTGTGCGGTTCGGTCGTCGCGAGGATGAACACGGCGTGCGCGGGCGGCTCCTCCAGCGTCTTAAGAAGGGCGTTGAAGGCGCTGTCCGTGAGCATATGCACCTCGTCGATGATATACACCTTATACCTGCACGAGACGGGCGGGTACTGCACCTTTTCCCGCAGGTCTCGCATCTCGTTGACGCCGTTGTTGGAAGCCGCATCGATCTCCACGATATCCAATGACCCGCCCGCAAGCGCGAGGCAGGTCGCGCATTTGCCGCAGGGCGAACCGTTTACGGGATGTTCACAGTTGATCGCGCGCGCAAAAATGCGCGCGACGCTCGTCTTTCCCGTCCCGCGCGGACCCGTGAAGAGGTATGCATGCCCGACCTCGCCCCGCTCGATCTGATTGACGAGGACGCGCACGACGTGCTCCTGCCGCACGATCGCATCAAACGTCGCGGGGCGGAACTTGCGATAGAGCGCAAGGTGTGCCATAGTGCCTCCCTAATTGAGAAACGCCCGCTGCAGCTTCTTTTTGGAGCGCGCCAAGGCGTTGTC
>JAGHIT010000068.1 GCA_017887095.1 Clostridia bacterium | reverse complement strand
GCAGGGGTGAACGTCAGAATGATCGACCAGGGCTCCTCCGAGCTGAACATCATCGTCGGCGTGGACAACGAAAATTACGAGCGCACCTTAAAGGCGGTCTACGAAGAATTTTTTGATTGATTTGAATAAATGAAGTGCACATGCGCCGCGGGACAGTCGTCCCGCGGCGCAAACAATAGAAAAACGGCATTGTTATTGCATATTTTGCCTGTTTATGCGCCGCCGCGCAACTGCGCGGCGGCGCATTCGTCCAAGGCGCGCCGCAAAGGACACGTTACAGGGTTCGGTTTTTGCAAAAATCTTTTCCGCGGGTACTTGCAAACTGTCTGTAAGTGTGCTATAGTGAATATGGAATAAAATGACCTTGTCCAAGTAATGGATACGAAGAGGCATATCGTATCTCTATTTTCCGTTACTTGGAAAGTTTTGTGCCAACAATCGGAGATACTACATGCAGGGTGCGTTTGGGGCACGCTTTTTTTACGCCCTGCAAAAGGGGGAAGCAGAGTATTATGGCAGGAAAAAACAATCCGAATGAAAAGAAGCGACTGATCGGCCTGTTGGTGGCGAGTATTTCGCCGATCGTCATAGTTGTTGCAACTTTATTTTCACTGTTTGGCTGGTTGTTTCGATTTGAGCTGCAGAGCTAGAACAAGATATATGCCGCCATGTTGGTGGTGATCGTTCTGTGTCTATTTCTCGGGCTCATCTTTTTCAAAAAGTTACTTCAGGTTTTTTACGACAAAGACGAAAGATAGGCTCTTTATCGGCAGCTTTGATTTTGATGAGAAAGGAGTTATATTATGAATGACAAATCACCGATTTCCGCTTCCGCGTCGTATTTGATCATTTTAACGGTATGCGTTGTCTTTGCTTGCGCTATTTTGTGCCTGGTCGGCGTATATTTGGAATGGGAAAACTGGGCATACGGTTATTTCATGTTGCCTGCGTATATTGTCTTATATGCTTTGATTGTGAATTTTTTGGTGTTTCGTATCGGTGTTCTGCGTCAGCGAAAGCAATATGGAAAGGCGCTTGGACTCATTCATAAACTATCAAAATGGGTCTCTATCGGCAAACAAAACAGCTATCTGCATGCGATGGCTGCGTCTGTATATTTTATGACGGAGAATGATGAGGCAATGGCACGGGAACTTGCACTTGTCGTTGATAAACGATGGCAGTTTGATCGGTATGGTTATCTCACATTCTATCACATCTTTCGAAAGGAGGAAGTGCTTGCCCGAGAACAACTTGCGCTACTGTCCGCCCTTTCTGCCAAGGGAGAAGATGCGCTTCGCACGAAGCAGCAACTGGAGCTTTTGTTGAAGATCATTGACCCCGCGGAACAAGCGCGAAGGAATGAAAACATTCAGGCGTGCCTTGCAATTACAAACAATGATCGTATCAAAAAGTTCTTGCTTGAACAAGAATCAAAAGGGTAAGACAAAGCGATCTTCCCGGTTATCAAAGGACGCCTTAAAGAGAAATCCTGCAAACAGTACGAAAAAAGCTCCCCGTCGGGGAGCTTTTGGTTTGCAATGGGTTGCCTTAGTCAGCCTTGAAGGGCAGGAGCGCCGCAATGCGCGCGCGCTTGATGGCAACGGCGAGCTCGCGCTGGTGCTTTGCGCACGTTCCGGTCATGCGGCGGGGCAGGATCTTGCCGCCCTCGCTGATGAACTTGCGGAGCTTATTTGTCTCCTTATAGTCGATCGTGCTCTTTTCCTGGCAGAAGAGGCAGACCTTCTTATAGTTCTGACGCTTATAGTTTTTCTTGGCGGGACGCTCGCGGCCTTCGCGTGCAGCGGGCGCTGCTTCGCGGGTCTCGGGGGCTGCGGTTTCTGCAGCAGCGGTCTCCGTCACAACCGTATTCTCTTCCATCTCGATTCTCCTTATAAAATTTCAGCCCGATCAGAAGGGGATGTCCCCGTCGTCGTCAAAGGCTTCGAGCGCGGGTTTCCTTTTGGAAGCCGCGCCCTGAGGGTTCGCAGCAGGTGCATCATAAAAGTCATCCCCGCTTTGCTGCTTGGGGGTAAGGAATTCCACGTCCTGTGCAACGACGTCGACCGACGTGCGGCGTACACCGTCGTTACCCTCGTACTGGCGGATCTGAAGATCCCCGTAGACGGCGATCTTGTGACCCTTTTTGGTGTAGCGCGCGACGGTCTCGCCGAGGCGGCGCCATGCCGTTACGTTGTAAAAATCCGTCTGGCGTTCTTCCTGTCCGGAATAACGGTTGACTGCGACGCCGAAGCGGCATACGGAGACGCCGCCTGCTGTCTCGGTAAGCTCCGGATCGCGCGTCAGATTTCCGATCAATAACACCTTCGTCATCTTACTTTTCCTCGATTTTCGTGATCATGCGTCTTAAAACGTCGTCGGAAATACCGGCAACGCGGTCAAGTTCCTTCACCGCAGCGCCGTCCGCATGGAACGTCATAAGTGCGTAGAAGGCATCCGTCTTGAACGCGATGGGATACTGCGTCTTCTTGACGCCCCACTTATCCAGCGCTTCCACGGAGCCGCCCATCGTCGTGACGATATCGGCGTACTTCTTGAGTTCCGCCTCTCTCGCCTCTTCTTCCATGTCGCTGCGAAGAAGAATGAGCATCTCGTACTTCTGCATTATTGTTTCACCTCCCGGTCTTATTCGGCATATCTTCCCGATATGCAAGGTAAAAAGCGGACGATTCTCGTCCGCTTTTGTATTGTACAATATTTTCGCGCGCAAGTCAACGGATTTTTCACGTCTGCGCGCTACTTTTTAGGCGATTTTGCGCTTTTTTGCTGCGGCGTCCGAGCTGTATTCTCGCTGTCTCTGCCGTTAGGAAAGCGCAGCCAGCAGGTGCTTCGTGTAGCCGAGCAGCCCTTCGAGCGTGAACTCGTTGAGGTTGCTGTAGATTGCGTTGTCTGCGGTATACGCCTCGGGCAGGGCGGCGTAGGGATTTTCGTCGATGACGCCGTGCAGGTACAGTTCCCATAGGGGCGTTGCGTGCAGGGCGTTGTCTGCGGCGGAAACGGCTCCGTCAAGTGCGGAAAGAGGGGCGTCTGCCTCCTTGCCCAGGAGCAGATACCACGTTCCCGTCAGACAGCGTTCGACCTCGGCGGTGTGCCTTTTGCCGTCCTGCGTCCAGGTCGCGATCAGTCTGCCGTTTTCTTCGGAGACGCTCAGATCGTCTGCCGTGAGCAGCGCGGGGCGCAGCGTTTCTTGCGCGCCCGTCGCGGGATCCTTCGCGGGGTCGTAGGAAGAGACGATCTCCGCATATTCGCGCCCGCCGTTCATCGCGGGGGCGCAGTAGCTGTACATGACGTCGCCGAATACGTCGGAGACAGTCAGCGCGGCGATGCGCCCGGACAATTCCCCGAAGGTTGCGCCCTCCAGCGCACGCAGGACACGGTCCTGCTCTAAAGCTTCTTTGCCGAGGAGGTCGGCAAGGGGAAGCCCCGCGACTGCATCCGTCCATTCGGAGAGCGGGGCGTCCGAGAGCGCTTCGGGCAGCGTGTCTGCGGGACAGAGTTCGCTTACGCTGATCGCGCCGAACGTCTCGTTCGAGAGATTTTCAAGTGCGGTGTCTTGCACGGGGGCAAGCAGCGCGCTTTCGGGCAGGACCTGCGCAAGCGTGAGCGTGCCGAGCGCCGCGGGAAGGGTGCAGAGCGGTTCTTCGGAGAGAGCGGAGAGAAACACCGTATCTGTCGCCGCACCGACGGGCAGGTCGGAAAGCGCTGTCTGTGTTCCCCCGTAATCGATGGTCACGCCGTCGTAGATGGAGTTGTCGGCAAGATCGCCCAGCGTTCGTTTTTCATATGCGATTCCCGTAACAGGGTCGGAGAGCATGTGCACTGCGCCGTTTTCGATGACGTATTGCTCGCCTTCTCTGCCGTAGGCGAGAAAGCGCAGCGTCTCGTTGGAGGCGGCGGTCACGCCGAACGCCGTCTCCACATACAGTTCCTGCAAGAGGGCGGTCGCGCCCGCGGTGAGGTCGCCCACCGTCGTCGCGGTCTTGCCCGCGTTCATGACGATCTTACCGTTGATGACAGTATAATCCTCACCGGCTCGTCCGTAACATAACTCGATGAGAATGGGGTCGGAGAGAGAGGTGATATCCAGCGCTGTTCCCAGTTCCGCATCCTTGATACTTTCCTGCATGAGTGTGCCGAGACTGCCAAGCGGTGTGGCGAGCAGCGTGTCGCTGTCTATGCGCACACCCAGCTGCGAAAACTGTGTGCTCATCGTTTCGGCGATCTCGCCCACGGCCGGAGAGTACTTGGAGAGGATCTTGAGGCTGACGCTGTCCGGATCGGAGAGTGTCTTGAGGTCGGCGAGTACCTCGTCCATGACTTCGAGTGCGGGACGATCGAGGTATTCCTCTGTAAGGATGCCTTCGGCATCTATTCCGAGCGCGGCGAGAGCATTGCGGGCAGAGCCGCCCAAAAGACTTGCCATGACGATTGCGACGACGGCAAGTGCAAGCAAAATGCCCAGCGCAAAACAGAGAAGATAAGACAGGATTCGCTTATGCGGTGTGGTTATTTTCAACTTTTTTTGACGTCTTGGTTTTTCGGGAGGCGCTGAAGGCTGTTTTGCTTGCGTCGGAAGTTCCCATGCCGGTGCGGACGGACGGCGCACATGATCGGATTGCTGCATATTGTCTCCTTCTCAGCTTCTGACGATGAGGAAGGTGCCTTCCCCGTAAAAATCATATTCTTCGACGTCCTCGGCAAGAAACGCCTCGCCCTCAGAAAACGGCAGCTCACCGCGCTTGTATTTGAAGTGTCCGTTGCCCTTCATGATAAGGATATGTTCGTCGGATGCGGAAAAGCGCTTGAATCTGCCGCCGCTCTCGATGAGCGTAGCGTTGCCCAGTGTGCGTACGGAGCAGCTCTGTACCGTTCTCGGAGCGGAGAAATCGTCAAAGCTCGTGGGGAAAGGGAAGTTTTCCGTCAATTTACTCAGTTTCATGTGTTCCATTATATAAGCACGGCATAAAAAAAGCAAGTAAATCCCGCCGTCCGTTGCGGGAAATTCGTGTGGGATCGCGGTGAAAAACGCCGCGCCGCAGACGTGTGGCGTCTGCGGCGCGGAGACAAGGCTCGGCTGATTGCGCTGTCGGTGGGGACGCGGCGTTTGTTGCAAAGTTCTCTTTCGGACGGGCGGTTTGTCCGACGCGGCACAGGATATCCTTGTTAAACCGTGCGTGCCGGGTGCCGATGTCGGGCATGCGCAGGGAGTCAGCTCTCGTCGTCGGCGGGCGGGAGCGCGCCGCCCAGCCCGCGGAAGGATTCCAGCTTTCTTCCGATCGTGCCCGTGCGCTTTTCGGCACTCTCCACGGTATCCTGCGCCTCCTGAAGTTTGCGGCGCGTTTTTTCGAGGAGTTCGGCGAACTTTGCGAAGTCGGCGCGGAAGGAGTCGAGCATGTCCCTGAGTTCTCCCGACCTCTTTTCGATCGCCGCAGTGCGGAAACCCGTCTGCAGCGTGGAGAGCAGCGCGCCGAAGTTGGTCGGACCGACGGCGAGTACGCGGTGCGCACGCAGCCAGTCGGAAAGCCCGGGCGTGCGCACGACCTCGGCATACAGGCCTTCGCTGGGCAGGTACATGACGCCGAAGTCGGTCGTAACGGGCGGGTGGATGTATTTTTTGGCGATGGAGTCCGCCTGCAATTTGACGGCGCGTTCCAGGTTTTTGCGGGCGCGCTCTTCCCCTTCCTTGTCTCCTCGTTCGGAAGCGGCAGTCAGCCGTTCAAACTCTTCCACGGGGAATTTGCTGTCCACGGGCAGATATACCGCGCCGTCCCTGGCGGGAAGCACGACGACAAAGTCCACGAGAGAGTTGTCGAGGGGGTTGAGTTTGACGCTGCGGATGTACTGGTCGGGCGCGAGCATCTGCGCAAGGATAGAGTCCAGCTGTGCCTCTCCCCAGGTTCCGCGCAGTTTAACGTTGGAAAAGACGCGTCGGATATCGGCGACCGATGAGGAGAGCCCCTTCATCTCACCCACGCTCTCGTACATTTTCTCCAGTCGCTCGGTAATGCGTGCAAAAGAGTCGCTCAGCTTGCCGTCGATGGAGCGCGTGAGCTTCTCGTCCACCGTCTGGCGGATGCGCTCGAGGTTCTTTGCATTGACGTCTATGACGTATTTGAGATCTTCCGCGAGGCGGTTGCGGATGTCCGCGAGGTGCGCCTCTGTCGTGCGGTCCATGCGCTCTAAGGAGCGGGCGTTGTAGTCGGCGAGTTTGCCGACGGCATCCGTCTTTTCTTCCAGCTTTTCCAATTTCTGCATGACGGCGCCGTCTCCGCTTTTCTTGCTTTTCAGAAGCAGGATGACGACGAGCAGCAGACAAAGCGCGCTCAGCGCGATGCTCACATATAAGAGAAGTTCTGTCATATGGTCTCCTTCTTGCAATTTTGCGCATGGCGCAGCAGCGTTTCCCTTTGGTTGCGCCGCCCGTCCTGCGTGCAGTAATCGAGCAGCTCTTTGAGCCCGGTTCCTACCTGTTCGCCTTCAAATCCGATTTCTTGCAGATCTTTGCCTGTGACGGCAAGCGCTTTCAGGGTAAACGGAACGCCCTCCCGGCGCATTTTTTCAAGAACGGTGCGCCATTTTTGTACTGCGGGTGCGGGGGAGAGGTCATCCTTGCAGGCGGAGAAGTCCGCCTGCCTGAGCGCGAACAGCTTGTCGAGCAGCGCATAATCGCGGACGATCTCGCGGCGCACTTTGCTTTCCTTCATCTGTAAGTTGAAGTCCCGCATGTGAAGGCCGACGAGCGCCGCCGTCTCCTCGGTGAGCTTTTTGGGCGCTTTCAGCCGCGTGAGGATGTCCGCCGCGATCGCGGCGCCGCGTGCAGGGTGATCGTGGAAGTTGCCGTCTTTCAGCATGCAGGCGGGTTTGCCCACATCGTGCAGCAGCGCCGCCCAGCGGATCTCGGGCGGAGCGTAGCGCACACAGCGGAAGGAGTGCTCCAACACGTCGTGATCGTGAAAGTCCGCCCGCTGCGCCATGCCGTCGCCTGCGGCAAGTTCGGGCATGATTTCAAAAAGCACCCCCGTCTCCCGCAGCAGGCACAGACCGCGGTAGGGCGCGTCGGGGCCGCCTGCCTTCTCGTCCGCGTGCAGCAGCAGTTCCAGTTCCGCAAAGATGCGTTCCGGTGCAATGTCGCGGATGAGGGCGCGGTTGTGTTTCGCGCCTGCAAGACATGCTTCATCGGGGGAGAACCCCGTCTGCGCCGCGAGACGCGCAAGGCGCAGAAGGCGCAGCCCGTCCTCGCCGAATACCTTCTGAGCGGGGGCTACGGTGCGCAGGATCTTTGCGCGGATATCGGGGATGCCGCCCAACGGGTCGCTGTACTTTTCCGCCGTGACGTCGTAGTAGACGGCGTTGGCACAGAAATCCCGCCGCTGCGCGTCGAGGGAGATATCCGTCGTGAAGATTATTTCGCTGGGTGTATGGATGCCGCGCACATACTTGTCCGAGCGGAAGCGGGTGAACTCATACTCCATGCCCTTTTTGTCCGTAAGCTTGACTGTTCCGGTATGCCTGTATATGGCGCGTACGGCAAAGCCGCATTTCTCCGCCGCACGGGAGAGTTTCTCCTCGGTCGCGGGGGAGGCAAGGTCCCAGTCCGTTCTGTCCGAGAGGCGGCCTGCCAGAAAGTCGCGCACGCTTCCCCCCACGACATAGAGCGGGACGTCCAGGGCGGCGGCAAGCGCTTTCAGTTGTGCGGGCAGGATTCGCTGCATGCGTTTCTCCGTAAAAATTTGCTGAAATCAGTATAACAGATTTGCAAAAAAATTGCAATCGGGCAGGAAATATTGTATAATATCCCTTGATAACTTTTTTCGTCGAAATACAGGGGAGAAAAATGCCGTGCTCAACGTGATCGTCAACAGGAAGGCGCGCCGCGTGGGGAAACTCATCGCAAAAACGGAGAAGAGACTTGCTGCGGCAGGTATCGCGTATCGGATTTTTTATACGGATAAGCCCGGTGCGGCGTTCAAATATGCGCGCAGCTTGTCGTCGGCGGGCGGCAAGGAATTTCTCGTCGTCGGCGGAGACGGCACCGTTAACGAAGTTCTTTCGGGTCTTGTCGATCCTTCCGTCTGCACGCTTGCCGTGATGCCTGCGGGAACGGGCAACGATTTTGCGGTTGCGGCGGGGATTCCTTCCCGGATGAAGGCATTGGAACTCTATCTGAACGGTGTGCCGCGTCCCGTAGACTATATTGAATGCGGAACGCGCAGAAGTATGAACATAGCAGGTACAGGCATTGACGTAGAGGTTTTGCGCCGTTGCGAGAGAATGAAGTACGGTACGCGCAGGGGAAAATATTTTCGCGCGCTCGTTGCCTGTCTGCTGCGCTACCGCGGGACAAAGCTGCGCGTGACGGTAAACGGCGAAACGAAGGAATACACGGCGCTGATCGCGGCGGTCTGCAACGGGACGCAGTTCGAGGGCGGGATCCCGCTCTGTCCGGCCGCTGAGATTGACGACGGACAGTTGGAGCTGGTCATTGTAGACTGTCCCCCTTTGCGCAAATTGGTGCCGGAACTCATCCGCCTCATGCGCGGGAAATTATTGACCAGACCCATCACGCATCATATTCCCTGCGCCGGTGCCGTCATAGAAGGGGACGGGAACATCTTTGTTCAATATGACGGCGAGATTTGCGAGGAGGGCGCGCTCAATGCCAAAATCGTGCGCGGCGCGCTGAAATTATATCGAGGATAGGAAATGAACCTTTACAGGGAAGTGCTCGACAATATCCCGACGGCAGCGATCGTTGTGGATAAAAATATGAAGGTGCGCTATACCAACCGCGCCTTTCGCGAGTGTTTCCGCGCGATCCGTTCCAAGGGAACGCTCAAGGAGACGACGGGCTGCACGTCGGACGAGGTGTGCGGAAAGGGGGTGCGGTGCGCCTATTGTGCCATCCGCTCCCTGTTTTCGGATGCCGTCAGGAACGATGGAAGGGCATTCCGCAAGCTCATTGTGCGCGGGGGAGAGGGGGATATCTCCTTTCGTATCCGTGTGACACCCTTGGGAAAACTTTATCTTGGCATTGTGGACGACGCCTATGAGACGGAGATCGCGCGTGAGATGTACTCGGCGCAGGACATTCAGCAGCGCCTTCTTCCGCCTGCACGGAGCAGCGCTGCGACGCACTATTCCTTTATGTACATTCCCTGCCGTGAGATCGGCGGCGATCTTCCCGACGTCTACGAAGTGAACGGCGAGACGATGGGGCTTCTTGCCGACGTTTCGGGCAAGGGCATCTCCGCCGGCATGCTGTCGGCATTCGTCAAGGCCGGTTGGGACAGGGCGGAGCCCTCTCCCTCAAAGGCGCTCAGAGGGCTGAACGCGAAGTTTCAGGAGCTGAATCTGGACGAGCGTTCTTATGTCACTGCGGTTGCGGTGCGCGTTGACAACGCCCGCCGCGAGATCGTCTACAGCGTCGCGGGACATAACGCGCCCATGCTCTTGAAGAGTGCGCTGGGTATCGACGAGATCGTCATGCATTCCCCGCCCATCTCCAACTGGATCCCCGATTTTGCGTACGAAGATCGCGTCATCGGCTATGCGGAAGGGGATATCCTTGCGCTCATCACGGACGGCGTCACCGAGAGCAAGAACGCTGCGGGGGAACAGTTCGGCCTGGAACGTGTGGAGGAAGTCCTGTCCCGTTCGGAGAACGCGGAGCGCTTCATCGAGCGGCTCAAGGCGGCGCTGAAAGAATTTTGCGGGACGTTTGAGGACGATATCACCGCTGTTGCCTTCGATTTGTGAAAATAAAGCAAGATTGTTAAGCTTACTGTGCTTAACAATCTTTTTTTGTGAATTTCAGCAAAAAGCTTGACAATTTTTCTATTATCGCATAAAATAGAAATATCCAAAACAATGGAAAGGAGTGTGAAAAAATATGGCAAGTAAGGGCGATTATTTCGGTCTCGGCCGTTTGGTCAGCATCATTCTCGCGATCATTCCCATTACGGCATGGATTTGCGGCATCATCACAAGAATCCAGG
>JAGHIT010000008.1 GCA_017887095.1 Clostridia bacterium | reverse complement strand
TGCGCCGCCGCGGAACATTCCGCGGCGGCGCGATCATGTTATGCTTCCTTGTTCATATAGGCGAGGATCTGCGCCGAGTTGCCGAACACGAGCAGCTGATCGTTCTCCTGGAAAACATACCCCGCATCCAGTGTAGCGCTCACTTTTCCGCCGTTCTTGACGGTAAGGATATTCATGCCGTAACGCTTGCGGGGGTTGACCTCGACCAGCGTCTTCTTCACCCATTTTGCAGGAACGGCAATTTCAAAGATAGAGTATGCGGCATCCAGATCGATATAATTCAGAACCTTCTTGGAACTTAGCCTGACAGCAAGCTTCTCCGCGATATCCATCTCGGGATAGATGACCTCGTCTGCGCCGACGCGCAAAAGGAACTTGCGCTGGATCTGAGTCGTCGCACGGGAAATAACCTTTTTAGCACCACAATCCTTCAAATTGGACGTGATCTCCAGCGAAGCCTGGAAATCTTCGCCGATCGTGACGATACAGACGTCAAAAGACGGGATATCCATCGTCTCCAAATTGTCCATGCTCATACAGTTTGCAATCAACGCATTGGTATAACGAGAGGCAAGCGAATTGATGACATCCTCATTTTTATCGACGATCATCACTTCGTCCCCCATGCCAAGCAGCTTTTCGCCCAGCGTTCTGCCGAATTTTCCCATTCCGATAAGCAATACGGAAACCATTTTAACCTCCAAAACTAAGTTCACGCGAATCTTTTCGCAAAGGCGAAAATCTTCGCCGTGATTTTTCAAGAAAACGCCGCCGCGACGAGACTGCGGCTCGTTTTCTCTCTTGACGCGATTTTTAAGGGCTTTCAGTTTAGCCCGCGTCAATTCACTCTTTCCCCAAAGCGCTTTCGCGCAAATTGGGGCGGAAAAGGCATAACAAGTGAAGCCTTTCCCCGTAATAATAGCAAGGGCATAGAAACCGCCTTTTGCTATAATAATGCCGCAAGCAAAACCACGCTTTTGCGCAGCGGGACTCAATTTGCCAACCCTTTGGCTTAAGCGGAAAGGTGAGCCGATGGGGCTATAATTGTTGCCAATCCCATCGGCGAGGAAAACCGAACACAAAGCCGAAGGCGACTGTTGGGTTTTCCTCAATCTCACGACTTTTTCTTTCGTCAGTTCGAAAGAAAAAGTGTGAATATTTACCCTATAAACACATTATCCAGCGGCCTTCTGACGGCGGCCTCGCTCTTTTTCTGCCGCTTTAAGGCGAATGCAAAGGTGAGAATGCCGACGCGTCCCAAGTACATCAGCAAAATGAGGATAAATTCGGAAACTGCCGAGATCTCTGACGTGAGCGCCTGCGTCAGTCCGACCGTGCCGATCGCCGAGACCGTCTCGAACATGACGGCTGAGAAACTTGCGAAATCCTCCCCATTTATCTTATCCGGCTCGATCGCGTTGATGAGCAATGTTGCCGTAATGGTCAGAACGAGGTAGGCGACAAAGATCGCGAGCGCCTGGCTTAAAACGCTCTGATCGATGCGGCGCTTGCCGATCGTGATATCCTTTTTGCCGCGCATGACGGAGAGCATGCCCATCATGATGACGGTAAAGGTACTCACCTTGACGCCGCCGCCCGTACTGCCCGAGCATGCACCGATGAACATTAAAATGATCATCAGAAGGGTACCGCTGTTGGAGAGCGATTCGGGCGGAGTCGTGAAGTACCCTGCCGTACGGGCTGTGGTCGCATTGAAGAACGAACACAACAGCTTATCTCCGAAATTATAGCCTTCGTAGTTGGGGTTTCCCCACTCGAAGAAGAGAAAGAGCAGAGTCCCTGCGATAAGCAGCGCAGCCGTTCCGATAAGCGCCATGCGCGTATAGAAGGAGAACTTTCCGGGATTGCACTTACAGTCTACGACGTCCCCCCATACGCAAAAACCAAGTCCGCCGATAATGATGAGCGCGCAGATGACGATGGAGACGAGCGGATCGCGCGCATAGTCCACGAGCGAGACGGGACCGATGATATCAAAGCCCGCATTGCAGAAGGCGGAGATGGAATGAAACACGCCGTACCAGATGCCGACGGGGCCGAAATCTGGAATAAAGCGGATCATGAGCAAAAGCGCGCCGACAAACTCAAAAAGCAACGTTCCCAAAAGAATTCGTTTGACGAGCGTCCCGACGCCTGTAAGTTTGCTGCCGCCGACCGACTGGATCATTGCCGTTCTCTCATACAACCCCAGCCCCTTACTGCGGATCGCCATAAAGAGAATGGAAACAAGCGTCGTGAACCCAAGTCCTCCGATTTGGATCAGACAGATGATGACAACATGTCCGAAAGTCGTCCAATGATCTGCCGTAATGACAGGCGTAAGACCCGTGACGCAAGTCGCAGAGGTCGCCACGAACAGACCGTCGACATAATCGAAAAAAGTCCCCCATTCTCCGCTCTGCTTGGCGAAGGGCAACATCAGCAGCAGGCTGCCGACAAAAATGAGCAGAGCGTACCCCAGCGCAAGATATCGCCAGACGCTCATCCTCGGTTTGATCCTGAACTTCATAGAATCCTCTCCGATGAGGCAGATTGTCTGCCCCACCCGATGCATGGTATCATATCGTGCACGCTTTGTCAATCGTTTATACTATGCAAGCGAAATCCGATCCGAAACTGAACGCACGAACAATCCTTTTTCCTCTCCGTAAGAGATACAGTCTCTGAGGAACGATTGGAAGCGTTCGCCCGGCTTAAGCTCCGGATAAATACCGAGCAACAACGAAGCAAGTTCGTCCATATACAAGGCAACGCGCTCTTCAAGCGCCGCTTTGACCAGCGACACGATCTCATACACCGTAAAATCCTCCCCGCTCTTGCGGATCGCCGGCGTCGGATCAACCCGGAATTTTCCGATCGCAATCGCACGGGTCGACTTGTAGAAATAATCCACTCCCATGACCCGATCGCGCGAAAGCGCACATCCGTCAATGAGCGCATCGAGACGATTTTCCACCTTGGCGCCGCTCTTGGCAATATTATAGGTCGCAAGTACGCGTTTTTTCAGGAAAGCACGCGAAATAGGTTCCTCTGTTGCGACGATTTCTTTGATCCGCGCCATAACGGCGGCATCATTCTCTCCCGAGGTGATGAAAGAAGCAACTTCTCCCGAAGTGGGTTTGACAAATTTATACGGTTTGGACCATTTCCCGATCCAGTTGCCCGCCTTGACGTCCGCGCCAGAAAGACGGTCAAGAATATCCTTGATACGCTTGATCTCGCGCTTCGGATTGTTGTAATAGCTGACGCTGTGGATGCGCATCACGTTCCAATTGCCGCGCTTCAATGACTGAACCTGCAGGATATTTCTGTCTTTGACGGAAAACTGCTCGGTCCCGTCGCACAACACGCCCAGGATAAAGCGATGCTTGTTTTTCGGATCAATCACGGCAACGTCCACCTTAAAATCAGACGCACCCACGTCGTAACGGCACTCATAACCGTATGCGGAAAGCTCTTCCGCGATAAATTTTCCGATGCCGGCGCCGCCGCGGACGGACGCAGACGGTGCCGCAAGCGTCGTTCTGCCCTTCTCGGCAAACTCAAGAAAGGCTTTCAGCCCGGCAACGCCCTTGGAAGAAGTTTTCGCAAGGTCGATCATTGGAGACGTCATCGTTGAAAACACAAGCATCTCCTCCCTCGCACGGGACACGGCGACGTTGAGACGGCGCCAGCCGCCCGACTGATTGAGCGGGCCGAAATTGAGGGAGACGCGTCCCGAAGCGTCGGGGCCGTAGCACACCGAGAAGAGGATGACGTCTCGCTCGTCTCCCTGTACGTTTTCAAGGTTCTTGACGAAGAGCGGCTCTTCTCTGCTGTACGCCGCTTCCTCCAGCCGTTTTTGTACGATCGCCTTATTGAGCAGGCGCTCGATCAGGTCGCACTGCGCCGTAGAGAACGTGACGACGCCGATACTCGATTTGCTGAGTACGGGATCGGAGAGGCGCCTCACGACTTCGGCGACAAGCGCCTCGGCTTCTTTGGCGTTGCGCTTTGTGAATCCCCGGTCATAGGTTCCGTTGACAAGAACCAGTCTGACTTTGCTGTCCATAGCGTCGGGAGACGGGAACGTGCAAAGCCTGTTATCATAGTACATGCTGTTGGAGAAGGCGATCAGACTCTCATGCTTGCTGCGGTAATGCCAGAGCAGATGGCGTTCCGGCATACCGAGGGCGAGACAGTCGTCCAGCACGCTCTCCAGATCCTCGTTCTCGAGGTTATCTTCATCCACATACGCCGAACGGAAGAAAGCTGTGGGCGGAAGCTGTTTGGGATCGCCCACGATGATGGCAGACTTGGCGCGTGCGATGGACCCGATGGCTTCTGCGGTAGACATCTGCGAAGCCTCGTCAAAAATGACCAGATCAAATTGATCCGCCGCGGGCTGCAGATACTGCGCCACGGTAGTCGGACTCATCAGCATACAAGGGCAGACGACACCCATGAGCGTGGGTATCTCTCCGAACAATCCCCGCAGACCTGATCCGCGCAGATTGCTCTTGGAAAGGCGTGTAAACGCACTAAGTTCTACCGATAAGCTTCCCTCGCCATCCTTCGGGAGACGTGAGATCAGTTTTGCACGGATATGATCGCGCGTCAGTTTGGTAAATTCCTCCCACGCGATGCGGAATTTTTCAATGGTTTCCTCAAGTGTTCCGACCGTCATGCGCGAAAGGGCGGGATCGGCAGGTATATTGATCTCAAGGAAGTTACGGTAAACATTCTTTTCAAAACCCGCGAGCACATTATCCGTGCGGAAACGTCCGCTCTCCAGCGCTTCTGTAATAAAGTTGAGACCGTAGTCAGCGAGCTGCTTTGCCGTTTTGCGGTACATGCACCAGTTGGGCAGCATATCGATATTGTCGATGAGCGCACTCGCTTTGGACGAGAAGTAATCGAGCACATCCTCGTCCCTGAGTTTTGAACGGTCAGCATTGGCAATATCCAGAAAAGCGTCCTGCGCATGAAAATAACTCTCCGCCGCCTTCAGATAACCTTCCAATACCGGCTTGGTATAGCCGCTCGTCGCACGGATGCACATCCCGTTGAAGGCATCCGCATTGTAATCCATAAAGACCGCAGCCGCACGTTCGTGCAGATCTTTCAGATCGGAAAGAAACTCCGTACGCTTTTTAAAATTGATTCGTCCTGCCCGGTCGGTGAAAGCACGCGACAGCTGCGTATTTCCCGTGATAAGCTCCATCGCGGAATAAACATCGACAAGCGTCTGCAAATACTTTGGAACATCTTTATTTTCAATCGTATGATAACAAGCACGTTCCAGCTTCCGGACAATGCCGCGGACGGTCCGATTCAGTCTCCAGTCCCCCGCCGTCTCAGCAAAACGCTTGATCTCGGAGAGATCGCGTTCCGGATCGACCAGCGACTTGAAATGTTTGTAATAATAATCAAGACAACTGTCCAGACGCTTGTTGGCATTGAAGAAAGTATAGAACTGCGCCTCATCCACGCCCATAAAATATTTGTCATATGCCCCCGCATTGAGACGGCGGGCAAGTTCGGACAGTGCGCGAACTTTACGCAGCGTGAGCGTGGAAATCTTCTGGCGGTAAAATTCCAGAAAGAGAGCCAAAAACGCCTTTAAGTGTTTGATTTCGGCAAGCAAAACCTCACACGAGCAAAATACTTTATCGCGCAGCATCTGCGAATACTCGGTAAGGTTAACATTCTCGAAAGGCGAATTTCTCACCCCGCCGCATTCCTTTGCCGCCGCAGCAGCGGAAAGGATCATCCGCTTGCACTCATAAAGTTTGCTTTCCGTAAGAGAATCGTAGAACGAACTTTCTATATCGAGAATATCGGGCGCGTTTTTGTTCTGCAGATACAAAAGAATCGCCTGATAGACAGAGATGCCAAGCCTGCGCTTTTGATGCAGGGCACGCATGGGTACGCTCAGCTCTTCACGCATGGCGACAAGCTCCTTGGCGCGTTCCGAAAATCCCGCAACATCTGTCTCGTTGGCTAGCGCAAGCGTGTTATCGAGACGGCGGAGGACGTCGACTTTATCCGTCTTATTGGAATGCAGTTCGAGGCAGAACTCACCGACACCGACAGAATCGAGACGCTTTTTGACAACGTCAAGCGCCGCCTTCTTCTCTGCGACAAATAAAACTCTCTTGCCGTCCGACAGGGCATTGGCGATCATGTTGGTGATGGTCTGGCTCTTACCCGTTCCGGGAGGTCCGTGCAGGACAAAGCTCGCTCCCGAAGCGGACAGCGCGACCGCCGAATACTGCGAACTATCCGAAGGCAGCGGCAACAGGACCTGCGCCGGATCCGCTTCGTCCTCTTCGGCGGGAACGGGAACATCCAATCGTTCCAGTCTGTTGCTCAAAAGCGCGGCGACGACTTTATTTTTAGAGAGCGCATCGATATGATTGCGCAGATCGTTCCACATGAGGTAACGCTGAAACGAGAACGCCGCCAAATAGACGTCATTCACGACGTCCCAGCCCTTCATGTTTGCCGTCTCGGCGCGTACCATGGCAAGGATCTCGGCGATCTTGAGCGCCCCTACGTCTCCGCCCAGCCCGCGGACATCAATGTTAAATTCCTGTTTCAGATACTCCAGCAGCGTAGAATTGACAAAGTAGCCGTCATCGCGTGAGAGGCTGACGGAAAAATCCTCGTTCCCCTTCGCGCGCGCGACGAGCGCAGGAGCGAGCACGAGAGGCGCGTTGCGCGCCACGCCGTCGTTTGCAACATAACGCAGAAATCCGAACGCCAGATAAAGGATCTTCGCTCCCGTCTCTTCCTCCGCCTCACGATTGCGGCGCATGAGTTTATTTGCCGTCTCCGATGTGCTGCGATTGTCGTTATAGGCGCGCAGGATCCCCTTTTGCTGTTCCAGCAGGACGAGTTCCTTCCTCGGCCCCGGTAGGTCCACGCCAAAGGAGATGGCATTTTCCGCCATCGGCTCACCTTTGAGACGCATCTTCTCCTTTTCCTGCAGGACCGCATACATTGTGTCCGCACCGGCGCTATAAAGATGTACGGCATTTTTTCCCGTGAAGTTTAACAGTGCATTCTTGGTCGTCAGATCGAGGAGCCTGCGTTCCCACTGCTTGTTTTTGGGCTGTTTGACGTCCAGCTTGAGCTGACGGAAAGCGGGAATAGGGGCGGGCGCAGTTTCGTCCGACATTTCCTCTTCTTTGAGCAATTCATAGCCCTTCAATCCCTTTCCGCGCAAGGGGCAGGAACGCACGCCGTCCATGCGGCAGCGGCGGATATCTACGAAATATTCATACAGTCCGCTCTTGAGTTTCTGACGGAAATGATTTTCCGAAGGAGTAAAGGCAGCATTGGAAGCAGGGTAAAGATCTTCCACGTCGAAAAACGAGAGATTGTTGATCCCTTCGGAAACATATTTGCCGACAATGTCCGCATCATCCGTGACGGGATCGAGAAAACAGCTTTCATACAGCCAAAGCCCGACCGCAACATGGTCTTTTCCGACGGCGAGCACGGGATTGAGCCGAGCTTCTTCAAGACACGCCGCCGCAAACGTCGCGAACTCCAGCACGGAAGCCGATTTTTCTTTGACGACGGAGCCGGGACGCGCAGCGCGCACGGGCACGGAGAGATCGCAGTCCCCGTCCTTTTCGATCGCATAGGATTTAAGCGCCGCAAAAATCGCCGCGGCGATCTCACGCACGTCATTCTTACCGGCGCCGGTATAGCCGTCAACCTCCGAACTTTTCTCCCAGCGCTTTAAGCGCTTACCGGCCTCGGCAAGCACTGCAGTACAGTCCCCGAGCCGAGGACGCACAAAGGCGGCAAGCCGCTCGCAGTTTCCGGAAAGACCTTCCCACCAGTCATAGGGAAGCGCTGTGGTATTTACTTGCTGCGAAGCGACCGTCTTACCGTCCAGCTTCGCCGTTACCGTAACGGAACAAACTCTGATTTCATCGTTCTCTGCCAGAAACAGCGGCGAAAAAATGCGCTCCGCCGTCAGTTCGACAGAACTTTCAAACGGAACTTCCGCCTTAGTTTCATAAGGAACGAGCAAACCATCCTCGCTGACAATGGATATATTCAGCGTGACTGCCTCGGTAAAGTCGTTGCGCACCTGCAGCGTGACAGGCGTTGCAAGGAAATAGTCTGCATATCCGACATACGCCGGAAAACGCGGTTCCAAAGTAAAATTTTTTTTATCGGTCGCTTTTGTTCGTTTGACTGCCATGTGTTACTCCTGAAATTATCTCTGTCCGACCGGCCGTCCGATCATTGCATCGTATTCCACCGCATTATACCAAATTCCGGCAGGAATATCAACCCCTGCCGCAAATCTTGCCGAAATTTCGTGACAGCATACAGAAAACGACAAACGACGCGCCCGCAACGCGTCGTTTCATTCAGATAAAAGCGTCCTCAAAATATTCGATTTCACCATCGAGAACAGACGCAACGTCATAACGAATTGCGACCTCTCTCCGCATAGTCGCACAAAAATAACGCGCGATCCTGCGATAACGCTCCTGCTTTGCCCGCGTGACCGCCTCGCTCGGCAAAGCAAGGATGTCTCCTTCCCGCGTCTTGACCTCAATAAGACAATATGTGCCTTCCTTACATGCGATGACGTCCGCTTCTCCGAACGGAGTAACATAATTGCGCGCAACGATCTTATAGCCATGCTTTTTCAGGTACTTGCAGACGAGTGTCTCTCCTTTCCGTCCCAAAATTTTGTTATGAAGGTTCTGCGATGGATCGGACATATCCCCACCTCCCTGATCGCCTCAATGTGCGCCTTTGTCCCATAGCCTGCATTTCTTTCAAAGGCATATTCCGGATAGAGCTTTGCGTACTCAGCCATGAGCGCGTCCCTGTGCACCTTGGCAAGGATGCTCGCCGCGCCGATCGAACAGACGAGCGCGTCTCCCCTGACGATACTGCGCTGAGGTATAGAGATATCCAGCGTCATGTTTCCGTCGGTAAGAACCATGTCCGCAGCAGGCAAAAGCTGTTCCACGGCACGTTTCATGCAAAGGCGTGTTGCCTGTAAAATGTTGATCTCATCGATGACCGACGCGTCCACTTCGGCAACGGCATAAGCGCGCGCCGTCGTTTTGATTTTCTCCGCGAGAGCCTGACGCTTTTTTGCAGAAAGCTTCTTGCTGTCATCAATGCCGACGATGCGCCTATCCTCCTCCAACGGGAGTATGACCGCAGCGCACACGACGGGGCCCGCCAAGGGTCCCCTGCCTACCTCGTCCACGCCTGCAACGCGTAAAAATCCCTGCGCCGCAAGCGAGCGCTCAAGCGTCAGTTCATCCATTGGTCAGTCCCACGGCGGCAAGATCGTCCGCATCGTCCAGACAGACCTTGCCCAGCCTGCCCTTGCGGAAGTCATCGAGCAGCGCGAGCGCACCGCGCGTATAATCATACTCGCTGCCCCGCAGGACAAAACCGCGGCGGCGGCAGAGCTGTTCATACATTGCAAGCGGCGCCCCGCCTGTGATGCCATAACGTTCTTCAAGCGCAGAGGGGTACTTTTCCCACAGCTCTTCCAGAAGCGCGAGCGCGACTTCCTCCTTATCGAGGATATCGTCGTTGACGCTGCCCAGGTACGCGAGCCTGCGCGCCAGCCGCTGATCGGAGAGCGAGGGGGGCATGGTCCCGGGAGTATCCAGAAGTTCGAATGCGCCGCAGCGCACCCATTGTTTGGCGCGCGTGACGCCCGCCTTGTCCCCCACCTGCGCTTTTTTCCCGCCCGCAAGCAGGTTGATGACGGTGCTCTTGCCCGTATTCGGAATGCCCGCAATGAGAAAGCGAACGGGTTTGACGACACCCTTCTCCGCCAGCCGCGCGCGCTTTTCTGCCGTGAGCGCCTCCATGGCGGCGGCGAGCGGACGTGCGGACGAGGGCGCGCTCGCCGCGATCCTGAGCGCCGCTTTGCCGCAATTCCTCAGGGACGTCACCGCAAGATCTGCACCGCCGTCCGCAAGGTCGCCCTTGTTGAAAAGGTATAATACGGGCTTCTGTCCCGCCAACTGCGCGAGGCGGGGATTGTAGCTGGATGCGGGCGCGCGGGCGTCCAGCACAAAGACGACCGCATCGCACAGCGTTAAATTTTCCTCCATCATGCGCACGGCCTTCGCCATGTGCCCGGGAAACCAGTTGATTACGCTTTTATGCACCCCCCCTTGTATTTCATTGTTACTCATAAAAATTCTACTCCTTTCGCACTAAATTTTTAATTAAATCAAGTGTTTTTTCTTATAGTTTTTTCTTATATATTATATCACATTGTTTTTACTTTTTAGATACCTTTCTGCATTTTCATATTCATCTTTATACCTAAAAATTATATCTACACCCTTTTCATTATTAACAAATATATCTTTAAGAGCCTACCATTTCTGATAAGCCCATAATTGTCTGCTCTATAAATTGTAATTTATATAATAGCATTTTCCATTGATTTTTCTTTTGTAACTTTTTCACCTAAATAATTAGCAAGCTTTTCTGTAAAAAAGCTAAAGTAAGATACTCCGTT
>JAGHIT010000067.1 GCA_017887095.1 Clostridia bacterium | reverse complement strand
GGTTGATAAAATACTTTTCAAGTTGGGCTATCTTGACAGCGACCCGCACAAAAAACAAGAGGTGCAAGGTTACATCGACGAGGCGGCGGAATTTATGCTCGAAAGCGGCGTGCCAAACGAAAGGTTGGCAACACAACGCGCCTATGCCGTCAAATCAATTTGGGCGGACTATCGGGACAAGGGCGACGACGAAAAACTTATCAAAAAAGACGGTATGATTGTCGCGCTTATCTCACAATTGCGGAGGTAGCGTATGGCAGATCAGCGCGTGAAACGCAAACGGACGCTCATAAAATTTGCCGTGCAATGCACGGAATACGAGGCAGGGAAAGGCGCAACCACGTCGTGGAAACCTATACAAGCGCAGATCGGGACGGACGAGAATGGCGCGCCGATAATGACGGATTGCTTTTATTGCGAATGGCTCGGATCATACGGGGCAACGGCGATACAACAGCAGTCCGACGGCGTTATCCGTCCCGCCCGTGTGCGTATGCCGTATGTAAAGCGCGTGTATGACGCACTAATAACGTCGGACGTGCGTATTTACTTGTACGGCATAGCGGACGACGCGCACACGTTCGGGCTTGCGTCCGCGGCGGATAACTACATCGAACAAAACAAAATGCTTGAATTTCAAGTCAAGAAGTACGAGGTGCGGTAATGGGTGTACGGCAGACGGTACAATCAAAATTGGATAAAGTGCTTTTGCCTTATGGTATTTTATCGCACCATATCCGCCGCGTTGAGGTTGATAAAATCAGCGGCTCGACCGTGAAAGTCAATCAAGACGAGTATGTTGTTTACCGTGTCGTATCAAGCAAAGGCGGGGCGCACGGCGACGGACGCGCGCAAATTGTCCGCTATTACGTCGATGTAAATTATTATTACGCATACGAAAAGACCGACGCGCGGTTTGCGGACGCGGAAAATCGCATAAAGCGGATTATCGCGGAGTTTAAGTCCGACAAGCATTTTTGCGTTGCGAACGGTGAGAGCGATATATACGACATCGACAATCCGTATCGCGGCATAAACGTCGAGTTTTTGTATGTGGAGGCGGTGAAACGTGGCGGATAAGATTACAACGAGCCGTTTTTCGCTCGAAGAATTGCCCGACGCGTTAGAGCAGATATTGACGGAATACCAAAGCGCAATGTTTGATACGCGGCAAGAGGCGTTGCAAGCGGGCGCGGAGGCGTTTAAGTCGGCAGTTGAAAGCGCAACGCCGATCGACACGGGCGAAATGGCGCGCTCTTGGAAAATCAAGACGAAGTACAAAGACCGCCGATATGTCGGCAATACGCGCGTTGCAAAAGGCGTTGTACATCGCAAGACGAAAGACGGGTCGAAAGGCGAGGCACGCGAAGGTGTACCGCTTTCAAACGTGTTGGAGTATAGCGAGAAAAGCCCGCATTACGGCTTTATCCGCCGTTGCTTTGACAGCACAGAGCCGCAAATATTTGCGGCAATCAAAAAAACACTCGACAATGGAGGTAAACAATAATGGATAAAAAAACACTTGTCCGTTTTAACGTGCAAAACATCAAGTACGCTTTGCCCGACGGCGAGGGCGGCTACGCAACCCCCGTTGCATACGGCACGGCGATTTCAATGGCGTTGGAACCCGACTCCGCAACCAAAGTCATTTACGGCGACGGTCGCCGTATTTGCTCGATTGTCAACGAGCGCGGCAAGACGGGGACAATGGGGACAAACAACGTAAGCAACGATTACGAGATCGCAATGGGGCGCAAGATCAAGACGGCAAAAGGGCTTGCGGACATCAAACAGCAACGCCTCGTGTCGCACGCGATCTATTTTGAAACGTGCGGCATTGACGAGGAAGGCGGTATGCCTATCGCCAAAACGTGGCTCTACGGCGTAACGTCGCCGACGCGCCCTTCCGAGTCGTTCGACCAAACGACGGACGACATCAACGAGTCGTCGTTTGAAACCGCGCTTGAAATTGCGGGCGTACCGCTCAAAAATTCCGACGGAACGGTTTACAAGGACGAAAAGACGGGGCAGGACGTGATCGTTTGGCAAATGACCGTAACGCCCGCCGACGAAGGTTTTGCAACGTTCGGCGACGAGGTTGTGTTGCCCGAAATGCCCGCGGCGGAATAAGGGAGGCGGGCTATGATAAAAACAACGTTGCCCGTCGTCGAAAAACAGATTGACGCGGAAGGCAAACTCGCCGTAAACAAGAAAAACATCAACGTGGCAATCGACACGTCGTTGTTTGCCGAGGAACGGTGGGAACAGAACTTCCCGCACAACGCCAAAAACGAAACGCTTTTTGCGTACATCGAACGAATGAAGGCGGCGGGTACGATTGAAAACAAGGCGTATATCCTTTCCAACCTTAAAGCACTTTATTGCTTTATGGAAGGGAGCGATATACCCGATTTCAAATCGTTTTGTCAACTTTTCGACCTTGCCGACGGCGAATACCTTAACGAACTTATCGAAAAGATCAAGTTTGTTTTTGAGGTCGTGTTGAACGGCAGTACGGGTACGGCAAAAAACTCATAGCGCACAGTCAAGAACTTTTGCGGTTGTACGACAAAATCAATCCGAGAAAATCGCGCAATCGCAAAAACGACTTGATTGTGCCGCGGTACATAACGTTAATGCAGAAGTGCGTTGAGCATAAAATACAAGATTGTTTTATCCGAAACACGCATTTTACCGACCTTTGCATATTGCTTTACGCTCTTGATATTGCGAATATCAAAGCGGCATTAAAGCGCAAGGCGGCGGACAAGAACAAAAAACGAAACGTCGAAGTGCGCGATATATCGCAAGCAGAGGCGGTCAAATTCTTAAAAGGAGGCGGACAATATGGCGGACAACATACGCGGCTTAACGGTTGAAATATCCGCGGACGCGACCACGTTTAACAAGCAAATGCGTGAATTGCGCTCCGAGGCAAAGTCGTCGCAATCCGAATTGAACGCACTCCAAAAGAGTTTAGAACTCAAATTTGATAGTGCCACTTTCGAGCGCGCGCAAAAGGTAGCCCAACAGGCGATTGACGAAACCGCAAAAGCCGCGGAAACCTTGCGCGCGCGTTTGGCATTTTTGGAGCAAAGCGGTAACGCGGATACAACGGCGTACAAAAAATTGCAAACCGAGTTGGCGCAAACAGAATTACGCGCAAAACAACTTGAAGAGCAACTCGACAAAATCAACAAGATCAAGTTTGACGCTATCGCAAAAAACGTATCCGAGGTCGGTAACGCAATATCGACGGCGGGGCGCGCCTTAACGCCGTTTTCCGCCGCGGCGGCGGGTGCAATAACGGGACTCGGCGCGCTCGGCGTAAGCACGGCGGCGGCGGGTGCGGAAATCGACGACTTGTCAAACCGTTTTGGCGTATCCGCGGAAACTATACAAGAATGGCAATACGTCGCGTCGCAACTCGGTGTTGATGTCGAAGTGTTTAACAAGGCGTTGATACGAACGCGCGCGGCAATGCTCGATCTTTCGTCGGGCAAGACAAGCGCGGCGACCGAGGCTCTTTCCGCACTTGGGCTTGAAATGTCGCAGTTTGACTCCTACGAGGAAATGTTCGACGGCGTAATGAACGCGCTCGCGGGTATGGAAGATAAGACATTGCAAGCGGCATACGCAAACGAAATTTTCGGCGATAAAATCGCAAACCAAATGTTGCCGTATCTTAACGCGGGGACGGAGGAAATCGAAAAGTTTAAGGAAGAGTTTGCGGGTATGAGCAGTCTTACCAACGAGCAAGTATCCGCGCTCGCCACGCTTGACGACACAATCAATTTGTTAAAACAGTCGTTGCAATACGTCGGATTACAAATCGGAGCGTCGTTGCAACCGCTTTTACAGTCCCTCGCAAACGTAATCAATAACTCGCTCGTGCCGCGCTTGCAAGCCCTTGCAGAGTGGTTTAATTCGCTTACGTTGGAACAACAGGAATTTGCCGCGAAGGCTCTTTTGGTTGTTGCCGCGCTTGCGCCGCTTACGCTCGGTGTGGGGCAATTGGTAACGACCGTCGGGGGATTGATACAGGCGATACCGCAACTTCAAGCGGGATTAACCGCGCTTGCGGCACACCCGATCATATTGATAATTGCGGCGGTCGCGGCGATTTTACTTGTGCTTTATACGCAATGCGAGGCTTTCCGCGAAAGTATAAACAATCTTGTCGGGCTTTTGGGTACGGCGTTGCAACCCGTCCTCGACGTGATAATGAACACGCTTAATACGCTTATCGGGCTATTGTCGCCGATCATACAGTTGGTCGGGAATATACTTGCTCTCGTCGTCAACATGGTTGTAAGTGCGCTATCGCCGTTTTTCGATATGCTCAATATGATTTTTCAATTGTTGCAACCATTGATCGAGGTCGCGCTTATTCCGCTACAAGTTGCATTGTCGGCGTTGCAAGTGCCTTTGCAGGCAATCGGGCAATTGCTCAGTTGGCTTGCGCCAATATTTCAAGTTTTTGGCAACATTGTATCTGCCGTTTTCAAAGGTGTTGTCGCAATTATAAATGTCGTGCTTGGCGTTATTGAGGACGCGGTTAATTTTGCGATCGGAATCATAAACGGTCTCATTGATGGGGTAAACAACGCGCTCGGTTGGCTCGGCGTACATATTGACCGTATTGCAGAGGTAAAGCTGCGGATTGATACAACGGAGATTGATGACATAAACGATGTAAATACAGTTATCGATACGAAGCCTCCAGAGTTGCCAGACGCGACAACGCCGACAATACCCGAATGGACGACTCCAGAGTTGCCAGAAAACGATTGGTCAACAGGAGGCACCGCATATGACGACATCGGCGCGGGCGGAACGTCGGGGGACATCATAAACAACGATTACAGTACCAACAACACGACGCAAAACGTAACGGTTACAATACAGAACTACGCCAAGGAGGTGGACGTTGACGCGCTCGTGCGGGAAATAAACGTAAAACTTGCGGAGGCGATGTAAATGCGGAAATTTATTTTGCATACATACGACAAGTCAAAATCCTTTGACTTGAACGGCACTTCCGCACTCGCGGCGGAGCCGTCGGGGCTTGGCAATGCCTTTTCGCTATCTTACAAAGAAAGTGAAAAAGGCAAGCACCTTGTCAACGTTACGCCGTCTTTCGAGCCTATCACATTGAAGATATACTTCAATGCAGACGGTACGAACGGGTACGCGAATTATAAAGGGCTTTTGCAATTCTTGGCGGAGTGCGGCACATCGGCTTTTTTATTCGAGTACAACGACGGCGTAACGGATAAGTTTTGCGATGTGGTGTTACAATCGAACACCAAAAGCGAAATATCCGAGGAGGGGCTTTTCGTCGAAACTTTCACGTTTGAACGTCAAACATATTGGTACGAGCGTGTAGAGGAGTCATTTTCCTTAAAGCACACCTCGGAAGAGTCAACATCTTTCCCGCTTGGCTTTCCGTTTGGTTTTGCGGGGAAAGTATTTGTAAAGCGGCGGCTCGTATCCAACAAATTTTTTATCGACGCGCCGATCACGATTACCATTTCGGGCAACATCGCAAACAACATTGATTTGCGCATCGAGGATACGGACGAAAACGTCGTCGGGGAAATATCGCTCTCGACCAACAACACCGAAGGCACGATAATTGTAATCGAGCCGACAAACAAAAAAATAACCGTTACGACGGACGGCGCAACGGTCAATGGTTATGGGTTGACGGATAAAACAAAGCAATCGTTTTTATACCTTCCGCAAGGCGATTACTACATCACCTCGAATATGGAGGACGAGGACACGGGCGAAATAGGCATTGCGATCAAGCGGTATCTATTCGATTAAAGGAGGAACGCGGTGTACATTGCGTTATACGACGAAAATAAAAACCATATCACGAACGTTGACAACGTAACGTATGATTTAACGACCCGCGTTTACGACAACGACTCCTTCAGCGGCGAAGGCGTTTGCGCCGAGGACGTGAACGACGCAAAAATCGCCGTTGTGAATGACGACGCGGGTAACTATAAATACGCGTGCTTTGCCGATACCGTAACGCCCGAATACAACAAGCGAACGATCAAAGGACTTGACTTCAAAACATTGTGGGACACGGAAATTTTACTCGACTACACCCCACAAAATAGTTTTGACGGCAAGTTATCGGCAATATTCGAGAAAGTGAGGGCGGCGGTATTCGATGTTGCAGACGCGGCGGTCGGCAAAATTCCCGTCGAAGTGGTTATACCAACGGACAACACGGACACGACGGACATTTACGGCGATTTGCAAGGGACGTATCAACTCGTCAACGCCTATACGTTTTTGAAGGGCTACCTCAAATATTACGAGTACAACATCGAAACAAAGTACGACATCGCGGCGGGAAAAATCGTTTTTACGTTTGTAAAATGCACAACCGTTTTATCGGTCGATTTAAGCGACTTTATCTACGAGTTGACTACAACATCGTCGGCGACAAACAAGACGGTTGCAACAATAAAATACGACGTTGAAACGCCCGAAACGGACGCAGACGGAAACATCATTTATACGAGCGTGCAGGAGGTGGACGACGAGGGAAACCCAGTCGTTGACGACGAGGGAAATCCCGTATATGTCCCGCAATACAAACCCCGCCCGTCCACGATTGCGACAAAGTATTACTACCGCGACAAAGACAACAACATTGTGCAGTCGGACGCGGAGGGAAATATTTCGGGGCGGATTTACCCCGTCAAAACAAAGTGGTTTGAGGCAGAATATCTCGCCGACGCACAGTTTAACGCCGTGTACGAACTTTCCAACGCGCGGTACGTCGATAATATCGTGATCGACAACAACATCACGATTGACCCGATCGACTTTTCCGCGTATCCGCTTTACACAAAAGTAAAGTTATATTACGGCGGAAAGTTATACAAAACGTTGCCTATAAGCGAAAAAATAACGACGCTTGACGGTAGCGGCGAAAGCACACAAATCAAACTCGGTTTTAAGAAAATTCTTTTAACCGAAATAATCAAAGGTTAAGGAGGACGGCAACATTGATAAAACCCGTAACGTATCAAGGCGTTTTCAATTTCAAAGCAAATTTGTATGCGCTTGAAGTTAAGTCGCGGTTTATCGACCAAAGCAAGGCAGACGGCTATTACAAGGGGTACGGCGACGAACTCGCCGCAACGATTATCGGGCAGTCAATACAAATCGGCACGGGCGCGTTTGTCGTGCAAGGACGCATGAACGAAGTAACGGCGGCGGAAACGGTAACGCCGCAAATGACAAACGGTTATGTCGGATACGTTGTTGCGCGCGTTGAAACATACCACCCGTCCGACGAGGAAAATTGCTCGTTTGTCGCGTATGTCGGAACAAGCTTTGACGCAATACCGCTCACCAAAGACGATATTTATGACGCAGAGTCGGAAACGGTCAACAAGGTATATGAACTCCCGATTTATTCTTTTGCAATATCGGGCGGAGCGATTACAAATTTGCAAAAAGTTATAGGAGTGGTGGAAGATTATGCAAAGATCAATCAAATTGTTGCCTCGGCACTTTCGACCGCGAAAACCGCCTTGACGACGGCGCAAAGCGCAGAAACAAAAGCACAATCCGCGGAAAATACGGCGGTAGGAGCGGCAGAAACCGCGGAGGCGGCGGATAGTAAAGCTGACACGGCAATATCGACAGCAGATACCGCAAAAAGTACGGCGGACGCGGCGGCGCAGACGGTACATCAAGAACACGAGGAAATGACCGCAGAGATCGCAGAACTTGAAGCGGCTATTGCCAAAGGACAAGGAACGATCGTCAAGCGCGGCGGGGAAATGCTCGCAATATATGAAGTCGATAACGTCGTTGAAATCACCGACACTATCACGATAGATGGGGGCGGCGTTTGATATGGATATAATTTTCAACGGAACCTCTTGCCCGATAAAATATTTGCATATCGGAGTGCAAGGCAACAACCTCGTTGACAAAATTGTGTTTTGCGTACAGCGAAAAACTGACGACGGACTCGACTTATCGGAGTTTACGCCGTATGTAAAAATACAGAACGCAAAGGAAAATTACATCGACAAGGACGGGAAACTTGCAATCGATAAGACTGACGATCAATTGCGGCTCACATATCGGTTACGCCGCAAAACGACGATGTACCCGTGCTTTGAAATGCAATTACAGTTTGAACACCCCGACGAAGGCGATTGCATCGTTTGGCAAACAGAGGTAATCAATGTAACACTATCTCGTACAATTGCCGCAGATAAAGAAATTGAACAACAATACCCGTCCGTAATACAAAACCTAACGGAGCGGGTCGAACAAATCGAAAGCGTTAAAATAATAAATGGAGGTCAACCATAATGGCAGACAAGGAGGTTTTCGTAACTATTATCACGAGAGGCGGCACAACCGAGGAATGGGAAAGCGCAAACCCGACTCCCAAAGATCGCGAATTTTGTGTCGAGGCAACGACGGACGGCAAACGCAAGTTTAAGATCGGCGACGGTGTAACGGCTTGGAGTGATTTGCCGTATGCCACGACGGACGAGCTTGCAGACCTTACGCAGGACGCAACGCACCGTACCGTTACGGACGCGGAAAAGGCGGCGTGGAACGCAAAGCAGGACGCGCTCACGTTCGACGACGCGCCCGCGGCGGGCAGTAACAACCCCGTAAAATCGAGCGGTATCAAAACCGCGCTCGACGCGAAAGCGAACGACGCAGACCTCGCCGCGATTGCAAAGTCGGGCAAACTTTCCGACGCGACCGAGGACGCAACGCACCGTACCGTTACGGACGCGGAAAAGGCAACGTGGAACGCGGCGGCGGGTATCGAAGGGCAAATCCCTACCAAAACAAGCGACTTGACGAACGACGGCGAAAACGGCACGGATAAGTTTGCAACCGAAAGTTACGTCAATCAGAAAATGTCGCAGATTTACCGCTACAAAGGCTCGGTGGCTACATATGCCGAACTTCCCTCGACGCACGATGTCGGCGATGTGTACAACGTCATTGCGGCTTACGGCGATTATCCCGCGGGGACAAACTTTGCGTGGAACGGCACGGAGTGGGACTCGCTCGGCGGCTCTATCGACACGAGTGCATTTGTCGAGGAGTCGGAACTTGCGCCGATTGCAAAGTCGGGCAAACTTTCCGACGCGACCGAGGACGCGACGCACCGCGTTGTAACCGACACCGAAAAGGCGGCGTGGAACGCAAAACAGAGTGCACTCACGTTCGACGACGCGCCAACGGCGGGTAGTAACAACCCCGTCAAATCAAGCGGCATCAAAACCGCGCTCGACGCAAAGGCAAACGACGCAGACCTCGCCGCGATTGCAAAGTCGGGCGATCTTGCCGACGCTACGCAGGACGCGACGCACCGCGTTGTAACCGACACCGAAAAGGCGGCGTGGAACGCAAAACAGAGTGCACTCACGTTCGACGACGCGCCAACGGCGGGAAGTACAAACCCCGCTACATCTGGAGGGATTAAAACCGCTCTTAACGAGAAAGCGGCAAAATCGGAAATCGTTAGAACTTCCACGGGGCTTACCGATAGTGACGATCTTATGCGATACTCGGACACGCTCACGATCAACGGCGGCGGTGTATCGTAAAAGGAGGCGGCGGATATGGCAAACAAAATAGTACCCGCAACAATCACACACCGCAGGGCAACGGCGGCGGAGTGGGAAAATGCGAATTATGTCCTTGATGAAAGCGAAATCGGATATGATACCACAAATAAAATAATCAAGATCGGAGACGGCGTAACGGCTTGGAACGACTTGGAGGCTTGGGGAAAAGAAGGTCTCGGGATTTTCCGTTCTACGACTTCTACAAGTACAGGTACAACGTCAATTTCTATCAGTACGATTACCGTACCTGAGGGACGTTCGTTGAAGGTTGGCGACCTCATCATTGCAAATTCGACGTATTCCTATTTGTACAGGGTTACGGCTGTGAATGCTTCGACCGTTACGGTGATTTATTTGCAACCGCTTCGCGGTGCGACTGGGTCAAGAGGTGCGACGGGTACAACGCCGAATATCAGTGTATCTGCATCGGTGAGCAATACAACAGGGACGCCGTCCGTTACTGTCACAGAGGGCGGAACAATCGCCGCGCCTTCTTTTGATTTTGCTTTCAGCGGGTTGAAGGGGAGCGATGCAGACGTTCCTGCGGTCTATGAGCACAACTTAAACCTTGGATCGGAAGCTTCATCGAATTCTGGAATGATATCTTTTAAGATTCTAAACAATTCCGAGGAAGAAATTAGCATCAGTACACTTCGTGATGCGATTATATCAAAGCTTGGGATGGCAGTAAGCACGCAGGTATACAATTCTGTAGTTCCTGCAAGTGGGTTGTGGGAAGGGAAAACGGTATATGGGGTGAATGCGGGATTCGCTCAATACGCCATCTATATACGCGTAATAAACACAGATGGCTCTTATGCTTATTATGCACTTGAGACTCCGAGATATCTCGTAGATAAAGTTTCAAAGATCATTTGATTTGCAAAATGGCGTGTAGATAGTAATGAGTTCATTCACGGACTTTTACAGGCAAGCGCGCTGGCTGTTAAGTGAGAGTTGGGACGTCAAAGTCTTTTCTGTATCCGACTGGATGAAAAATCTTGCAAAAGGAGGTGTGTTAATGGACCCGACGATAATTGTGGCTTTGATTTCCTTTGTGGGAACGCTGGTAGGAACGTTTGCAGGAGTGCTCACAGGGTCAAAGCTAACAGAGTATCGTATCAAACAATTGGAATCAAAAGTTGCAAAACACAACGAAGTTGTGGAGCGGACGTACAAGCTGGAGGGGCAAGTCGTCGAACTTCAGCATGACGTAAGAGACCTTAAGAGCAAGTAACTCTTTTAAGCCGAATGGTAAAAAAATTTTGGAGGTACATATATGGAACATTTCATCAAAATTTTGGGAATCCTCGCAATTCTCGGACTCGTCTACATTGCAATGGCGATTTACAGGCGACTCGTCAAAAATCAGTCAAACGGCGTATGGCGCAGGCTCATTCCTATGTGGGCGGTGCTCATCGGCATGAGCCTCGGTCTTATTTTCTTTGAAAGCGTGCCCGAGATCATGCCCACGACGGACTTGCTGACCTCTATCATCTTGGGCGGCGTCGCAGGCTGGGCGACGGTAGGCGCAAATCAGTTTGCGAAGTTGACGTTCGGCGACGATAGCAAGCGCCGCACGGTTATCAAGGCAGAGCAGGTCATCATCAAAGAGGAGAAGCCGACAGAAGATGTTACGCCCACTCAGCAGACCGAGGAGGTTGCAGAATGAACTGGAGTGACATTGTCATAAGCGCGGTATCCATTATCGTTACAGGGTTGGTATCGTGGGGCGTAGCAAAGCTGATCGAACTCATCAACAATAAGATTGCCGATGCAAACGCCAAGTCGATGCTGACTTCTGCCGTGACCACAGTGGCGGACGTTGTGAAGCAGATTGATCAGACCTATGTCTCGTCCTTGAAGGGACAAAACGCATTTACGGAAGAGGCACAGAAAACGGCGCTTGCAAATGCGCTTGAGACCATCAAAACCATTCTTCCCGAAAAGGTGAAGGAGTATTTGACCGCGAACTTCGGTAATATGGAGGTGTGGTTGACAACTCAGATCGAGGCGGCAATCTACAACCTCAAGAATAAGTCAACGGAGGTAAAAGCGAATGAAAATTCTTAAAGGTATTGGATTTTGGGTTGCGTCCTGTACTTGGGGCATTATTGTAACGGCTTTGGGATTGATCGTTGCACTTGCGCTCCTTGTTACGGGACACCGCCCGCACCGCTTTCATTACTTCGTATATTTCGAGGTCGGCGCAGGGTGGGGTGGGTTTAGCCTTGGCGGCGTGTTTGTGGTAAACCGTAACGCCTCGCTTTCTATGAAACAGCACGAAAGCGGACACGGATTGCAAAATATTATGCTCGGCATGTTTATGCCGTTCGTGATAAGCATACCGTCCGCCGTTCGGTATTGGTGGCGTAAATACAAAGCCCGCCGCGGCGCGGTGTTGCCGCCTTATAATTCGATATGGTTTGAGGCGTGGGCGAGTGCGCTCGGCGAAAAACATTTTAAGTAAAATAAAGGGCTACCGCATTTTGCGATAGCCCTTTATAATTGACTTGATACTTACTTGCAACGCGTTATTTCAATGTTGCAACCGAGGTGAGGCGCGTCGGGAGTGCCGCCCGTGATGTCCTTGATAACGCCTTCAAGCGAAAAACCGTTGCCGAACGCCGACAGCAAGGACGCGACAAAATCTTTGTTGATATGTCCGAGCATTTGCCCCGTGCGGGCATTTATGACCGCCGCGGCGTTCGGGTACTCGTTCGTCGGAGCGTGCTTGATAATAAGTGGGTCGCCCTCGCGGCTTTCTTTTATGTATGCTTGCCGATCGCCGAACGATACGCCGACAACCTTTGTAAATGCGGGCAGGGATACGCCGTCTTCGGCTTGCATATAGACGGAAACCTCAACGGAATATTTGCCGTTTTCGTTTTCCGCAATATCAGTTATTTTAATGCGACATTGCTCCGTCAATTGGTCGCCGAATTTTTCGGGGAAGTATCCGATGTCGCCGACATCGTGCGAGCAAACGTATAAATCCGCGTCGGGGTCGTAATCGGCAATCACTTCCTCGCCCTCGTTGCAACACGCGATATTGTCTTGCATTTCCGCATTGCCGTTTTTTATCAACTTACAGGAAAATGCGGGGGTGTTATTATACCGAACGACAGGGCGCGCAACACGCGCCGTAACAGTCGACGGGACGGAGGTGTATGCCGGTTTCGGGCGCGTCGGTGCGTGGCTTTCGGACGGCTTTGCTGCCTTTTCTCGTTTGCTCGCAATGACCGCAAACACAGTAAAGAACACGCCAACGGCAAGCAATAGAAGGGTAACAACGGCTTGCCACGGTTGCATACCTTCGCCGTCCGCGCCGATCGAGCCGCTTATGGCGGCGGCAAAGATAACGAGCGGCAACCATGCGCAAACCGCGATCACAATGCGCAACGACTTTTTCAAAGAGCAAAACCATTTCATTATTTCAAATCCTCCGACTATATAAATTTTTCAGTTGATGTACACGGCGATGCGATTTTTACCGAAGGCATAGTTGCTTGTAGCAAAATCATTATACCAAACGCCAACAGGGAAGTCAATAAGTGAAGGTTATAAAATTATATTGACAAAACAAGAACGCCACAAAAAGCGAGGCGTTTTTTGGTGTAAAAAATTTATATTTTTCTTTGAAAAAATGCGTATAAACGATTGACATATCATAGTGACTATGATATAATATAATTACAAAAACAAAGGAGGTGAGCAAAATGGACGAAATCAAAAAAGCCTTGCAAGACTTGGCAAACGCGATTGAAAATCAAAAAGCCGTGGAAAGCGTCAGAATTTCAATCGTACTGAAAAAGCCGAAGTCCGACAAGGCAACCGACGATAAATAATCGTCGATAGGCAGAGCGGGGCGGGCGCAACCGCCCCCTCGTAAGTCCTATTGTAGCACAAACATAAAACTTTGTCAAACAAGGAGGACGCAAAAAACGAAAGAGGTGTTTACAGTAAGGCGCAACCGCGGGAGCGTAACGCATGGGACGGCGACGGTTTTGCTGAACGGTCAAGAAGTTATCACGTTCGGCGACAACATCACATTGACCGAGGGCGGGCAAACCCGCGGCGCAGAATACGGCGAAGTTATAAACGGGTGGCAATCGGACAAACGCGACGAGGATTTTATCAAAGGCGTTACAAACCCGTTTTACACCAACGCCGAGGCAATCAAAAGAAGAATAGCCGAAATAATCGGCTAAAATTAAGCCGTGCGGGAGGCGGCTATTCCGCCCGAAGGAGGTATAAAATGACGATTAAAAAGAGCGGCAAGGTGTACACGGTGCGCGAGAATAAAAAATCGTGGACACTATCCACCCAAAACGGCAACGTGTCTTTGGTGTACAACGTACAAAAGGCGGATTGCCCGACGTTTGACGACTTGAAGGTGTACGTCGTCAAAAGCGATCTATTTTAAGGAGGCGGCAGGATATGGCAAGGAGCGAGGCGCAGAAAGCCGCCGACAAGCGTTATGCCGCAAAAGTCAACGGAAAATATAAGCCTTTTATTGTAAACCTTACCCCCGAAGAACTCGCATACATCGACGGCGTGATAAAGGCGGCGGGAATGAAAAAAGCCGAGTTTTTGCGGTGGGCGGTTGGCGAGTTGGAAAAAAGGCAAAAACAATAAGGATTGCGGAATTTGTGCGGGTTGCTTTCGGGTAGCCCGCCCATTTGTTTTACGGAGGCAATATATGAGAGGGTTAAAATTTAGTGCGAAAGAAAAAGAAAAGGCGTTGAAAATGTGGCTCGTTGAAAAAAAGGATATTTTTTACGTTTGCAAAAAGAGCAGATGTACGGAGCG
>JAGHIT010000066.1 GCA_017887095.1 Clostridia bacterium | reverse complement strand
TGACGATATGTCCCGCCATGATCAGCCCCATGACGGAGGGGACAAAGGAAACGGAGCCTACCGTGTCCGCATGCACGGGCATGGGCGGCTCGTCCGACCAGACGACGGGAAGATGCTCCACGCCCCGTTTTTTGAGCTCTCTTCGCATGATGCGCGCAAGAGGGTCGGTCTTTGTTTCCGCGAGATCGGAAACACGAAATCGGGCGGGATCGAGCTTATTGCCCGCGCCCATCGCCGAAACCACGGGAACGCCCGCCGCCTGCGCCGCCGTAATGAGGTGTAGCTTGGCGGTGACATTGTCGATACAGTCGGCAATATAGTCATAGCCCGCAAGCGGTACAAGATGCGCCGTCTCGGGCAGATAAAAGAGCGTACACGCCGCAACGTTACAGGCAGGATCGATGTCGGCGATGCGCCTGCGCATGATTTCGGTCTTGTGTTGTCCGACGGTAGACATAAGCGCGACAATCTGACGGTTTATATTGCTCTCCTCGACCACGTCCTTATCGACGAGCGTGAGATGCCCTACGCCCGCCCGCGCGAGCGCTTCGGCGCAAAAGCCGCCTACGCCGCCCAAACCGAATACGGCGACACGGCTCTCATGAAGTTTTTCGACGCCGCACTCTCCCAACAGGAGTGCGGTGCGCGTATCCTGTTCCCGCATAGATAGATTGTACCAAAAATCAGGCAGTATGTCAACGCCTGTATGCACGGCCGTCTCTGCCGTACAGAAAAAGAGAGCGGTTTCCCGCTCTCTTTGCCGACATGTTACTGCCAATCGCAGACATTGACCCACTTGTCGAGGAATTCCTTTTCTTCGGGCTTTCCCTTGACGGACTGCGAAGCCGCAACAATGGGAAGGATACGCTGAACGTACTGGATCGCCGTGTCCGTCTTGGCGCAGAACAGTTTCAGGTACTTCTCCGCAAGCTCTTCCTTGCCCTGAAGCTTGAAGATGAGATAAGTCCTTGCCGCATCGGCGGAACCGTTGCCCTGCGTCGCGTGCGACCAGTCGATGATGTAAGGCGTACCGTCCGGCGTAATGACCACATTGCTGGGCTGGAAGTCGCCGTGGCACAGCTTATTGTGACGAGGCAGGCCGTCGAGGCGCATGTGCAGGTCGTAACGCACCGTTGCCGGATAAGCGCTCGCCGAGATCTTCATGTGCATCTTGTCGCGCAGATGCCCCAAAAGCGGCACACGCTCCGTGCTCATGCGGATCTGAAGATCGACAAAGAAATTAAGATATTCATCCTCCTTCTCGGGGTGTTTGAGCATGAGAGCTTCCAGCGTTTCACCGTCAATGTATTCCCAAATCAAAGACCATCTTCCGTCCACGACGGTGACGCCCAACACCTTGGGAATATTCAGTTCCGTCTCCTCGACACGCGCCTGATTGAGCGCCTCGTTGAGAATGCCCGCTTTGGAATAACTCTCGTCAAAAGACTTAATGAGCCTGTCTCCGTCGCGATAAAGCTTCTTTCCCACACTTTCATGAATGAGTTCCATTGTTACAAATTTCCTCCTTATCGGCGGGGTACTATCCCGCAATTATTTCCCGTTTCGCATTATACTCTATTTTTCCGAAGTTGTAAAGAGGCGCAGAAAAAATTTTTGCGCGATTTCATGCTTTTTTTATATTATTTTTCCGTATCAAATCTTATCATGTCCCGCAAAACCGTTCGGTTAAAAAACAACGCGCAGGCGCAGCATTTCGCTGCGCCTGCGCGCATCCGTTCGGAATATTTATTCGCCTTCCGACGTTCCCAAAACATAATCAAGGCAGGCAAGCGCGTCTTCAAGTTCTTCCAGCCGCTCGCCTTCCTCGGTAGAAGAAAGCCGTTCGTTCGCTTTACACAGGCGCGTCGCCACGACAAGCTTACGCGAGAAAAAGAGGAAAAAGCAAACCGAAACAAATGTCAGAGCGCCGAACACGATCATGAGAATGGTGGGAAGATCGCTCTGCGTACGCAACAGAAAACTTGCGCTTACGCCGATCCCGACGGCAAACAGCACTGTGAGCACCGCACTGACAAAAAAGCGCAGACGATAATAGTTGCGATTGGCAATAAAAGGCGCACGGCGCGCTTCCTGCCCCGCGCGGACCTGCTCGCGAAGCGGCTCCGCCTCTTCCGACAAAACCCTGCGCGCGTTGCGCAGTTCCTCCCCGAAAGCATCGAGCACAAGCTTCTTGGTCGTTTCCCCCGCTTCGGAAAATTCTTCCGCGGCGTCCCTGTCAAACAGGATATCCGACGACGTCAGCCCCCGGGTGCGCGCCCACCAGAAAAGCGCCTCCACTTCTTCATCATATTCGACCGAGAGAGACTGCTCAAAGTAGCCTGCTGCCTCATCGTAGGCTTTGCGCTGCACCGCAGCCTCGCCCTCGGCGCGATAGCGAAGGCTCTCGGCATGTGCCTCGGCACGCTGTTTTTCGCGGCGCTCCAGTTCCTCCTGCAGCTGACTGGGCGTCAAGCCGACGAGATCCTCGTCATACTCGCCGTCCGCCACGTTCTCGTCCGCGACCGGCTCATATTCCGGCATCTCTTCCGCTTCGTCCGGCGCATCGCCGCCGCGCTGTGTTTTGATGCCCCGCATCTCCTCCTCATCCATAATGCGTTCTTCCATGATAACTCCTTTCGCGCGCCCTTATTTCCCTCGGAACGCCCGCTGTATTTGTCCGGGAAGCGTGCGGACACAATATGTCCGAAAGTCTCCCCGATATGCCGTGCGCGCCTCCAGGCACGCTTCTTTTGTTTCAAAAACAGCAAAACATGCGCTGCCCGAGCCGGACATGCCTGCAACGGACGAGAGACGACGCGCCTCTTCCAGCGCACGGGCAACCGCAGCATTGCATCTGACGGCGCCCTCCGTAAGTGCGTTGCAGCAACAACCCAACGCGGACATGGTGCCCTCTTCCCGCAAAAGACGCAGAGCATGACCGGTCTGCGGAGGATACGCCTTACCGACCATATCGTACTCCCGGTAGCACGCTGCAGCCGAAACGCCGCGCTTCGGGCAAATCAGCAGCAGCCAAACGGGTTTCATTCCGATCACGGGAGCGATTTGCTCTCCTCGTCCCGTCATGCGCGCGCAGCCGCCCGCCAGAAGGTAACCCGTGTCACTTCCCAGTCCGTCCGCCAGCGCCTTCAGCGCCGTTCTGTCCGCAATGCCGTAAAGCGCGGCAAGGGCGCGCAGCACGCCGGCCGCATCCGCCGAAGAGCCGCCCAGTCCTCCGCCAACCGGAATGCGCTTTTCGATCAGGATATCTGCTCCAGACGTCGCAAAAGCGGAGACAAACGCTGCGGCCGCACGGTATGCGTTGTTTTTCTCCGGCGGCAGAGGATAAGGCATGCCGCGCATGCGCACACACACTTCTGCATCCCGGCGTCTGCGCGCCCGTACGACATCGTACAGATCGATCGTGCAGACCAGAGAATCGATAAGATGATAGCCGTCCGCGCTGCCGACGACATCCAGCGTAAAATTGACCTTGGCGTATGCGTTGACGGCGATCCTTTCCATATATAGCCATTGTAGCACAATTTTTTGCATATGGCAAGGCGAATCGGGGAAAAATGCACCTTATCGGAAAAAATGTATGCAGGGAGCGGCGCGCGGCGACCGCCGCGCGGCGCTCCGGAGAAAAACAGCGATTCATCCGAGAGACTTTTTGCGATAGATGACCACGCGCTGCCCCTCGCGGATGGGAAACTCCAGATCGGGGTTACTCTGCACGACCTCCTCAGGCGATTTTGAAAGCCGCTTGGAAAGTTCCCACAGCCCGTCGCCCGCCCGGGGGACGTATACGCTGACCGCACAGTCGTTCGCAGGGATCGCCTCCCCCTCCTGCGCCTCTGCAACAAGGCGCGCCGTGGAGCGGATCCGTTCGGTAAGCGTAAATTTGAGTGTCGCTTCGGCATCGATCGTTCCCTCCTCTTTCTGCCGCGCACTCATTCCGCAGGCGAGCACGCTCACCTGCGCATCTGCCGTCTGAACCGGAACGGAAAAGGGAAGACTCATTTCCACGCCGCGCCGGCTTCCGTCCGTACCGCGCACAAGAAGAGTTGCAAGCGCTACGCCTTCGACATGCATGCCGTTGTTGCCGCGCATCAGATTGGCTTCGGCGCGCTGCAGCACGATCGCCTCCAGCGTATCTGAAAAATTGATGGGCGAGGAGAGCGCCGCTCTTCCCGAAATACGCTCGGTAAGCTGGGTCGTTTCGCCCGCCCCTTCGCTCTCATTGACGCAATATGTGAGCAAAACACGGCATCTTTGAGAAAAAGCATCGGTAACTCCGCTGACGGCGACCTGCTCATAGATCACGCCCGACGCCCTGAGTGAAAGAGTCGCATGAATGCGCACGCCCTTTTCCTCGTCGGCATCGGCATGCAGGGCAATCTCCGGCACGCAGACGGCAACGCGCGCCTTGCAGCCCGCTTGCGCCGCGTCGGACGGTATCTCAATACGAAACGGCACCAGGCGTTCAAAGGAGACAAGCTCTTCCCCGCGCATCGCAAGCATACCGAGAAAAACTTCGCCCTCCGCGCAGAGCATTCCGGAAGAACAGACAACGGAAGAGAGATGTACCGTTTCGGCATGCTGAAGAATGTCGCCGATACGTTCCACCTCAAAATCATCCTCCACCTCCGTCGCTCCTTCCGCAAGATGGGCGCAAAAAAAGTTGACCGGGTCGCGGCGGCAGACAAGTTCTCCGCCGGAAAGATAGTCAAAAGTCTGCTCGCCGAACACGGAGATATCCGTACCGATGAGAGCAGTCACAAAAATGCTCGCACCTTCCCTGCGAACGGAGACGTTTTCCACCGCGGGCTGCGCACGCACCGAACAGGCGGGAACGATGCGCGCATCCTTGGCGAGCGCCGAAAATTCCACGCCCTTTTCCGCGCGGCAGACATGGCGGTCCGCGTCTTCGTAGACGATGGAAAAATGTGCCCTTCCGTAATATCTGACTTCGCCGTTCCCCGCTTCCACGCCCGCCAGGTGCACGCTCACATACGCCGTCAGAACTGCCGCCTCCGGGAAACGGCACTCGACCGCCGTCTGCGCCGCGAGCGAAAATAACTTTCCGTAACCGCGGAAGGTCTCCGTCTGTGTTTTCATGGTTGATCCTCCCGAATATGATTTCCCTCTATCTTATGCGCGCCCCGTGCCGCTTATTCGCAGGACACATCGTCGAAAATGCACGAATCGGGGTATAATTTTCATAAGTCCTGTCAAAAACAACAGCATGATCAAACCGAATAACGATATTGCGCGGGTCAAACGGCGCATCCTGGACTTCAAAGAACAGCGCGTGGACGTCACCGTGCGGCTGGGCAGGAACAAAGTCCAGCGATTTTGCGGAACACTGACGGGAGTCTATCCCGCGCTGTTCACCGTTCGTCCCGACGATGAAAATTTTCTCGGGAAAACAGCCTATTCCTATGCAGAAGTGCTGTGCGGCAGCATTGACGTGAAGCTTGCACAAAAGACAAAATAGTCCTCCCCTCGCGTCGCCGAGACGAGCGCCGTGCCGACAAGCGTCGGCGCGGCGCATTGTATTGCCCCTCCGGCAAACCTGTCCCTTGAGCGGAGTCGCAAACTTGTTTTGATGACGGCTTTTCACAACGGCGCGCCCGCATATCCTGCGGGCGCGCCGTTCCTATACGATCGCCGCTGTAAGTCGCATTTGTCTCCCGTCGGGAAGCGTATAGACGATCTGCGCGCCGTCGCACAAACACGACCCTTCAAAATATTCGCACATCAGAGGCACGAGCGAAAAGAGAATATCCGCCGTTGTGACCTCTTGCTGTGATCCCTTCGACATTTCCTGTGCCTGCATCTTCGTTCTCCTTTTGTATGTCGCGTTTTTTGACGATTTTCTATCATGATACCCTTGCGTCTGACAAAAGTCAAATGAATTTTGTCAGACTGTGGGATAATTTTTTGTCGAAAGGACACTATTTTATGAGTATTTTGTCGAATTTATCGGAACGGCTGAAAGAACTTATGGCGGAAGCAGAGATCAATACCACGCAACTTGCTGCGCAGACCCGGTTGGACGCTTCGGTGATCGCAAGGCTGCGCAGGGCAGAGCGCATGCCCTCCTCTGCAACGCTGGTCATACTTGCCGACTGTTTTCATTGCTCTGCCGACTATCTGATCGGGCGGAAGGACATGCCCGAGGAGCGCACCTATCTGCAGCGTCCGCCCTTCTCGGAGCAGCTCTCCTTTTTGCTCGCGCACTTCGGCGTGACAAAGTATAAACTGGAAAAGGACACGGGGTTGACTGAGGAGACCGTCAACCGCTGGCACCGCGGAAGGTATGAACCGAGCGTCGAGAGCCTTGTCAGGCTTGCCGACTACTTCGGCTGTTCCGTGGACTTTATCTTAGGGCGTGAAACGTGAGAAATCTCATGGGTTTCGGCAAAAAAGCTGAAAAGTCAACAGAAGAGCATTCGATTTTTCATTTCTCCGAGACGCTCTCCGAGCTCATGTTCGAGCGCGGGAACATGACCGCAAAGACGCTTGCCGGACAGCTGCACATCACCGCACCCACGCTGACACGCTATCTGCATGCGCAGCGCACGCCGACGGTGGAAAATCTGGTGCGCATCGCCGATTATTTTTCCTGTTCTACGGACTTTTTGCTGGGTTTGGAACAGTACAACCCCTCGCTGCGCTTTCATGTCTGTCCTCCCTTTTCGGAGCGGCTCGCATTTTTGATGCAGCACTTCGAGACGACCTGCGAAAAACTGTGCCGTGAGGCAAACATTGCTGACAGCGCATTTTTCGCGTGGAAAAACGGCAGCAAGCAGCCAACGATTGACAGCATTCTCAAACTCGCAGCCCACTTTGATCGCAGAGTGGACTTTATCTTAGGCAGGGAATCATAAACCGATGCGCCGCCGCGCAGATTGTGCGGCGGCGCATCGGTTGGGTCAAAAAATCACAAACGTATGCGAAAAAACCGCCCGCCATGAATATGGCGGGCGGTTTTTTCGTTCATAAACAAGTCGTCGATCGTGTGGACGCCGGCGTTATTCCGTGTCGTCCGCGGACGCATCCGGCGCACCGCTTTCATCTGCGCCCGCTCCGCTCTCTTCCGTCTCGTCCTCCGTACTTTCCGCAAGATCTTCAGGCGAAAGATCTGCCGCCGTTTCCTCGGGTGCTTCGACTTCCGCTTCGTCGTCCTTTTCAGTCACGGCGACCGTCGCCACGACGCCGTCGCGTACATTCATCAGACGCACGCCGCGCGTGTTTCTCCCGATGCAGGAGATCGCCGCCGCGTGCATGCGGATGACGATGCCCGCTGAGGTGACGAGCATAATATCGTCCTCATCGGTCACAAGTTTCATGTTGACGAGCGCGCCCGTTTTTTCGCTGAATACGCCCGCTTTGATGCCCTTGCCGCCGCGTGCCTGCAAGCGGTAATCGTCGGGCGAGGTACGCTTGCCATAGCCGTTTTCGGATACGGTGAGAATGTCGCAGCCCGACCTCAGCACAAGCATATCCACGACCGAATCTCCCTTTGCGAGCGTGATGGCGCGCACGCCCATCGTATCGCGCCCCATGGGGCGCACATTGCTCTCCGAGAAGCGGATGCACTTGCCGAAATGCGATGCAACGACGATCTCATCCTCGCCGCCCGCAAACTGAACGGAGATGAGTTCGTCCCCTTCGGCAATGCGGATGGCGATCTTACCGCTGCGCATAATGTGATCGAACTCGCTCGTCGCCGTTTTTTTGATGAGCCCCTGCTTGGTCGCCATCACGAGATACCCGCCGTCGCGCGCATAGACGGGCAGGATCGCGGCGATCTTTTCTCCGGCGCTCAGCTGAACGATATTGACGATCGCTCTGCCGCGCGCCGAGCGTGCCGCCTCGGGAATATGGTAGCCCTTGATGGAGTACACCTTGCCGAAGTTGGAAAAGAGCAGGATGTCGTTGTGCGTAGAGCAGACGAACATCTGCTCGACAAAATCGTCCTCCTTGGGACGGTGCGCCGTGATACCCACGCCGCCGCGGTTCTGCGCGCGGTACTCGGCGACGGGAATACGCTTGACATAGCCCGAATGAGTCATGGAAATGACGACGTCCTCCTCGTCGATGAGGTCGGCGTCCTCGATCTCGCCGAAATCGACGGAGATCTCCGTCTTTCTCTCGGAGGGGTACTTTGCCTTGATCGCAAGCAGATCGGTCTTGATGATCTCCAGCACGCGCGATTCTTTCGCTAAAATATCTTTGAGGTCGGCAATGGTCGCGTGCAGCGCTTCCAGTTCCTCCTTGAGCTTTTCCACCTCGAGCGAGGTGAGGCGCTGCAGACGCATTTCCAGGATGGCGTTTGCCTGTTTATCGGAAAGTTCAAACGCCTCCGTAAGTTTGCGGCAGGCGTCGTTCTTGTCTGCCGATTCCTTAATGATGCGGATGACCTCGTCGATATTCGCCAGCGCAAGGACGAGCCCTTCCAAAATGTGCGCGCGCTCCTCCGCCTTGGCAAGTTCGTAGCGGGTGCGGCGGGTGATGACCTCCTTCTGATGCGCGAGGTAGTTGACCAAGATCTCCCTGAGATTGAGGACCTTAGGCTCGGTGCCGTTCTCCACGAGCGCCAGGAGAATGATGCCGTCGGAGATCTGCAGATTGGTGTGCTTATAGAGGGAATTGAGGACGACCTGCGCGTTGGCATCCTTTTTGCACTCGATGACGATGCGCATGCCCTCTCTGCCCGACTCGTCGCGGATATCGGAGATGCCCTCGATGCGCTTGTCTTTGACGAGGTCGGCGATCGTCTTGACCAGCATCGCCTTGTTGACCTGGTAGGGAATTTCCGTGACGACGATGCGACTCCTGACATTGGCGCCCGTGCCGTGCTCCTCGATCTCGCACTTGGAGCGGATGATGATATTGCCCTGCCCGGTACGGTACGCCTTGCGGATGCCGCTCCTTCCCATGATGATACCGCCCGTCGGGAAATCGGGCGCGGGGATATACTCCATCAACTCGTCGACGGTGATATCGGGATTATCGATGAGGGCGACGGTGCCGTCGATGACCTCTGCAAGGTTATGGGGCGGGATATTGGTCGCCATGCCGACGGCGATACCGTCCGACCCGTTGACGAGCAGGTTGGGAAAGCGCGCCGTAAGGACGGCGGGCTCCATCTCGTTGCCGTCGAAATTGGGGAAGAAGTCCACCGTCTCCTTATCGAGGTCGCGCAGCATCTCTGCAGCGAGCTTAGAAAGGCGCGCTTCGGTATAGCGCATTGCAGCGGGCGGGTCGCCGTCCACCGAGCCGAAGTTGCCGTGCCCGTCCACGAGCGGGAAGTTGATGGAGAAGTCCTGCGCGAGGCGCACGAGGGCATCGTACACGGAGAAATCGCCGTGCGGGTGGAATTTACCTAAGACGTCACCGACGATACGGGCGCACTTGCGGTAGTCCTTGTCGTTGTACAGCCCCATTTCGTGCATGGAGTAGAGGATGCGCCGATGCACGGGCTTGAGACCGTCCCTGACGTCGGGAATGGCGCGCGACTTGTTGACCGCCATCGCATAGGCGATGAAAGAGCGCTTTAACTCGTCGTCCACCTCGACGTCGAGGATGCGCGTCATTTGCAGCGTTTTCTTAAATTCTTCGGTGAGCTCCGGGCTCGTTTCTTTTTTAGACATAATTCCTCCCTCACGCGAATCTTTTCGCAAAGGCGAAAATCTTCGACGTGATTTTCAGAGAAAACACCGCCGCGACGAGACTGCGGCTCGTTTTCTCTCTTGACGCGATTTTTAAGGGCTTTCAGTTTAGCTCGCGTCAATTCACTCTTTCCCCAAAGCGCTCCCGCGCAAATTAGGATTACCATATTTCTCACAAAAATATTTTCGGAGAAAAGATTTTTGTGAAGAGGA
>JAGHIT010000065.1 GCA_017887095.1 Clostridia bacterium | reverse complement strand
TTGGAAGGAATTAACGTTTCTGCAATCGCCTTCTCTTCATCCGTCATGAGCTGAGTGTCCATGTTGAAAGGATCGAGGTTGGGAAGAGTGATGATTGCATTGTGCTGACCGGAGGCGAGAGCCACAGTGTTCCAGTCGCCCGTGACACCGGAGGTATTCATCGTCACGGTGAGACCGGTCTTCGTAACACCCTCAAGCATATCGGGCGTAATCGTCCACCGTGTGCCGTTGTTCTTGGTGACCGCGCCGCATACGGAGCAAGTGAAGATAACACCGTCATCCGACTCCCAATCATGCTCTGCAGGCGTGGTCGTAAGGTTGCCGTAGAAGACATTGACGCCGTCCACAGTGACGGGATAGCCGTCCACCCTCGAGGTGAAGCAGTCGCCGCCCGCGACGATGTTCACAGCCGTCTCGCTGAGCGTTGCAGGTGTGATCGTAACGACGCCATCCGCAACAACTACATGAACGGGGATCATATCCTCTTCCGAGAATCCGTATTCAAAGTAGTAATCGTTATTCGTCTTGATGCCGAACTTCGTAAGGTCGATCGCCTGCGTGATCACATAGTTGAAGTCGTTATCGTAAGCATTGACGCTGTCGATCGTACCGTTGAGCGTGATCGATGCGGACAGTCTGTCCGTGAGTTCCTCATCCGCATAGACGAATCTGTCAATATCGTACGTCACGCCGACGTTGTAGTATCCGGGAACGGAACCTGCGCCGTTGTTGATGTTGACAAGGATATCGCCCGTGGTCAGCCGGCTGCCAAGAATGTTATCCGACGTGCCGACAACAACAAGGTAGAGATTATTGCCGCTCGAGGTGAAGTAGCCCTTTTCGCCGGAAGGAAGTTCGACAACCGCGCTGCCCTCTGCCGCAACGGGCTCACCGTAATACACTCTTGTAATGTTGTTCGTTCCGGTATAGAAGTTGATGAACGCATAGCCCGTTCCGCCGACTTCCATCGCGGGGATCTCTACGGTAAGCGTAAGAGTTGTAATACCGTCTGCCGCTTCCGTTTTTGCGGTATACGCAACGCCGTTACGGAAGGTTCCCGAATCACCGAGAGCATCCGTCGTCGTGCAAGTCGTGAACGCCTCGGACATACCGACACGCGCAGACTCATAAATATCCGTCGAAACCGTGAAGACGAACTCAACGTTTGCACCTGTATTGGCAGGGACGTAATCCGTATCCACGGAAACCGCATAAACGGGAGCCGTGACGCCGGAGACATCGATGACGATATCCGTATCCTGAGCGCCTGTAATGGTCGCCGTGCTTTCCGCACCGCCAACCGTTACCTTCACGTCAAAGTAATCTTTGTTCGTTTCAAGGATCTCCGCGATACCGGAGGTCGTAGCTGTGCCGAGATCGGCACCGTAGACACGCAGAACGATATAGCCCGTATCGTTTCCGATGTCGCCTGCAACAGCGTTTGCAGTACCGACGGGGCTGATGACAAGCTTGGGAGCCGCCGCATTGTCGGAAGCAAACCCAACGTTGCCGAGCGTCGCGCTGTCGCCGACGCCATATACTTCGGTGACACTGTTTTCTTCGATCAGCGTAACGAAGTCACTGTCGCCAAGATTCATGTAATCATAGACCGTCATACTGCCGGACTTGACCATGATACGGAAATTCTTATCCGTTGCCAGCAGGCGCGTATTGTCATCCAACGTCACCCAAGCATCGGAATCTTCCGTCGCTTCGCCCTCTCCGCGATAGACCTGAAGCGAGAAGCTGTCGGGATCGACTTCCACATCGCTGTTTGCATATGTGACCTTGACGTTGCCGTCGAGCTCATCCAGATTGAACACCTCGCCTGCAAGGTAATTCTTCTTCGCATCGCTCCCGAGACCTTTGAACGAAACGGTGTCAAGCTTCTGCTGCTCGATGATCTCCATGCTCGTGAAGGTCATGTTCGTATATTCGCCGTGAACGATCGTATCGAAAGAAGAGTTCGCATACGCTTCGGGGATCTTGATGCAGCAGGTAAAGACATCGCCTGCCGTTCCGTCCTCTGCATAAACGGTATACACGATCTCGATCACGTTATCGTTGCGGAACGTATACGTAAAGGAGATCTGCTGCTGTTCATAATAGGACGCCTCGCTGAACGTTGCGCCCGAAGAATACACTGCCCAGTCGCCCCATGTACTCGTGTCTGCGGGACGCTGTGTGCAGTCATAATCGGGCCAAGGAAGCGTTTTGTCGGAATTGTTTCCGTTGGGAACGGAAGTATAGTTGAAGTTATCATTTTTTCCGCCGACAAGACCTGCGAGCATACGGGTCCCGTAGCGGGAATTTCCGTTGTCGCCGATACCGTCCATCAGGACCCAGCCGTCCGATCTGACGATAACGGACATGCCGCCGACGTAACTCTTCGCCGAATCTGTAATGGGGAAGATCGTGGAACTGGTATCAAAGTTACGCAGCGCGATACCAAGGTTGGGATAATCATAGAAATCCGTACCGGTTCCTTCGCCTCCGTTGACCGCAGTACCATACAGGGTAACGGTCATGCCCTTACGGATCGTACCGGCTGTCATCGTCAGGACTTCCGTATTGTTAGAACCCTGCGCAACGGTGCCGAACGGCGCAAGAAGCTCAAGGTCGCCGTTCGTCGTATCGTTGGTGATCCCGGCATGGAAAGCACCGATATTGTAAACTTCCGCCTGACCTTCCTCCAATGCGTCGACCGTCTTGGTCGCTCCGCACTGGCAGGTAGCCGTGCCGTCCACAACTTCACCGAACGCGTGATCGATACGGATGCTGACCTTATTGCTCAGAACAACGCCCTCACCGCAATCATACCCTTCCATCGTTTCAAGCGTAGCGGTCGCCGTATAAACGCCGACAGTGGTCCAATCCACGCCTTCGGTGTTATATACCAGCTCGTCGCCCTTCACGATCTGAACGCGAGATTCCCCTTCGATGGTAACCTGAACGTTCAGAGTCGCCGCGCTCTTTTCAATTGCGGCGTTGCGGGTCGCTTCGTCTTTTGCCTGCTCGTCCGTCAAAGTGATGGTCGCAGTATCCGATTGGAACCGCGCGCTCAGCACCTTGCCGGTCTCTCCGGAAGAATCATCCGGATTCGGATTTTCCTCCGCAGGAGTACAAGCGAACAAGCACAAAGACATCAAAATCGAAAATAAAAGTACCAAACCGGCTTTTAATTTTCTCATAGTCTTGTTTGTCCTCCCCCTTTATTAGTTTACATTTTCTCCATTGGATCAATGGTATCACAATTCTACAACAAATCTTGCATACTGTCAATACATTTTTGGGAAAATTTTTCGTCATATTGTGCAAACAGCACCCTTTTGAACCTATTTTTCAGTATTTTCATTTTCCGGAAAAGCATGTAGGCGAAAGCGAATTTCATAGAAATTTTTCCGCATTTTTTCTGTCCCGCTTCCGCGTCGGAACGCCCCGAAAGACAAAAAGAGCGCGCGGCAGTTCCCGTCCGGAACTGCCGCGCGTCAAAGCCGATCAAAAATTATTCTATTGCATGCAGATGCTTGAGGGAGACGTCAAGGATCGGCGCACTGTGCGTCAGCGCACCGGAAGAGATATAGTCCACGCCGAGCGCCGCATAATATGCGATATTTTCCCTCGTAACATTTCCGGAAACTTCTGTCTTTGCCCGACCCTTCGCACGACGTACGGCTTCCAGCAGGTCATCGCCTTTCATATTGTCCAGCATGATAATATCCGCGCCCGCTTCCAACGCCTCATCCAGCTGGGCGAGCGTCTCCACTTCGATTTCGATCATTCTGACAAAGGGCGCATATTCCCGGGCGCGCGCAACTGCATTGGCCACTCCGCCCGCAGCACCGATATGATTGTCTTTGAGCAGCACGCCGTCCGAAAGATTGAACCGATGGTTTTTTCCGCCGCCCACAGTGACCGCATATTTTTCAAAACTTCTCAGAAGAGGCGTCGTCTTGCGCGTGTCGAGCAAAACGGTCCGCGTTCCCTCCAGCAGATCCGTCATCGCGCGGGTATACGTCGCGATCCCGCTCATGCGCTGTAAAAAATTGAGCGCCGTCCGCTCTCCCGAAAGAATGGCGCGCATATCGCCCGTAACTTCGGCTATGAGCGCCCCCTTCTGCACGCGGGTACCCTCTTTGACATGAAAAATAATTTCCGCTCCCTCATCCAAAAGCTGAAAAACGCGTGCAAAGACGGGAAGTCCCGCTATGACGCCGTCCGCTTTCGCAATAAGATCGGCATGCCCGCGGAAAGCGGCGGGAACAACGGCGTTGGCAGAGACATCCTCCCACGGGATATCCTCTCTGAGCGCCGCGAGCAAAATTTCATCCCAATGCAGTTTTTGCGTGACCTTACTCGTGTTCAAGGTCCACCTCCTTCTTTACACGCAGATGGCGTGCGTAATCTGTATGCTTGTCGTATATTTGTTCGGGGATTACCGCCCGTCCTTCCGCAAATTCGCCTTTTGCGATTTCGTCTGCGGCACGGCGGGCAAAGATAAGCGCTTCCAGCAAAGAATTTGACGCCAATCGGTTCTTCCCGTGAACGCCGTTGCAGCAGGTCTCTCCTACAGCATAGAGATGCGGCATGGTCGTGCGCCCTTTCAGATCGCTGCGGACGCCTCCCATAAAATAATGCTGGGCAGGGACAACGGGAATGGGTTCCGAATATACGTCATACCCTTCCTCCCGGCAGCGTTCCACGATACCGGGAAAGTGATGCGCCAGCGTCTGCGCTCCTCCCGCGACAGTTCTGAGGTCAAGACGAACAAAACGGCTTCCCTCCCTTCGCATTTCCCTGCGGATCGCCGCAGTGACAACATCTCTGGGAAGAAGTTCGTCCACAAACCGTTCGCCTGCCGCATTGATCAGTTGTGCCCCTTCGCCGCGCACCGATTCGGAAATGAGGAAGCTCCTGCCGCGGCGCTGCGTATAAAGCGTTGTCGGATGGAACTGAACGTACTCCGGATGATCAACCGCGATACCGTGTTCCAGCGCGACCCCCACGCCGTCTCCCGTCAGAATACGGAAATTGGTAGAATGCGGGAACAGTCCGCCGACGCCCCCCGTTGCAAGCACGGTATTCCCCGCATGTACGGCAGTCAGTTCCTTTGTTTTATTGTCCCGCACGATTGCTCCAAGGCATTGCGTCTTAGCCTCGTCAAAGAGAAGATCGACCATCGTCGTGTGCGGACGCAGGATTACGTTCGGCAATTTCTGCACCGCGCGCAACAGATGCGAGCTGATCTCTTTGCCCGTGCAGTCGGCATGAAACACGATACGCGGACGGGAATGCGCTCCCTCACGCGTATAAGCAAGTTCACCGTTTGCTTCACGTTCAAATCGCACCCCGCGGGCAATCAGTTCCTCGATCGTCTCCCGCGAATGGCGGATCATGCAGCGCACGGTGTCCGGATTATTCTCGTAATGCCCCGCGCGCATCGTATCTTCAAAATAGCTTTGTTCGTCTCCCCGGTCGTGCAGGACGCAGATGCCTCCCTGCGCGAGAAAGGAATCGCTTTCCCTCAGTCCGCCCTTGCAGACGACCAGCGCCCGCATTCCGGCGGGCAGATGCAACGCGCAGTTCATCCCTGCCACGCCCGCGCCCACGATGAGCGTGTCAATGTATTCTTCCTTCATTGTGCAAGCTCCAACATCCTCTTCAGTGCGCGCGCCGCTTTTTCCGCTACGACGGGTTCGACCTCCAAGGGCGTTCCTTCCCCCGCAAAAATCCGTTCGATTGCTTCAAGCGTGATCTTTTTCATGTCAGCGCACAAAAAATCGGGTCGGGTGGGATAAAATTTTTTCTCGGGACAACGACGGGAAAGCTCGTAGAGCGTACCGGCCTCCGTGCCGACGAGAAATTCCTTTTCCGCACTTTTCTGCGCATAGGCAATGATCCCCGCAGTAGATCCGACATACGCCGCTTGCGCGCACACCTCTCCGGGACATTCGGGATGCGCGAGAAGAAGCGCTCCGGGATGCGCCTCTTTCGCCGCAGCGATCTCGTTTAAGCTCGTCGCATTATGGATGGGACAGCAGCCCCATCCGAAATAAAAGTTCTTTTCCGGAAGCTGCGCCGCGACATAGCGCCCCAAATTTTTATCGGGAATAAAATAGATATTCTTTTCTTTCAGTCTTGAAACGACCTTCACCGCATTGGAACTGGTGACGATGACGTCGGAGAGCGCCTTAAGGCGTGCCGAAGAGTTGACGTAGGTGACGACGGCAAGATCTTCGATGCTCTCACGCATATGTAATATCTCCTCTTCCGACGCCATGTCCGCCATCGCACAGTGCGCATCGGGGACGGGCAGGTAGACCTGCTTTTCGGGGCAGAGAATCTTGGCGCTTTCCCCCATAAAGGTGACCCCGCAAAAGACGATGACGGGTTTATCGCTCGCAACCGCCTTCTGGGCAAGCGCAAAACTGTCGCCCACAAAATCTGCCGCCGCCTGAACTGCGTCGGGAACGTAATAGTGCGCAAGGACAAGCGCGTCCTCGCGGCGAATGCGACCCATACTCCGTTTCCTCCCAAAAATAAAAACTCACGGCATGCCGCAAGAGGCGGTAAATTCCTCTCTGCCTGAGAAAAACCCTCAAATGGTTACAAGTATAGACATTTTTTTACAAATGTCAAGCAAATGCTATTCGACTGACTTTACAATCCGCAGATATTCTTCCAGTGTTGAAAGTTCCGCTCCGACCTGACGGGAAAAATAAGCGCCGAGCAGGCGCAGCGCCCGCAGAATACCATCCTGCGTCGCAGCCCCGGTCCCCCGTGCCGCCCTCAGCGCGAGATAGGTGCTCTCCGACGCGGGCGTCGCCTCTGAAAAGCAGCCGTCGCAGAAAAACGCGCCGTCTGCAAAGGAAAAGCGCATTCTGCCCGAAGGTATGTTGCCGCAGACAGGACACACGCCCGTGTCAACGGGATATCCTGCGAAATCAAGTGCGGACAGCAAGAACTTTACGAGAGCAAGCGGCTCATCTGCGCACAATCCCTCGAGAGCAGTGATCGCGGCAACGAGCAGCGCGCCCGCCTGCATCCCCTCCAGCGCGAGCTTGCCGCATGCATCCGTGACGACCGCGGCGGCATAATAGCGACCGACATCCTCGCACAGGGCATAAAACGCATCATGCAGGGAGGCGGCCGTCACCGTACAACGCGTTCCGCGCGCAGCCAACACATACTCTGCAAAACAAAAAGGCTGGGCTGCAAACCGCAGTTTTGCGCCCGCCTTTCTTACACCTTTCAAAGCGGCGGATATCTTGCCGCGCTCCGCCGTAAGGAGCGTTGCGATCCTGTCGTTTTCGCCGTAATCGACCGCCCTCAGCAAGAGCGCATCCGCCTTGAATTCCATAGTGTTCCCTTCTGTTTCTTACGATCAACCCTTCAGCCGTTTGTACAGCATATAATAGCTGAGGTTCCCCGTCTGTTCGAACAGTTCCCAAGCAACCTCCGCGGCACCTTTTTCCCGCATACGTACCCCCGAAATACAGTATGTAGCGGGACCGTCAAACTATTCTTCTCCGTATCCGAACTCTTTCAGGAAACGGGTGCTGTCCCGCCAGTCCTCACGAACTTTGACATACACTGTAAGGAAAACCTTCGCACCCAGGAACTTCTCCATATCCATGCGCGCGAAAGAGGCAACCTCTTTGAGCGCCCTCCCTTGCTTGCCGATAAGGATCGCTTTGTGATTGGGCTTTTCGCACACAATATCCAGATTCACTTCATACGTTCCGTTCTCGCCGCGCTCGAACGTATTGACAACGACTGCCACACCGTGCGGAATTTCCTGGTCGTATTTTAAGAGGATTTTTTCGCGCATGAGTTCGGCGACCATAAATTTTTCGCTGCGGTCGGAAACGACATCCTCGGAAAAGAGAGTGTCTCCTTCGGGCAGCATCGCCGCGATCCCTTCCTCCAGTTTTCGGAGATTTGTTCCTTTGCGCGCAGAGACGGGATAAATATCCGCCTCTACGCCCGCATCGGCAAGTTTTTTCAGTTCGGCGGGAATATTCCCCTTCGGCATGATATCGATCTTCGTAAACGCGACAAGAAGCGGCACGCCGAGGGAAGCGTATTTTCCGATCAGCTCCGCATCCTCCTCCCGCACTCCTTCATGTCCGTCCAAAACAAAGAGAATGGCATCCACATCGCGCGAAGCCGTTTCCGTCGTCTTCATCATGACGTCCGTCAGCGCATTGCGCTGACGGTAGATGCCCGGAGTATCGACAAATACGATCTGATGCGTTTCACGCGTCAGAATGCCGAGGATGCGATCGCGCGTGGTCTGCGGTTTCGGAGACACGATCGCAACCTTTTCTCCTACAAGCACGTTAATGAGTGTACTTTTCCCTGCGTTAGCACGTCCGATGACGGCGACCGTTCCGCTTCTCACACTTCCCTCCGAAGATCAAGTTTTTGCATTACGTATTCTTCTTTTTCGCGCATTTCGCGCCGTTCTTCCTCTGTCTCGTGATCATATCCCAGACAGTGCAGCAGGCCGTGCACCGCAAGATACCAGAGTTCGCGCTCGAAGCTGTGTCCGTACTCTTCCGCCTGTTCCCGCGCGCGCTGCTCACAAATGACGATGCTTCCCAGAAACACGGTTCCGTCTTCCGGCCGCACGCTGTCCGCATGTTCTTCTGCCAATATCGGCTTGTCCTTAATATCGTCCATGGACGGAAAACTCAATACGTCGGTGACACGGTCGACACCGCGTTCCCGCTTATTGAGCGCACGGATCTCCTCCGCCGGAATGAGCCAAATTTCCGCAGAAAGATCGTCGCCCTCCCACAAGCCGTCCATCGCTTCCGCAAGGCGCGCGAGACCTGCTGCGGGAAGATCGGAATCGAAGGTGATGCGCATCAGGACTTGTCCTCCTCTCTCACCGCCTTTCTGTCGCGATTAAATCGGATAGCGGGATACTCCACGCGATGATGATGTACGCCCGAGAGCGTCTCCACCAGCGTCTGGCGGATCACGGAAAGATCGCGGATGGTTATCGCACAATCCGCAAACTGATCAAGGTCCATGCGTTCCTCGATGATGGTACGGATGGTGCGTTCCACCTTTTCGGGCGAACGATCTTTCAGGGCGCGCGTCGCCGCCTCCGATGCGTCCGCGATCATGATGATCGCCGCAATGCGCGAGCGGGGCGTTGGTCCGAGATAGGAATAATCTCCCACATCCGCCTCCCCGCCCGAAAGGCGCATCGCCTTGTTATAGAAGTACTTGATGGGGAGCGTACCGTGATGCTCTCGGGCGCAGTCCGCAATGATCTTGGGGAAGTGCGACGCCGTAAGCAGTTCATACCCGTCACGCGCATGCGAACGGATAATATCCGCGGAAAGTTCCGGCATCAACTCGTCGTGTACGTTATAGTCCGTCTGGTTTTCCGTAAAACAATCCGGCTGTTTTAATTTTCCGACGTCATGATAATATGCTGCGGCACGCGCAAGTTCGGCATTTTCGCCGATAGCGACCGCACAGGACTCGGCAAGCTGGGCAACGACGAGCGAGTGATTGAACGTCCCGGGCGCTTCCTGCTTGAGCCGCACGAGCAGCGGCGCGTTGGTACTGGTAAGTTCTCTGAGGCGAAACACCGTCAGACGGTTGAAGATCTTTTCAAAGATGGGAAGTCCCGCCAGCGCAAGGATGCCGGACACGATACAGCCGAAGACAGCACAGCCGATGGAAATAAAAAAGACAACAGGCTCGGTATAGATGACGGGAACCTGCAGCAGCGTGACAATGATAACGGTGGGAATAGAGATGGCGCAGCCCGTCAGAAGCAGTCCGCCGCGCGTCTTGGCGCCGGCCGCCGCAAAAATCGCGAAGGTGCCGCAGACAAAACTGAGCATCAGGGAATAGTATACCTGCGTCGTCGCGCCGTCCGCGGAAAAATTATTGGTGTAAGTATCGATGACGAACATAAACACCGAAAAGATAAAGTTGAGCAGGATCGCCTGTCTGCGGTTAAAGAGAAACACGCAGAGCAAAGCGAAGAGCGCGCACGGGCGTGCGTAGATGTCGATGAGCTTCCCGAAGGCATAACTCAGCACAATACACACTATGAACAACGAAAAGACAAGTGCGACGTTGTGCGCCTGCGCAACAAATTCCCGGTCCTCAAAATAATAATAATAGTAAACGATAAAGCTAAGCAGCAGAGCACATACCGCCAATGTCAGCAGGTCGGTATAATTTTCGAGGAAATATGCCGTCCAATTTATCGGATCGTTAATGACGATCATTACAAAACATACGAGACAAAGCACGATGTAGCACGCTGCCAGTACAAGCGCACTGCCGACAAGTCCGCCGTTCTTCTTTTCCCCTTCGTGTTTCATCGTTTTTCTCCTTTCCGTTTACGAACGTCCTCCCGTTTCTGTTCGTCTCGCTCATAAGCACGAACGATCGCCATGACCAGCGGATGCCGTACGACGTCACGCTCCGTGAGACGGATGACGGCGATGTCATCCACATCCCTGAGGACGCTCACGGCATGCGCCAGCCCGCTCGTCTTTCCGTCGGGGAGGTCTGTCTGCGTCAGATCGCCCGTGATAACCATCTTGCTTCCCTCGCCCAACCGGGTCAGGAACATTTTCATCTGCTCCCGCGTCGCGTTCTGCGCCTCGTCCAGGATGACAAAGGCATTGGATAACGTCCTGCCGCGCATATAGGCAAGCGGGGCAACCTCGATCACGCCCTTCTCCATGAGTTTGGCGTACGTCTCCAGCCCGAACAGCTCCTGAAGCGCATCGTAAAGCGGGCGCAGGTAGGGATCGACCTTGGTCTGCAAGTCCCCCGGCAGGAAGCCGAGCTTTTCGCCCGCTTCAACAGCGGGGCGGGTGAGGATGATCTTCTCCACCAGCTTGGACTTGTAGCACGCAACCGCATAGCTGACGGCAAGATAGGTCTTGCCCGTGCCCGCAGGTCCCGTGCCGAACGTGATTGTATTTTCGCGCATCGCCGCAACATAGTGCTGTTGTCCGAGCGTCTTGCACTTGACGGGCTTGCCCCGCGATGTGACTGCGACGACGTCCTTGAGTGCCGCGCCGAATTCCTCGCCGTCCCCCTCGCGCGCGAGAGAGATACAGTAGAGCAGACTGCTCTTGTCGATCAGTTCACCCGCGTCTACAACGGTGAGCAAACTCCTGATGACGGAGGCGCCCGCCTGGGCCGCCTCACCCGAAAGAACGATCTTTGTCCCGTCGATGCGGGTGGAGAGCGAGAGTTCCCGCGCGATCGTCGTCAAATTTTCATCCAGGACCCCAATGACTGTCCGAAGCCTGTCCAGACTGCCTGTGTCCACCGTAACCGTCTTATCCGTGGTCTCCTCCTCAACCGAGATTGCGGGAGGCCCTCACGCGCGCTTCGCCCGTTACGCGCCAGCCCGAATCGGTCTTTTCCGTCTGTAGTTGATTTATATCTCCGTGATCGAGATACGCCTGTGCCAGCGCGGACTCTTCGCCGCCCGGATAGATCTCGTCCACAGAATAGGCTATGGTCACACCCGCAATGGTCGCCTGCGTGCCATTTTCCGCGAGCACGTCGCCCGCCTTGACACTGTCGCCGACGGCAACCAGTGCCGTACCCGCCACGACCGTAATAGAATAAACGATGCCGTCTACGGGAGCATAAAGCGGTTCCGTGGAGAGCGGAAGTACGTCATCGGACAGTTCCACCTGCACCGTAAGAACGCCGCCCTCGTGATGCATCGAACAAAAACTCACTCGTGGCAGGGCAAGAATGCACGCGGTCAGCGCACCACCCTCCGGCGCGGGCGAAAAAAATCCCGTCCCGCTCTCAGCAAGCAGCGCAAGAATCTCCGGGGTGTAACAGGCGCCGCTGCCGACAACCTCGATGCGCAGCACACGGCTTTGGCAAAACAGGACTGCGCCCGCGAACACCGCCGCCCCCGCCAGTAGCCCCGCGCACCGTTGCAGCCGCGCAAGAACTTTGCGCCACCCGGAAAACGAAACTTTTTTTACATTATAGCACGAACCGCGCAAAATTGCAAAAACTTTTTTGCAATGTTTGGCGTCCACCTTGATAAGGACGCCCTTTTTTTGCAATTTTGCCCCGAGGACGGGCACGCCGCCCTGTACGAGCTTTTCCACCGCCCGCGCCGCACCGATGCCCTCGATCTCGATCTGAGCGCTCCGCATCCTCTCCCGCCTCCTTCCGCAACCCCGCGGCTCACAACCATGTACGCACCGTGGATGCCGCGCCTGCGCCCATACCCGATGCTCTGTCTCATCTGCGTAAACGGGGCTGTACGTCTATGTTCGCCCTTCTTTGCGTTCAATGCGCACAATATCGCCGAAAACGACCAAATCTCCCGCTTCATACTTGCCGAGCGAAAGAGACGCACCGCTGACGGAGATCGTTTCCCGTCTGCTGCGGACGACGATCTCCGTCTCCGAGAATGCGGCGAGCCTGTACACATTCTGAAAGTACGCTCCCTTCCCGCTCACGATGGTATAGCGGAGGCTCAAGGCGTCAGCCCCGAGTACCGCACAGATCTCCCGCACAAACTCCATACAGGTATTATATGTATTTTCTCTGCATTTTACGACAAAGCGCATCCGTCCGCACCTCGCCGCTTTGGACACTCGCTGCATATTCGCACGCAAAATCCAGCCTTGTATCACAAGCGCGCCGCGCGGCTTCCTGCCGCGCGGCGCGCTAATTACATAAGAATACAAACAGAACACAAAATTGCTGCTTATTCTTCCATTTCTTTCCTCTTCATTTCGGAACCCTCGTCCTGCAAAAGACCGCTAACAGACAATACGCCCGCCGCCGCGATTAATATCACCGGAACGATGCCGTCCTTTACCGTACTCCACCATGACGAAATGATTTCGTCAGTCACATGAAAACCGCCGTCGGAACCTATTGCAGAAAACAACCCTGTCAGAAGCGCGTATACGGCAATCAGAATCAGAATACGCAGCCAAAGTTTTTTAAGATCGTGATTCGCCCCCCGGCGAACCCCGGAAGAAACGCTGACCCCTGTCAGCGACAGTTGAATCAACGAAAACAAGAAAGCAAATGCTATAAGATAAATAACATTTTCCGCCAAAGAATAATATATCGTATTAAAAAATCCGCTTACGCCGTGAAAATATCCGCCAAACAAGACCTGAAGTCCAAAAGCGAGATCGTATCCTGCCGGTTTTCCCAGAGCAAAAGCCATGCAACCGACGCAGAGCAAGAGAAGTACCTGCCGCCCGACAAGAAAAAGATATTGCCGCCACACGCCCTTATCGGAGAAAGTTTTACCGGATTCTTTTCTCGGCAAAGCCGCTAAACAAACCAAAATGATTGCATACACTGCGCCTACCGCAATGCCGATCCAGGAACCGGCCGTCAGCGGATCACCGCTTAAAATATACGCCACAATGAGAAAGGCATAAAACCTTATTAAAATCGATGCGGTATATTCACAGATAAAATTTGCCGTCGTTTCAGGCCGTTTCGGCGTGTTCCGCATGACTTTATGAGAAACAGTCTTGTATACATTTCCCGTGATCCAAACGAGTTTTTTAACGGAAATCACAAACAGCACAACATATAGGACGGATAAGAAACATTTTGCAAGCGTCACATAAATCGTTCCCGAACGGATAGAAAAAATCGAAAACAAAAACTCAAATATCGTTACAACGGAAACCGCCTCTCCGAATGCGGAAGTGATATTCCAGATCGTTAACAGCATTATGATCCACGATACAACTGTGCCGCATACGGATATCCAACCGAATCTTGTGAGCGGACCGGAAGTCCTTTTCTCTTTCTCCTCAGAATACTCCTCCGCGTTTTCAGTCTCCCGCGCAACCGTCTGTTCGGGATTCAGCTGATCGTCATCTGTCAGACACATCTCTTCCGACATATTCCTTTCTTCGGCTTTCATCAAAGTTCCTCCTTGAGAATATCCGTAAGATCAACGGCATCAATATTATCTGCAAGTCTGATCACCGTGTTATCTATATTTTCAAAATAAAACGCTTCATGAATACTTGCTTTTATGCTGTCCGTTCCCGAGACAGAATTGCTCATATCCAAAACAATGGACGGCGTCTCTGCGGATGAAAGATCAATGTTCAGCGACCCCCTGAAACTATCCGTGCTTAGCCCATTGTCCGACGATAATCCGAAAAGGGCAAGCAGGCCGCGCTCGTCTACGGTATAGAGATCTCCTGTCTGTTGAAATGGAGAGTCCTCGCTATGTACAGCGTCCTCCACAAAATCCCCGATAGAGCCAAGCGTCTGGATATTGCTTTCATTGATCGAAAGAAATTGTTTTGCGACATCGGGATCGGAGGAACAATCGATCCACTGTCCTAAATGGGCGCCAAGCTGCATAATCGCCTGGTCCTCATCCCAAGTTTCTTTTTCTTCGTTTTTATCCGAATCAGAAGAGTTAATATACTTATAGTAGTCATATGAACTATATTCTAGCCGATTGACCTTAAGCAAAACATATGAGGCGCTCATATATATGTTAATGGAGAAATCCAAGAAAATTTTTGACTTCCGCTCCGTTGTAGTGGAATAAAACTGTCCGTTCTGCAAGGTATGCCTTACAGTTTGTTCCGAAGAAGATCTGCTGATCATTTGTCCGTCCGAAACATAGTAAGCCGCATTGCTTGTCAATGCGATCTGCAGTTTTCTGCGAAAAGAAACGTAGGACGAAGAGGAATAATCCCCCTCTGAATGAGAGCGGTCGGAAAGCATGTTCGTGTTTTCCGTCACCGTAACGCTGGAATATCTCTGCGCGGCGTTTTCCCCGGAATCCAACGATAATGTCATCGCGTTTTCCGCTTTCCCAAGCGATTTCAAAGATTGCAAAACATCGCTCATGTCTTCGATCGATCGGATCTGCGCACTTTCCCCTGTCCCCTTTCCGACAATTACCACAGGAGGGTCATACGATAAGACAATTGCTCCTGCAAGAAGCGCAAAAGAAACCAATCCGACGATCATACGCTTTGCCCACATTGTTTTTTACCTTCCTATTTTTTTCATATTTACTCATAGTATATACGAGAATATCTCGTAAGTCAAATAATTTACGAATATTTTTCGTGAAATGGTGGGCATGAACGCAAGTATTATTGCAGCAAGGATCAAAGAGACAAGGCTGGAAAATCACCTCAATCAGTCACAATTCGGGGAAAAGCTATCCGTCTCGCAGGACACCGTCTCGCTGTGGGAGAACGGAAAGAGCGTCCCGACGACAGAGTACGTCATCCTCATTGCCACGACGTTCGGCGTCAGCGCCGACTATCTGCTCGGATTGACGGAATATTGAGAAAAACCAAAGCGCGCCGCGCGGCTTCCTGCCGCGCGGCGCGCTTGTCATCCTTTCGTTTTCATATCATTCCGTACCGCTGTGTCCGGTGCGGAAACGCAGAGGCGTCGTCCCCGTCGCCCGTCTGAACTGGCGGATGAAGTGCTCTACATTGAGATAGCCGCAGCGCTCGGCAATGCGCTCGACGCTGTCCGGCGTGGAGAGCAAAAGCTCCTCCGCCGCCTGAATGCGCGCGGCGATCATGTCGGCGGTGAACGTCGCGGAAAAAAACTTTTTGTATGCGACATGAAAATAGCCGCCGCTCACTCCGAGCGATTTTGCCGCCTGCGCCGCGTTCCATGCGCGCGCGGGCGAACGGAATACTTCTTCCCGCAGGGCGAGAAAGGAATAAAAGAGCGGGCTTCTGACCTCCACCTCGGAGGCGATCATCTCGATGAGCGCCGAGCAGAGCGAACTGACGACGCTCTCCCGCGTGCGGCGGGCAGAGAAAAATTCGTCCGTCAGGATACGGAAGAGCCCGTAAAAGCGCTCCGCCGAGAGGAGCGGAATTGGCCTGCCGAAGGGAAACGCCTCAAAGAGCAGGGGCGATTCGTTTGCAAGGTGCATCCAGCAATCGGTGTACGCCTCGCCCGCCGCGCGATAGCTGTGCCGCTGTCCGGGGCGAAACAAAAACGCGGTATGCGCGGGGGTACTGATCCATTCGCCGTCCGCCTCGAAGAGGGCGGGCGTCTCGACGAGCAGCAGAAGATAGTGCGGGTACCCCTTCTCCCGCAGGACGCAAAAGTCCGCCCCGTGCGAAGTCTCTCCGATGCGCAGTACGTTCATCCTATCCTCCCGGATCATAACCGATATAACAATCGATCAATTTTTCAATATCATACACCATTGTATTTTGCTTGTCAAGGTGATATGATAGCTTTGCTGTTTTGAGGTAAGAACATTGGTATTTTCCCTGCTGACGGTCGTCTTCTACACGGCGTCCTCCCTTGGCGACAAGTATATTTCGGCAAAGCTTGCCTGCAGCGCCCAGGAATTTTCCTTCCTTGTGGCGCTGTCCACCGCCTTTTTCCTGGCGCTCGTTCTGCCCTTTACGGGCTGGAACTTTGCCTTCACCTTGCAGAGCGGGCTGGCTCTCATCGTGCTCGTCGCGCTGAAGATCGCGGAATTTTACACGAGCGCGGCGCTTTTAAAGACGGTCTCCGCCTATGAACTCAAGGCATGGCTGAGCCTGAACGTCATCGTCTCCTATCTCGTCGATTTGGCGCGCGGGACGGAGACCTTCTTTTGGGCGTTCCTCCCCTGCGCCGCCGCGCTTGTTGCGGGCATCGGACCGGTCGCCTTCGGCGAAAAGCGGGAAAAGCTGCTGCGCTATATCCTATTAAGCCTTATTTACATTGCCTCCAAATTTTTGTACGGGTTGCAGATGAACGTGCTCGAGGGGACTTCCCCCGTCTGCGTGCTGCTGCTCGTCATGCTCGGCGTCGCGCTCCTGCAACTCCCCTTTGTCAAATTTAAGACCTTCTTCCGCAAGAAGGGACTTGCCCTCGGGGCGCTCACCCGCATTCCCAATGCGGCAGGGCTGTGGACGGAGGCGATCGCCGCACAGCACAATCTGCTCCTGTATTCGCTCGTGCAGCCCATGCAGCTGGCGATTCTATTCGCCACGGCGCTCATCCGCCGTGAAAAAATGGGAAAACTGCGGCTTGCGGGCAGCATCGTTACGCTTGTCGCCGTCACGGTGCTGACGGTACTCATCTATTTTCATCGAGGTACACTATGATCCGTACGTTTCGGCAACACACCGTCCGCCCGCAGCAGGAACTGACGGGCAAGCTCTGGCATTTTACCCCGTTGCAGGGAGAGCAGGCGGGCGAGGTCTTCCCCGTGCCCACGCCGAGCTGCTGGGAGACATACCCGGGCTTCGGGCTGTACCGCGGCGAGAGCCGCTATGAGACGCGCTTTGCAGGGGGCGGCAATCTGCGCATCGAATGCAAGGGCGTGAGCCATACGGCGACCGTCTGGCTAGACGGGGAACAAATTGCCGCGCACTACAACGCCTATACGGCATTCCAAGCGGTCGTAAAAGACGTTCCGGCGGGCGAGCATACGCTCGCGATCGTGGCGGACAATCGCTTTTCGGAGCAGAGCGCGCTGCACGTTCCCAACGACTATATGTCCTACGGCGGCATCTCCCGCCCCGTCGTTTTAGAGCAGATCGGCGACGCGTTCATCGAGTACGTCCACGTCACGCCCGCTAAAATAGACGGCGTCTGGCATGCCCATGTCCGCGCATGCGTGCATGCGCTCAAGTCCGTGCCGACGCTTCTTCGCGTACGCATTGCGGAGAAAAAACTCGTCTTTGACGCGCAGTCCCTGCCAGAGGGCGAGAGCGTATTCGAAGGTGACATGCGCTTTTCCGACGTCACGGCATGGTCGCCTGAAGCGCCCGTTCTCTACACCGTGACGGCGACGCTGGAACGCGAAGGCGTACCCTTTGACGACCTTATCGACCGCTTCGGCTTCCGCGAAGTCGCCGTCTCGGGTAAGCACATCCTACTCAACGGCGCGCCCATCACGATCAAGGGCGTCTGCCGCCACGAAGATCACCCGCAGTACGGCTGCGCACTGCCCTTTGCCGCCATGTCGTACGACCTTGCCCTCATCCGCGACCTGGGCGCCAATTCGGTGCGCACGGCGCACTACCCCAACGACGAAGTATTCCTCGATCTGTGCGACGAACTGGGCATCCTCGTCTGGGAGGAGAACCACGCGCGCGGCCTGAGCCTGGAGCAGATGCAAAACCCCAATTTTGAGCGGCAGGCGCTCGAGG
>JAGHIT010000064.1 GCA_017887095.1 Clostridia bacterium | reverse complement strand
GGAATCAGCATTTAAAATTGTTCCGTTTTTCCGGAGCCGAGCCTCCGACGTGCGTCCGTCAAACTCCGCTTGCAATCGAATCCGAAACAGGCCCATGGAGTTTGTTTTATTATATTATACCCCAAAGTAAGTTTTGTCAAACAAAATGACGGCGTTTTCACCCCTTTCGCGCCGACGATGCCAAAACGATGAACTTATCGGGCGAGCCGAAAAAATATTCCTCTTTGAACAGGGCGACCTTGTCCATGACAAACGCACTGCCGCCCCCTGAGACAAAACATGCCTCAACTCCCTCTTCGATCGATACGATTTCTCCGTCCCGTGCACAGAAAACCAGAAATCCATTTCCCTCGCGGGTATACTTCTTCAATTGCGCGATCGCCTGCGCTTCATTAAGTTTATCGCCTCCAAAAACGATCGCCTTTTCATCGATCATCCCGTGCACGTCGTGGCAAAGTCTCCATTCAAACCGATCTGGCTTCTTGCTCATCTCGTGGAGGACGCGCTCCCGCAAGTCCTTTCTGACAAATTGATCTGCAAAATATTCCTGCTGCACTTTGGTCATACATCCTCTCCCCTGCCGACTTTCCGCCGTACTCCAAAACGGCATCAGTTGAGCGTCACGTCCCTGAGGCTTTCGTACTTCTCCATGGCGGCGCTTCTGATCTCCTCGAAATTCAGGCGGCGCGCAAACGCCTCGTCCGTCAGTTTTTTTGCCGTGAAAATGACGTCCGTCGAATAGCGCAGGTTCTTGATGTCCGTCAAAATATGACCGCTCTGGCGGGTGCCCAGAAAGTCGCCGCTGCCGCGCAGCTGAAGATCCTTTTCCGCGAGTGCAAAGCCGTCGGACGTACTCTTGAAAATGCCGAGCCGCTCGCGCGCCGCGTCGCTGTCCGAGCCGATCATCAGGAAACACCAGCTCTTCTCGCTCCCGCGCCCCACTCTGCCGCGCAGCTGGTGCAGCTGCGAAAGCCCGAAGCGCTCGGCATTCATAATGACCATGATGGTCGCATTGGGCACGTCCACGCCGACCTCGATGACGGTGGTCGAGACGAGGCAGTCGTATTCATGGTTTTTGAACGCCGTCATGACGGCGCTCTTTTCCCTGTCCTTCATCCTGCCGTGCAACAGCCCGAAGCGGACGTCGGGAAGCCGCCCCTTCAGCTCCTCCCAAAGTTCGGTGACGGAGGTCACTTCCCCCTCGTCATCGTCGATCTTGGCGCACACGAAGTACGCCTGCCGCCCCTTTTTGCACTCCCCGCGCACATAGCCGAGCATGTCCTCGTACTTGTAGGCGGGGACGATGGCGGTCGTAATGGGCTGGCGTGCGAGCGGCTTGTCGGGGATGGTGGTCACGTCCAGATCGCCGTAAAAGACGAGCGAGAGCGTGCGCGGAATGGGCGTTGCCGACATGACGAGCATGTCGGGCGACTCCCCCTTTTCGCCGAGCTTGCTGCGCTGGGCGACGCCGAAGCGGTGCTGCTCATCGCAGACGCAGAAGGCAAGGTTCTTGAAGTGTACGTCCCCCTGCAGGACGGCGTGCGTGCCGCATAACACGTCGATCTCCCCCGCGGCGAGCGCCGCCTTTAGTTCCCGCTTCTCCTTTGCCGTGCTGCCGCCCGCAAGGTACCCTACACGGTACTCGGGAAAGGTATGCTGTAAGAGCGCATAGTTCTGCGCGGCGAGCACTTCGGTCGGCGAGAGGTAGACCGCCTGAAATCCGCTTTTGAGCGCCATGAAGATGCCCGTCAGCGCGACCGCCGTCTTGCCGCTGCCGACATCGCCCTGCAAGAGGCGGTTCATGCGCACGGGGCCGGTGACATTATCGTAGATCGCGCGCACCGCCGCCTGCTGCCCCGCCGTGAACGGGAAGGGAAAGCGCTTTTCAAAGTCGGCGACCTCCCGCTCGGTGACGGCGTACTTGTTGACGCGCGCCTCCTGCCGGTCTCCCTTGATGAGCTTGAACGCCGAGAGCAGCGTGAAGTACTCCTCCAGGGCAATGCGCTCCGCCGCCTCGCGCATCTCCTGCTGCGACTTGGGAGCGTGAACGGCGCGGTATGCCCCATCCAGGGGCGCAAGCGCGTACTTTTGCCGCAGTTCATAGGGAATGACGGAGACGATTTTCTCCACGGCGAGCGCCGAGGAGACCGCGTCGCGGACGATGCGCTGCGTCAGCCCGCCCTTTAGGGGGTAGACGGGGACGAGCCCCTTGAGGCGCACGTTCTTTTCCATCGGCTCGAACGTCGGGTTTACAAGGCTGATCTGCCCGTAGCGGTTCTGCACCCTGCCGTAGAAGAGGTACTCGCCCGGCTTTAAGCGCTGCGCGAGGTAGGGCATGTGAAACCACACCGCCGAGAAGGTGACGCCGTCCTGCTCCAGCCAGGCGCGGACGGTCTTGTTGCGCGAATACAGCTTGGGCGGCTCGACGGAGACGATGCGGCAGGCAATGAGCGCCGTATCGTTGTGATAGACCGACGTGATCTTTGTGCGGTCGGTCATATCGAGATAGGCGCGCGGAAAGTAGCGCACGAGCTGTGCGCTGTCCGTTATGCCGAGTTTATTGAATTCCGCGGCGCGCTTTTCCGTGACGCCCTTGAGTCTGACAAGTTCCATTTTCATGAAGCGGCGGCGCGGGCGCAAAATTGCGCCCGCGCCGCCAATATTTTATTCCAATGAGAGCATATAGTAATAAACGGGCTGTCCGCCGTAGTGGAAGTCAACGTCGCAGTCGGGGAATGCCTCCTGCACCTTTTCGGAGAGCGCAGACGCATCCGACTCATCGATTCCTTCGCCGTAATACAGCGTGATCACCTCATGAGAATCGTCCTTGAGCTTATCAAGGAGCTTGAGCACCGTTTCATCGATATCGTGTCCCTTGGCAAGGATCTTCTTATCGTCAAGACCGATGATATCACCCTCCTTGATCGAGAAGCCGTTGACATTTGTCGTGCGTACGGCATGTGTGACCTGACCGCACTTGACGTTGTCGATCGCGTGGATCATATTGGTCTTATTCTCCTCGACAGGTGCATCGGGGCTGAACGCGAGCGCCGCCGCAAAACCCTGCGGAACGTTCTTGGTGGGAATGACGTGGATCGTGCGGTTATCGACGAGCGCCTTTGCCTGCTCCGCGGCAAGCACGATATTCTTGTTGTTGGGGAATACGAATACGTTGTCCGCGTTGATCTTCTGAACTGCCGTCGCAATGTCGGACGCGGAAGGATTCATCGTCTGACCGCCTTCGATGACGCGGTCAACAAACAGATCTTTAAAGATATCGGAGATGCCCTCGCCCGCGCAGATCGCAAGCATGCCCTGCTCTTTCTTCTCCGCCTCGCGTTTTGCCTTCAACGCACGGTTCTGTTCCAGCATGTTCTCGATCTTGGGACGATCCAGCTCGCCCAGCTCCAGCGCATAGGTGAGCGCGACGCCGGGGCTGTTTGTATGCACATGCACCTTGACCATCTCCAGATCGCCGATGCAGATGACGCTGTCGCCAATCCCCATCAGGTTTTCGCGCAGCTTATCGATATCGGCGAGAGTAGTGCTCTTTTTCAGATTGATGACAAAGAACTCCGTGCAGTATGCAAACTGGATCTCGCCGAGATCCATATTGATAATGTCAGAATTATCACCGAACTCCGCGTCACCGCCCGCCATATTGGCCGCTTCGGTCTGCACTTCGGAGACGATCTCCTCACCCATGATCGCGGAAAGAAATCCGCGCATGATGGTCATAAGACCCACGCCGCCCGAATCCACAACGCCTGCCTTCTTCAGCACGGGAAGCAGTTCGGGAGTCTGTGCGAGCGCTCGATCCCCTTCTTCGATAACGGCGGGAAGAAAGGTCTCAAAATCCTTATACTTGCCCGCAATCTTTACGGCATACTCGCTCATCATTCTGACGACGGTAAGAATGGTGCCCTCTTTGGGAATGGACACGGCGCCATACGCCACTTTTGTGCCGGCTTCCAATGCCTTGGCGAACGTCTTTGTGTCCACTTCGGGCTTGCTGTCGTGCAGAACGGAACATATTCCGCGGAAAATCTGCGAAAGAATAACCCCCGAATTGCCGCGCGCACCGCGCAGCGCGCCCTTGGAAACATGATCGCATACTTCGGGGAAGCTGTTGGAGGCAACGGTTGAAAGTTCTTTCACAGCCGACTGCATTGTAAGCGACATGTTTGTACCGGTGTCGCCGTCAGGCACGGGGAAGACATTGAGCGCATCCACCTTTGCCCTGTTGTTTTCCAGCATCTTCGCACCGACAAGGACCATCTTACGGAATGTGGCGCAATTGATCGTTTTTTGCATGAAACCTGATTCTCCCGAATATTGAAGTCGCGCAGAGACCTTACTTATAATTTCAGACCCGCCACATTGACATTGACAGTATCCACGATCATACCCGTAAAGTTTTCCACCTTGTACTTGATGGCTTCCTTCAGGGACTCGGCGACCGCCTCAATGGAGACGCCGTACTTGATGAGGACAGAGATGTCGATGAAAATGCGGTTTCCGGACGTAACGACTTTCACGCCCTTGCCTCCCGCGTCTTTCTTGAACAGTTCGGCGAACGTATCCGTAAAATGACGCGACGCAGTATCGACGATGCCATAACTCTCCAGCGCGGCCTGCGCCGCGACCTTGGCGATCGCAAGATCCGAGATGGAAATTTTACCGTATGCGTTGCTCGTGCTTACAGACATAAATGATTGCCCCCAAACGTTCTCTTTCCTATTCTACCCTATCGTGCTTCAATTTGCAAGCGTTCTTGAAAAAATTTTCGATATTTACCAAAAAAAAATACTTTTTTTGCCCTCAATTTCATTGCTTTTTTTCGGGAGAAATGCTATCATTGATTTGTTCGGCGCGCGGGCTTGTCCCGTGCGTTTTGAAAGCAGAGAAAATTTCGCCCCTCGGGAGGATGATATTATGTCGAGAGTTTGCAGTATTTGCGGAAAAGGTCAGACGGCAGGCAACAACGTGAGCCATTCCAACCGTAAGACCAAGCGTGCATTTAAGGCCAATGTTCAGAAGGTTTCCTTTGTCAAAGACGGAAAAGTCGAAACCGATTACGTCTGCACGCGCTGCCTGAAGAGCGACAAGATCGAGCGCGTCTAAGTTCCAAGCAAGAAAAAAGGACTGCTGCGGCAGTCCTTTTTTGCGTGCAGTCGCCCCATCGTCCCGGATGCTTTGCTTCTTGTTCTTTGCTGCCTTCTGCAGATTCGTCAGAGTTTATATTCCAACTGGCAGTCGAACGGCTCCTGTTCGGCGTGCGCGGCAACAATCTCCTCTGCGTCAACACAGCCGATCCCGCGATAAAATGCCTGCGTCTCTACCGCAGAATGCGCGGAAAGGTAGAGCTTTTCTCCGCCCAAGCGACGCGCCGCATCGGCCGCAAGAGCAAACAAATGACTTCCGATCCCCTGCCCGCGCAACTCCCGCGAAACATGGAGACTGGTCAGATCGCGATACTGCCCCCGCGTTCCGAGCGGCGGCGCTTCCACTGAACAGAATCCCTTGAGTCTACCCGCCGCGAATGCACCGAACACAACACCGCCTTTGGCAACCGTACATCGCAGGCATTGCACCAAAAAGGCAAAGTCCTCTGTCGTCCAGTCATCGATGAACGGATCGAAACAAATACGCCAGCTTCCGTCCTCGGCGCGTCGGTAACAGTCAGTTACATTCTGACGACGGTCAAAGGCAGAAAAGAGTACAAGATCAAGTTCTCCCTGTCCGACAGGACGATAACAGATCTCCATGTTAAACCTCCGCTTCAAGGGCAGACTTCCGCAAAGACGCGCAGAAAATTCCCCGCGGCGATCTTCTCCGCGACGCGGCTGCCAAACGCGTCCGCAAGCAATCCCAAAAACTTCGGCATATGCGAGGGATCGGGCAGGAAACTGTTTGGCGGAATACCGTCGAAATCGGAGCCGAGCGCCAACGTATCCTCGCCCGCAACGGACAAAATATGCCGCGCGTGCGCAAGGAGCGCCCGGCGCTGACCCTCCGCGCTTTTGTCGTCCGACAAAAAGTCCATGCAGAAGTTCAACCCGACAACGCCGCCGCAGTCTGCCACCGCTTTGAGCTGCGCATCCGTCAGATTGCGTGCCCAAGCCTGCACGGCAGCCGAATTGGAATGCGAGGCGACAAAAGGACGCTTGTATGCCGCGACCTCCCGAAAGAGTTTGTCGCTCGCGTGCGAGACGTCGACAAGCATCCCGCGCATAAACATGTACTCCACCGCCTGCCGCCCGAATGCAGTCAGTCCGCGCGTTCCTTCCCGCGCGGAGGGCGGCACCCTGCCCGCGCACAGCCCCGCGTAGTCGGGGAAATTCGGAAAGCCTGCCGCCGTGGGCGTGTTCCACACCGGTCCCGCCATCCGCACGCCGCGCGCGTACAGTCCGTCCAGCTCTTCAAGCGTTTCAAATGCGCCGCCCTCGGCGGTCAGAAGAGCGTTGACGGCATCTTCTTTGATCTCACAGGCGCGCGTCACCTTATGATATCCCGCGCGCGCGCAGAGCGCATCAAAATCGTCTGCGAGAGCGCAAAAATGCGAATAGCCGCCCTCTTTGACAAACGCAGCAAAACATTGCAGCAGACACCCGCCTGCAACCAGATTTTCTCTTGTAACCTGCACGACGCCCTCAGCAGTGAGGGCGTCGCAGTGCATATCGCAGTATCTCATTTTCGTTTGGTGAATAGCCGCAGGACAAGGCGCAGCGGCAGCGGCGCCCTCCAACACACGATGACGTTCACGTTGCCTCCTCATTGACGAATACGAGCACCGTCCCCTGCACCGTAAAGCGCGCGACGTCCGCCGTCACGACGTTGGAGATGCCAATCGTCGCGCCGTAGACAAAGCGCGCGGGTAAGGGATAGTAAAACCCGCTGCTCTCCAGTATATGCACCTCTCCGCCGAAGGGTGTAACGGAGACCGTCTTGCCCTTTGCACCCCGAAGGACAAATTCGCCCGTCGCCGCGTAGATGCGCGCATGGTTGGTGACCATGACCGCACGCGCGCCACGCCGCGCCGCCTGATACAAAAGGTGCAGATTGCCGACAAAATGATCTTCCCTCTTTCCGCCGCCGCCGTAGATGACAATCTCCGCTGCGCCCGCATCGAGCGCGCGACGAAGCGCCAGTTCGCCGTCGGTGTAGTCCTTTTCCGTCGGATAGACCTCCGCGGGGGGCGGATCGGGAACATAGGAGAGGGAGTCGAAGTCGCCAAGATTGACGTCGATCTTCACCCTGCCCTTTGCCCAGTCATACGCTCCGTCGCAACAATAGACAACGGCGCCGCTCGCGTCGATCGCGCCGCGGTAGGATTCGCCGTTGAGAAGGATGAGCGCCCTCATTCGCCGTGAAGGCGGCGGATGGTCGCCTGCATGTCCGCCGCGCGGAAAACCGTGCTTCCCGCGACGATGACGTTCGCGCCCGCCGCAATGACGTCGCGGACATTCTCCTCGGTGATGCCGCCGTCCACCTCGATATCCAGTTCCGGTCTGCCGTTGCGCACGCAGAAGTCACGAAGCGCCTCAATCTTTTGCAGCGTGGCGGGGATAAACTTCTGCCCGCCCCAGCCGGGGTGCACGCTCATGAGCAGCAGCATGTCCGCGACTTCTACGCAGTCGAAGAGCTGCTCAACGGGCGTGTTCGGGTTAATGACCGCGCTCGCCCGCATGCCGTAGTTTTTGATGATACGCAGCGTCTGAAGCGTGAATTCGCGGCACTCCTCGACGTGTACGGTGACGATATTCGCCCCCGCGCGCGCAAAGCTCTCCAGCCGCGTATCGGGATGCAGCACCATGAGGTGACAGTCGAGCGGCAGCGTCGTATAGGGACGGATGTGCTCGATCATCTGATTGCCGAACGTGATCGTGGGCACGAAGTTGCCGTCCATGACATCGCAATGGATATAGTCCGCGCCGCAGTTCTCCAGCCGTTTCACCGTCTCGCCCATGCGCGCGAAATCGCCCGCAAGAATGGACGGCGCTACTTTCACTTGTAACATAATTTCCCCTTGTCTCAACGCCCGAAGGGCGCTTATTTCTCATCATGTTGCCGCAAGCAAAGCGGCGCTTTGTTTTCTTCTAGATAACTCGCTCTTAATTGCCCGCAGGCGCCGCCGATGTCGGAACCCATGCTGCGGCGAAGAGTCGCGGAAATGCCGCGGTCGGTGAGCGTTTTCAAAAACCGCTGCGCCTCCTGCTCGCGCGCGGCAATGAGCGTGCGCTCCTTGACCTCGTTCAAACGTATGAGATTGACGTGACAGGGTCTGCCGCGCAGGAGCTTGGCAAGCGCAATGGCATGCGCCTCATCCGCGTTCTCGCCCGCGATCAGACTATATTCAAAGATATACCGCCTGCCCGTCTTATCAAAATAGTGCGCGCAGGCATCCAGAATGTCCGCGATCTTGTAGGCATTGGCAACGGGCATCGTGCGGGCGCGCTCCTCGTCCGTGACAGCGTGCAGCGAGACGGTCAGGTTGAGCGGGATGCCTTCCTCGGCGAACTGCATCATTTTGGGGACGATGCCGCACGTCGAAAGACTGATATTGCGCGCGCTGATGCCGATGCCCTGCGCATCCGTCACGCGGCGCAGAAAGCGCACGACGTTCTCGTAATTGTCAAAGGGTTCGCCGCTGCCCATTAAAACGAGGTTGGTGACCGCCCGATCCTTAAGCGTGCCGCCCTCTGTGCGGTTGACGATAAGCGCCTGGGACAGAATCTCCCCCGCTGTCAGGTTGCGTACCAGCCCATTCAAAGTGGACGCGCAAAACTTGCAGCCCATGCGGCAGCCCACCTGCGTGGAGATGCACTGCGTATTGCCGTACTTGTACTTCATGAGCACGCCTTCGATGACGTTGCCGTCTGCGAGCGCAAAGAGGTATTTTTTTGTGCCGTCTTTCGCCTCCAGCGTGCGCAGGATGCGCACGGGCTCGTCCTCGAACCGCTCCAGGAAAAAGGCGCGCAGCGCGGGCGAAACAGGCAGTTCGGAGATCTTTTTCCCCTGCATCAGCCCGAGGTACACCTGACCCGCGCGGAAGGATTTCTCCCCCGCCTCCTTTACGAGCGCGGCAATCTCCTCGGGGGACTTGTCTTGCAGGATCTCTTTCATAACTTCCTCATTTTGGCAATATAAAATCCCGCGCCATAGGCGGTATCGGGCAGAAACTGCAGACCGCACGCCGTCTTTTCATGCGCGAGCGGACTTTGCGCCTCGCAGCATACAAACTCGGGATGCGCCGCAAGGAAGGGCGCGACGATGCCGTCGTTTTCCTCGGAAAAGAGCGAGCAGGTCGAATAGTACAGATGCCCGCCGCGCTTTACGTACCGCGCACAGTTCTCCAAAATGGCGCGCTGGGTCGGGGTGAGCCCGGCGACGCTCTCCGCCGTCTTACCAAGAGGCAGGTCGGGATTCTCCGTGACCGTGCCGAAGCCGGAACATGGCACGTCGCAGAGCACACCGTCGAACGCATTTTCCCATTCGGGGCGAAAGAGCGTGCTGTCCGCCTGCACGGCAGTCACGTTCCCCGTCCCCATGCGCGCCGCATAACTCTCAATGAGCGAAACGCGGTGTGCGTGCAATTCGCTTGCGGTGACGCGCGCGCACTTGCCCGCGAGCAACACCGACTTTCCGCCCGGCGCGGCGCACGCGTCGAGCACATGTTCGCACGGCTCCACAACGCCGCAGATCGCGATGCTGCCCACCGACTGGAAGGTATAGTCGCCGACGAGAAAGTTTTCGTCGCGAGCGAACCGCTCGAAGATATACACGTTTTCAAACGGGGTCGCGATATGCGCTCTGTCAAGGTATTTTTCCGCACCGCGCACGAAGCGCACCGTGACGCCGCAGCTCTTTGCCCGGACGATCGCCTCCGTGCGCGCACCCCAGTCGCGGCGGATCCTCTCAATGGCGAACAGCGGGTAAGGCGTCGTAAGCGCAAGTCCCTCATCCCCTGCGGGGATGATGACCTTATTCTGCTCGAATGTGCGCAGCGCCGCGTTGACAAAGCCCGCCGCCCCGCCCTTGCCAAGCTTTTTGAGGAGCGTCACCGCCGTATCGGTGACCATGTATCTGGGTTTTTCAAGGAATATGAGCCAGTAGAGCGCGATCTTCAGGACGATCCTGACGGCGCTTTTTGGACTCTTTTGCGCGATCGTGGCGATGCATGCGGTAAGGTAGCGATCTTGCTCCAGAACGCCGTACACCGTACGGACGGTGCGCGCGCGGTGCAGTTCCTCAATGGGCGTATCCGCAAGCGCAAGCTTTAAGTGCGCGCCCGCGCCATACACTTTGGTGAGCACCTGATAGGGATCATAGAACGGGTTGGTCAAAACAATCCCCCTCTTGGAGCTTGCCGCCGCTCGCAAACGCGGTATCCGCCATGCGTTTGCCGCCTGCGGGCTGGATCTCCGAAAGGCGCACCGCGCCCTCCTTGCAGGCGACGATAAGTCCGTGCTTGGGCGAACACACAACGACCGTGCCCGCCTTTTGCGCGCCGTCAAAGGGGACTGCCTGCGCCCGATAGCAGTTGAGCGTCCGGTCTCCCCTTGCGCAGAATGCAAGCGGCGCGGGCGAAAGCGAACGGATGAGCGCGCTCACTTCCCCTGCCGGGCGGTCAAAATCGACCATCGTGCGGCTCATCTTGCGGCAAATTGTCCCCTCGCCCTGCTTCTCAAGCACGACGTCTCCCCTTTCGATGCGGGCAAGCGCCGAACAGATGAGCTCCGCGCCGACATGGGAGAGTTTTTGGGTGAGCGAGCCGCAGGTATCGTCCTCCGCAATGGGAAGGGCGGCGCGCAGGAACATGTCACCCGTGTCCAGCCCCGCGTCCGTCTTCATGATCGTGACGCCCGTCTCCTTCTCCCCTGCCGCGATCGCCGCCGCGATAGGCGCCGCGCCGCGGTACTTGGGAAGCAGGCTCGCGTGAACGTTCCAGACGCCCATTGGAAAGAGATCGAGCGTCTCCTGCGATAAGATCTGCCCGTATGCGCAGGTGACCATCAGATCGGCGCCCACCTCTTTGAGGGGGGCAAGCTCCTCGCGCAGTTTTACGGGCTGCAAAACGGGGATCCCGCGCGCCAGCGCCGCCTGCTTGACGGGCGAAGGCGTTAAAATGCGCTTTCTTCCCTGCGGCCTATCGGGCTGGGTGAGAACGGCGGCGACGCCGAAGGTCTCCGCAATTTTATCAAGCGCGGGTACGGCAAAATCAGGCGTACCTGCAAAGATGATTTTCATAGTCTCCTCCTTCCGTCGCATATGAGTCGGCTGCCGACTGCGACGCGGGGATAATTCAATCCTCATCCCTCACGTCGGTCGCCTTGTCGGTATAGATAATGCCGTCCAGGTGGTCAAGTTCGTGACAGACGGCGCGGGCAAAGAAGCCGCGCGCGACAAGCGAACAGCGGTTACCCTTCCGATCTGAAAATACGACCTTGACCTTATCCGGCCGTACGACATAACCGACCTTGCCGCGCACCGAAAGACAACCCTCGGGTCCGCGCTGCTCTCCCTTCTGAGAGACCAGGACGGGATTAACCATCTCAAAGTATCCCTCCTCGACATCCACCAGCACGGCGCGCACGGGAACACCCACCTGCGGTGCGGCGAGACCTGCTCCCTCGGCATGACGGAGCGTTTCCTTCATGTCGTCGAGAAGCGTCCAAAGCGCTTCGTCAAATTCCTTGACCGGCGCGCACTTTTCCCGCAGGACGGGAGCGCCGATCTGTACGATCTCTCTGATCATAATTATCTCCTGATTGTAAATTGAAAGCAAAAATGCGAAATCTGCCGCCAACGAAAGCGCATAAAGGCGCGACCAAGGCGTGCGTAAGCCCGACAAAGGATTGCGGGATGAATGATTCAACCCCTTGGAGCGCAGTCGCCCGCAAGACAAGGAGGGCGCGCAAACGCCGAAGGGAGCGTACTAATGTGGTACGCGACCGAGGCGTGCGTAAGCCCGACAAAGGATTGCGGGATGAATGCGCTTCAAGAAAGATTGGAGGGATTTTCCTCTACATACACCAGCACATCCCGCCGCGTGACGGAGGACGCCGCATCGTAGATCTCTGCGAGCAAAGTGTCCGAGGCAAGGCGCATGAGGACCTGATAGCGGTGCTTACCCTGGATGCGGCGGATGGGCGCATGCATGCGGTTGAAGAAGAGAAAATCCTCGCCGTGCGTCAGATACAATCTCTGTAATTTCTCGTAGACCTCGCGCAATGCTTCGAGCGCGAGCTTTTCCTCCTCGCCTGTGACCATGACACGCACGATCCTGGCAAAGGGCGGGAACATGAGCGCCGCGCGCATGTTGATCTCGTGATGATAAAACCCCTCGTAGTCATATGCCGCCGCATAGCGCAGGATGGCGTTGTCGGGGTCGTACGTCTGCAAAATGACGTCCCCTTTCTCGCTGCCGCGCCCGCTCCTGCCCGCGACCTGCGTTACGAGCTGAAAAGTACGTTCATTGCTGCGATAATCGGGAAAATGCAAGCTCATGTCCGCATCGAGGATCCCCACGAGCGTCACCAGCGGGAAGTCATGCCCTTTGGCGACCATCTGCGTGCCGACGAGGATATCCGCCTGTCGTTCGGCAAACTGCTTTAAGATGCGGAAATGTCCCTCCTTTCCGCTCGTCGTATCATTGTCCATGCGCAGAATGCGCGCCTCGGGATAGAGCTGCTGCAGATCGCGCACGACGCGCTGCGTACCCGTCCCGGCATAGCAGATATGGTGGCCGCCGCAGACGGGGCAGGCGGTGAGCATCTTATATTTGGTGCCGCAATAGTGGCATTTGAGGCAGTCCTCTTCGCTGTGATAGGTGAGCGAGACGTCGCAGTGCTCGCACTTGGCGACATAGCCGCAGTCGCGGCATAAAACGGTCTGCGAATAGCCGCGGCGGTTGAGAAAGAGGATCGCCTGCTGCCCCTCTGCAAGGCAGGAAGCAAGCCTATCGCGCAGCGCCGCCGAAAAGGGCGAAGCGTTCCCCCGCTTGACTTCCCGGCGCATGTCCACAAGGTTGACGTCGGGCAACGGGCGGGCGTTGATGCGATCGGGCATTCTGACCAGTTCAAACTCGCCGTCCATCGCGCGCTTGTATGTCTCGACGGAGGGCGTGGCGCTGCCCAGGACCAGTTTGCAGCCGTTAAATTTCGCGCGCAGAAGGGCAATATCGAAAGTATTGTATCTTGGTGCGCTCTCCGAAGAATAGCTGCCGTCGTGCTCTTCGTCCAGCACGATAACGCCCACGTTCTCGACGGGCACAAAGACCGCCGACCGTGCTCCGATTGCAATGCGGGCATCCCCCTCCCGAAGGCGCTGCCATTCGTCGAAACGCTCCCCCGCAGAGAGTCCGCTGTGCATGATGGCGGCGAGGCTCCCGAATCGCGCGCGCAGCTGCGAAAGCATCTGCGGCGTTAAAGAAATTTCGGGCACAAGGAAAATTGCCGTCTGCCCGCGTTCCAGCGCGCGGGCAATGAGGGTAAGATAGACTTCCGTTTTTCCGCTGCCCGTCACGCCGTGCACTAACACGACCGTCTTATTTGTGCGCTCCACCGTCTCCACGGCGCGCGCCTGGGCAGGGGTGAGCGCGCGCGAAATGCTCTCGCCGGCGACCTCCTTATACGGATCGCGCAAAACGCGCCGCTTTTCGAGCGCGACGCCCCCCTTTTTGACGAGCGCGTTGACGGCTGCGCCGAACTGCTTTCTCAGTTCCGCGGCATCCGCCTCGCCGTGCTCGCGCAGATAGGCAAGGCACGCCGCCTGCCGGGGCGCGTTTTGGGTTGGAACGTCCCCCAGGAAACGCGCAAAGGTGCGGTATGTCTCGGCCACTTTGCCCTTCCGCATCTCGGCGGGCAGAAAGAGCCGCAGCGCGAGCGCCATTGGGACGCGGTAGCGCGCCGCGATTTTTTTTGCAAGCTCGAGACATTCTGTATTGATCGCGGGCCGAGCGTCCTCGGCGCGTAAAATGTGTTTTAATTTTTCGGCGGGATAGTCGCTGCGTTCTTTTTCTCGTATGACAAAACCCGTCGCGACGCTCGCCCCGAACGGAACGGCGACACGGGTGCCGGGCGCGACGGAAACATCGCTGACATACTCAAATACTTTATCGACTTCGCTGTGCGCGATATCGACGATTACCTCACAGATCATATTCCCCCGATGCAAAAGAAGCCCCTTGCGGGGCATTCCATGCGGACGGCAAAGGCATGCTTATTCGTGCACGCTCTTCACTTTACCGTTCATGATCTCCTGGCAGGCAAGGACAATTTCCTTCTGCTTGCCGGGAAGTTCGGTCACGCCCGTGGACTGCATCTGTTCGATGATCTGGCGCGTACGTTTTGCAACCACCACACACAACTCATATCGGCTGGCAGGTTCTTCGGGCGTGCCCAATTTGCGGATAAGAGCATCCATCGAAGGTTCATTGATCATATCTTCTTCTCCTTTTCTTGACGGATAATTTGCAATATTTCATTCTTTGTTCGCTCCAGATCGTCGTTGACGACGACATAGTCGTAGAGCGGCGCCTGTTCGAGTTCATATCTGACGCGGCGAAGTCTTGCTGCCCGTTCCTCATCGGACTCCGATCCTCTGGCAGCAAGGCGCACCTCAAGTTCCTCCGAGGAAGGAGGCGTCACCATAATGAGAACCGTTTCCTTCGGCATGAGCCGCTTAGCATTGAGCGCGCCCACGACATCGATCTCTAAAATGACAGAATTTGACTTGAGCCGGCGCTCGACGAAGGAACGCGGTGTTCCGTAAAAGTTACCGAAATGCTCATCGTATTCCAAAAAATCGTTCTCAGCAATGCGCGCGCGGAACTCCTGGCGCGAAATAAAGTAATAATTGACGCCGTCTTTCTCCCCTTCGCGCGGAGCGCGCGTGGTGCAGGAGACGGATTTGACGAGGCTGTCATCCTCCCGGAGAAGTAGATCGACGAGCGTTCCCTTCCCTACGCCGGAGGGCCCCGAAATTACGATCAGGACGTTTCTCATGCGTTACTCCAAATTCTGTATCTGTTCGCGGACTTTTTCGATCTCGTTTTTCATTTGCAGGGCATTTGCCGTAATCTCCTGATCGGACGACTTGCTGCAGATCGTATTACACTCGCGATTGAATTCCTGGACAAGAAAATCCAGTTTCCTTCCAACCTGTTCCAGCAAACATATCTCCCGAAATGCTTTGATATGCGCCCTGAGACGGGTCAATTCTTCATCAATACTGCTCTTATCCGCAAAGATGGCGGCCTCCGTCAAAATACGCGCCTCATCTGCCTTGCCTGCAAGGAACTCCTGAATGCGATCGGCGAGCTTTTTGCGGTACTCCTCCGCGACACGCGGCGCGCGGACGGCGATCGTCTCAGTCAGCGTTTCTATGACCGACATGCGCGAAAGCAGGTCTGCCTTTAATCGTTCCCCCTCTTTTTTACGCATTTCGGACAGAGAAGCAAACGCCTCATGCAACGATCTCTCCACGAGATGTTCGAGAAGTTCGTCCGCCGCGGACGTCTCTTCGGCGCGCACGACATCCGGAAGCCGCAGATAGAAGGAGAGTGCCAGGTCGTCCGCAACATCGGGAAGCGCCGCTTTGATCTGTCCGGCAGCCGCATGATAGGCGCGCGCGACGGAGAGATCGACGTAGTAGGACTTCTCCTTCTCGCGCTTATCGGTATAGCTGATGAAGATATCGACGTGACCGCGGGAGATATGTTCTCTGGCGATAGCGCGGATACGCTCTTCCTGCGCAAGAAAAATACGCGGGCTTTTGATCGCAAGATCGAGATAACGGTTATTGACGGATTTGACTTCCGCTGTCAGTTCCACGCCTTCCTCTGCGCACACGCCTTTTCCGTATCCCGTCATGCTGAACAAAGCAAGCCACCTCCGTTGGTCAATAAAATTTCAAATCGATTTATTATACCACGCGGCGGCACATATTTCAAGCACTTTTGATGAATTTTTCTTGTATCAGCGTCAATCCGCGAAAAAACCGCCCTAAGGCGGCTTGGATATGCTTAATTTTCTTTGAGCAAATCAAGAAATTCTTCTTCGCCGATGATACGGATCCCCAGCTGCTGCGCCTTTTTGAGTTTACTGCCTGCGCTCTCGCCCGCGATGACGAGCGTCGTCTTTTGCGTGACGGAGCTTTGCACCGTACCGCCAAGCGCTTCGATGCTTTTTTGCGCCTCGGGACGGGACATTGAGGAAAGCCCGCCCGTCAACACGACGTTCTCGCCCGCAAAGGCGCCCTCGGCTGCCCTTGTCTTGACGGTGGGTGCGACACCCGCCGCTTTCAGCCGCGCAAGTTCCTCTGCGTTCTCCTCGTCGGCAAAGTAGCGCAGGATGGCGTTCGCCGTGACGTCGCCGATGTTCTCCAGCGCGACAAGCTCGTCAAAGGTGAGCGCCGCGACCGCCTCCACGCTGCCGAACCCCGCAAGATCGCGCGCCGCGACCCTGCCGATGCCCTCGATGCCGATGGCGTACAAGAAACGCTCCAGCGGCATCGTCTTGCTCGCCGCGATCGCCTGCAGGAGGTTGCCCGTCTTGCGCTCCTTGAAGCCCTCGAGCCCCGCAAAGCTCTCCGCGGTGAGCGCATACAGATCGGAAAAACGGCGCACGCCTCGTTTTTCGTAAAGCATGGTCAGGGTCGCTTCGGACATGCCCTCCACGTCCGCCGCGTTCTTGGAGCAGTAGTGCGTGAGTTTTTGGATAATGCGGGGCGGGCATGCCCTGTTCGTACAGAAGAGGTTTGCCCCCACTTCGAGCGTGGGCGCG
>JAGHIT010000063.1 GCA_017887095.1 Clostridia bacterium | reverse complement strand
TAGACGAGCAGCGTCACAAGGGACGCGACGAGGCAGCGGAGCAGGTTAAAGGGAAGCACGGACACCCACAGATAGAGCGTGTAGAAATTCTCCTGCGTGCAATCCGGAAAGAGCGGCGTCATCATGGAGAGCAGCGGCTCCCAGCTACCGCCGAACATGAGCGTGACATAGGCGGGGACTAAGAGAAAGCGATTGAGAAAGATCGCAAGCGCTGTGGAGATGAGCGTCCCCACTCCCATACCAAGAAGCGCGCCCTTAAATGTGCGGATTCGCCCGTAAATAACGCCCACAGGAATGACAAGCGCAAACCCGACGAGGATGTCCGCAAAATCGCCCACGAAGAAGGTTGAAGTCGAGACGAACACGAGCTTGATGAGCACCATCATCACGACGATGATGCAGCCCGACACGGGGCCAAGGGCAAAGGTGCCGATGAGCACGGGAATATCGGAAAAGCGGAACTCCAGAAAGCCGGGGAAGGCAAACGGGAGAGAGAAATTGAAGATGTACAGTACCGCCGCCAGTGCGGAAAAGAGCGCGATCATTGCGATGCGCGTCGAGGAAAAGTAACGTTTTGCAGCCATAGCAAAGAACTCCTGAAAATATTTCGAGTATTCTTTGACCTGCATGCAAAGCGCGCCCCGCACAGAGCGGGGCGCGCCAAAATACGCACTTTTTCTTTTCTCATCCGGACTATGACCGTCGGTACGGGAATCACACCCGCTCGGGAGCCGCCTGGCTCTTCGCAGACTATACTGCCGGTGGAGACTTTCACTCCGCCCCAAAGAATATTCGATTGTGTTTATTATAATATACTGCCCGCATACTGTCAAGTATTTTTTGTATTTTTCCAAATCGTAAGAGAATAACTCTCCCCATTCGGAAAACGCAATTCAAGTTCATCTCCTTTTTTCCGAACAACTGCTATAAATTCCTCTTTTATCAACACACGAAGTTCTTCTAATAACAGCTCTGCTGATAACTTTGCATCTTGCCCTTCCAGGTTGAACGAATCCACTTATTTCCTCCTCGAATACAGTTATAAACTGCATTTTTTCTATTTTACAGTTTGAAACTGTATCATGTCAAGTGTTTCGAGGGAGAAAATGCAAGAACTCTACAATCTTTCCAAAAATCTCAGGCAGCTGCGCGAAGGATACGGCTACACGCAGACCGCCGTTGCGCAGAAAATAGGCATCCGCTACCAGTCCTACCACGCCTATGAAGCCGGCATCGCTGTACCGACATTAGAGAACTTTATCAAGCTTGCAAAATTGTATGACGTCTCGCTGGATGAACTCATCGCGCCGTAAGGTACACGCAAACAAAAGCGCGCCCTAGCGCCCAAATACAAACCGCCGCCCGCCGTTTTCTACGGCGGGCGGCGGTGATTTTTGCAACCGTTCTTGAAATTTTATACCGGCAATCAGCGGATATCCCCCTCATAGATCGGGAACGCGGCGCAGAGTTCGTGGACTTTGTCCGAAACGTCCGCGATCGCCTCCTCCTTCTTCCAGATGACCTCGGTGACGAGATCGGCGATCTTGATCGCCTCCTGCTCCTTCATGCCGCGCGACGTGATCGCGGGCGTTCCGATGCGCACGCCGCTCGTGATGAAAGGAGACGTCGTCTCAAAGGGAATGGTGTTCTTGTTCGCCGTGATATGCGCACGGTCGAGAAGCGCTTCCAGCTCCTTGCCCGTCATGCCTTCCTTCCTCAGATCGACGAGCATGAGGTGATTGTCCGTGCCGCCCGAGACGAGGCGCACGCCGTTGTTGGTAAACCTGTCAGCCATGGCAGCGGCATTCTTGACGATCTGCTGCTGATATGCCTTGAATTCGGGCGAGAGCGCTTCCTTGAAGGCAACAGCCTTTGCCGCGATGACGTGCATTAAAGGTCCGCCCTGCGTTCCGGGGAACACCGCCTTGTCGATCGCCTTTGCATACTGTTCTTTACACATGATGACGCCGCCGCGCGGACCGCGCAGCGTCTTGTGCGTAGTCGTCGTGACGAAATCGGCAACCGGTACGGGATTGGGGTGCAGCCCCGCCGCAACGAGACCGGCGATGTGCGCAATGTCCACCATCATCAGCGCGCCCACCTTATCGCAGATCTCGCGGATGCGCTTGAAATCGAGGATCCTCGGATATGCGCTTGCCCCCGAGACGATCATCTTGGGCTTGCACTCCAGAGCGATGCGTTCCATCTCGTCGTAGTCAATGGTCTCCGTCTCCTGCGATACGCCGTAGGGAACGACGTTAAAGTACATGCCCGAAAAGTTGACGGGCGAACCGTGCGTGAGATGTCCGCCGTGCGAGAGATTCATGCCCATGACGGTATCGCCCGGTTTGAGCATGGCGAAATAGACGGCAAAATTCGCCTGCGCGCCGCTGTGCGGCTGGACGTTGGCATGCTCGCAGCCGAAAATCTCCTTGAGCCTGTCGCGGGCAAGATCCTCAACGATATCCACAAACTCGCAGCCGCCGTAGTAGCGCTTGCCGGGATATCCCTCGGCATACTTGTTGGTAAGGTGGCTTCCCATCGCAGCCATGACGGCGGGAGAGACAATGTTTTCGCTCGCGATCAGCTCGAGATTGCCGCGCTGACGAGAAAGCTCCTGCTCCATCGCCCGGCAGACTTCGGGATCGGTATTTCTGATGGTAGAAAGGTCGATCATACGGTGCTCCTGTAAGATTCTTTTGCAATATTATAGCAAACTGCGCGCAAAATAGCAAGAACTTACAGAATTTTTCCTGACAAACGTGTATTTTCCTTTACTTGACACACGCGCCCGGGCGTGCTATACTCAAAGACGGATATCATTACCAAGAAGAATCGTGTATCCGGAGCCTTACATGAGTGTTTTACGCAACGTCGCCGTCGCTTTATCCGTCATCATCACCCTGTTTGCATCTGCAATCTGGGCGCTGATGCTTCCGGCTTCTCTGTCAGCCGCCGTCACGCTCACATGCATTGGCGTGAGCGGGCTTATCCTGTGCATCCTTGCCAATCTGCTCCGCTGTCGTCGGGCGGAAAAGAGCATGATTCGGGCGTCTGCCGAAGATCATATCGACACCATGCTGCGCGAACGGGACACCGTCCGCGCAGACCGCGTTGCCGCCCGCCGCAGCGCCGTCCTTACGCTGCATCTGTGCCGCCTCTATTCCTGTCTGCTGCTGCTCTTCGGATTTTTCCTGAGCCTGGGCGCCTCCGGACTGCTTGTCTGCGCCTTCGATAAAAATTCGGATGACCGAATCCTCGTTACCGTTTTCAGTCTTGCCGTTGCCCTTGTCGTCTACATACTCGTCATGTTTATTCCGATGATGACGCTCGTCAAAGCGCCCAACGAGGAGAAAAGCACGGATGATAAGTATATCCTGCGCACGCAGACGCCGCTGCTCTACGAGCTTGCCGACAAAGCAGCCGTCGTTGCAGGATATCACGGGCGCTTCCACCTGATGCGCACTTTCGGGCTTGAGACGGCTTTCTCCGTCAAGCGAGGCGGGGAGGGCGTTGCAATCTATATCCCCGTGGCAATTCTGCCCGTCCTCACCAAAGAGGAAATCTTCGCCGTTCTCCTGCACGAATTTGCGCATGTCATCCACCGTGACACTGCGCTTTCCCGCCGCTTTGAGATCGCCCTGATGCGCTATGACTGTGAGCATGACCGGCTTGCGACCTTCAAAAAACTGCTCTTTTCGTACGCCGAGATGCGCCTCAGCCTCGCATGGGACAAGTACCGCAATTACGCAAGTCTGCTCATCGAACAGGACGCCGACCGGGTCGCGCTCGCAGGAGCAAATGCGCAGGCATGGATCAATGCCTGCGCCAAGTGCGACCTTGCGGCGAGCATCCTGCGCCCGCCGTGCCGCGTCCTCGAATATGACCTGCTCAAACAAGAGAATCCTGTCGCCGACTATTACGAGCGCATTGCGGCATATCTGGAGGAGCGCTTCCGTACGGAAGAGACGCACTTTCATCCCATTCTTGTCCGCACGCTGGCGGGCAGGAGCGATACGCACCCCACGCTGAAGATGCGCATGGAGAGCGCGCACACTGCCGATTACGACGCTTCCCGCCGCGAGAAGGACGCTGCGTTCCGCCGCGAGATCGGCGAAGAGACGGCGCGGTGCAGCGAGTATGCCTGCAGAAGCTTCTCCGCCGACGGAGCATGGGAGAAACTGCGAGAGGAGATGTATCTCTCACACAACCGCATCATTGCAGAGTACGAACGGGCGCGCAAACACGGATCCGTCGACGAATATCTGTACACGCAGGCGCTGCACGCATATTTTATCGCCGATCAATCCAAAGTCTTTGATGTCGCCGAGCATGCGCTCGCCGATGCGAGCATGCGCACGGACGCGGAGAGCGTCAGCGCCCTTCTATTGTGCTTCCGCGACCACCCCGCCGCCGTCGATGCGACCATTCATGTCTTTGAGGAAAACCCTCTGGTCGGCCTGCAGCCGGGGCTCAAAAGCATTCTCAACGTCACCGCGCAGCGCACTGGAGACGAAACGCTCGTGGCACGCGTCCGCGATATGGATACGTCCGTCTTGCAAGAGATCCTGGACTTCATCCGATTCATGAACGACGCCTCAAAACTCACGCCATCGGAGAACAACATCCTCCCCTGTGACCTGTCACAGGCGCGGCTCGCACAGATGAGTGCGGTTTTGCTGCGGCTGTGCGGCGATGTGCACGCTTACCTTGTGAAGCTGCGCGCTGAACGTCCCATGTATGCGATTCTTTTGGACGAACGTCCCGACCGGAACGAAACCGTGTCCGACGAGAACGTTTCCCTGCTGAACGACTACTGCATCGGGATCTCCCGCATTGACGAAATCTATTCGCTTTACCATGAAAAATCAGGCACCCCGACCATACGCGAAGCGCGTAAGATCGGTATTCGTCTTACCTGATCCGCACCTAAAACCGGCATCTGAATACATTTCACGCGCCCTGCATCATGCAGGGCGCGTATCGACATCCGATAAAGCCGCCCGCCCTGTGCATTGCACAGGGCGGGCGGCGTAGTTTGCATATACCGGAGTTTCGTATTTATACATCAATCCGACAGATCCGGGGGAGCCGCGCACATTTGTGCGCGGCTCCCCAACTCTTGCAACCATTAAAGATTGTTTTCCAGAAATGCCCTGAACGTTCCCTCAGGCACAAATCCCAACTGATTTGCGGCAGGTTTCCCATTCCTAAAAACAATGACATTGGGGATGGACATAATGCCGTACTTGCGCGCAGAAGCTTCGTTCTCATCCACATTTACCTTGACGAACGTCGCCTTGTCTGCAAGCTCTCCCGCGACTTTGTCCATAATAGGCGCAAGCATACGGCAAGGACCGCACCATTCCGCCCAGAAATCGCACACGACCGGTCCTTTAGCAATGAGTTCTTCCAACTCGGCGCCTGTTACTTCTCTTACGTTCTTTGCCATAGTTATTTCCTCCTCTGTATGATATAGTTTGCAAGATCTTTAAGTTTTACGCGCTCGGAAGCGGAGGATGCCATGTCCTTGACCTCCGCAGCGCCCTCTGCGAGCTCACGCTCGCCGAGGACCGCGACATAACGCGCACCCGTTTTGTCCGCATACTTGAACTGCGCCTTGACGGAGCGTTCCATAAGATCGGTCTCACAGGAGACGCCCGCCCTGCGCAGCCGCTGTGCCAGAAGGAACGCCTGTGCGCGGGAATGCTTGTCCATGCCGGCAAGATAGCATTCCACACCGTCATCGGGCGCGGGGAGCTTCCCTTCCGCTTCCATGACCAGCAGAAGGCGTTCCATGCCCGCCGCAAAACCGACGGCGGGAACCGCCTTGCCCCCCATCTGTTCGAGGAGGGTATCATATCTGCCGCCGCCCAGCACGGTGCCCTGCGCGCCCGCCGCGGCGGACACGAACTCGAACACGGTGCGGCTGTAATAGTCCAGCCCGCGGACGATGGACGGATTGACCGTAAACGCCACGCCCGCCTGCGTCAGCAACGACTGAACCTGTTCGAAATGTGCGCGGCAGTCGTCACAGAGATAGTCGAGCATCCTGGGCGCGTTTGCCGCGATAGACTTGCATCCCTCCACCTTGCAGTCGAGGATGCGCATGGGGTTCTTTTCAAAACGGGTGCGGCAGTCCTCACACATCTCGCCGAGATGGGGCGCGAAGTAGGTACGCAGCGCCTCGTGATAGCGCGCGCGGCAGCTCTTGCAGCCAATGGAGTTGATCTGCAGCGCGACGTGCTCCAGTCCGAGATTTTGGAGGAATGCAGCGGCAAAGGCGATGACCTCTGCATCCGCCTCCGGTCCCGCCGCGCCATACAGCTCGCCGCCGAACTGGTGGAATTCCCGAAGTCTGCCCGCCTGCGGACGCTCATAGCGGAAGGCGGAAATGAGGTAGTACGCCTTGAATGGCATGACGCCGCCCGCCAGCCCATGTTCGAGAAAGGCACGCGCAACGCCCGCCGTCCCCTCGGGACGAAGCGTCACAGACCTGCCGCCCTTGTCTAGGAAGGTGTACATCTCCTTGTTGACGATATCCGTCGTATCGCCCACGCCGCGCGCAAACAACTCGGTATGCTCAAAGACGGGGGTACGGATCTCCCTGAAGGCGTACGCCGACGCAGTCTTGCGCGCCGTTTCCTCGACCTTGTGCCACAAATAGACCTGCGAGGGCAGGACGTCTTTACATCCCTTGGGGATCTGAATCATGATGAAACTCCTAAAAACTTATTCACACTTTTTCTTTCGAACTGACGAAAGAAAAAGTCGTGAGATTTCGGAAAACCCAACAGTCGCCTTCAGCTTTGTGTTCGGTTCCCCTCGCCGATGGGACTTCGCAACAGTTATAGCTCCCATCGGCTCACCCCTTCCGCCTAAGCCAAAGGGTTGGCAAATTGTGTTCCGCTGGCGCAGGGGTGAACGGCGCGAAATGCGCATCGCCATGGTATGGCGTGCGCGCGCCGTGAACTGCGGTTTTTGACATAGCCGTCAAAAACCGTGACCGCAGGCGACGCTTTCCTTGCGTCGCCAAGACCCCTGCTTGCG
>JAGHIT010000062.1 GCA_017887095.1 Clostridia bacterium | reverse complement strand
TTCGTATAGCTCAACCCGTATCCGAAGGGAAACTGCACCGCCTCCGGGTGGCGGTCATAATAGCGATACCCCACATCCAGCCCCTCTTGATAGCGTGTGACCTGGCTGTCACGGTATTCTGTTGCCGTAGGCGTTACATCATACGTCTTGGGGAAGGTTTCGGAAAGTTTCCCGCTCGGGCACACTTTGCCCGTGAGGATATTTGCGATCGCTTCACCGCCCCGTTCCCCGGGGAATCCTGCCCATACCACGGCGGCGACTTTATCGAGCCACGCACTCATATCGACAGGCGCACCCGCAAAGAGAACAACAACAGTGTTCGGATTGGCGGAAGCCGTATCAAGAATTGTACGCTCCTGTGCGGGGGTAAGTTTCATCGTCTTGCGGTCGTTTCCTTCGCTCTCTACGCGCGCACCCGTACCCGCGAACACGAGGTTTACATCTCTCTCGGCGGCGTTCTGTACGGCTGCCCCGGGAGTCATAAAAGTATCGTTGACGCCGTCGTCGGTAAATGCGGGCTCATAAAGAATATCTCCGTATTCTTTTTCCAACAGCTCCTTCATATCAAACATTGGCGTAAGGCGGATGACCCGTGCAGAACCGCCGCCCGACAAAAGCTCAGGGTTTTTATTCCATTCATAGGCGCAGGGACGGGCGTACCAACCGCAGATGGCGAGTTTCTTTTTCTTCGCAAGCGGCAGTATGCCGTTGTTTTTCAGCAGAACGATGCCCTCCTCCTCCGCTCTCTGCGTAAAGGCGATTCGCTCCTCTTGGGTGTATTTACGCTTTTTGCCTTTCTGCAATTTTTTGCAGCGTGCGACAAACTCCAAAACCTGCCCAGAAAGTTCATCGAGTGTTTCGTCTGAGAGTTTGCCTGCCTTGTAGTCGGCGACAAACTGCTCATAGTGATCTTTATGGAAGGGCATCTCCAGCCCGATCCCTGCGTTTGCCGAGGCCGTCCTGTCGCGCACGGCGTCCCAGTCGGATATGATGATCCCATCAAAACCGAACTCCTTTTTTAAGACATCAAAACCCTTTTTATACTCTGCCGCACGCACTCCGTTGATGCGGTTGTAGCTGCACATAAGCGACACGGGTTTTGCTTCACAAGCGATCTCGAACGGCTTATAGTATATCTCGCGAAGAACACGCTCATCGACGTCGCTCGTCTGTTGACGGCGGTTGATCTCCGAATTGTTGGCGCAAAAATGTTTGACGCACGTCCCCGCTCCCTCCTCCTGCATGGCGGAAATATACTCCCTGCCCATGACGCCTGCAAGGAAAGGATCTTCCGAAAGATACTCAAAGTTGCGCCCGCACAGAGGATCGCGCTTGATATTCACCCCAGGGCCCAGGACGACATCCGCGCCCGCGTCGAGACAGTCGTCCGCGACACATTCGGCGTACCCGCGCACCACTTCCGTGTTCCAAGTATTTGCCAATATCTGCATGGAGGGATATGCAATGGACGGGCGATCATCCTGCCACTCATTCGGATCGAGCGGCATACGTATGCCCATGGAGGCGTCCGTCATGCGCACCCGTTCAAGGCTGCCCTCAAAGTCTTCCGTGTGCCAATTTCCGTGCCCGCACAAAAGGCGCAGTTTTTCCTCCGGCGTCAGTTCTTTAACTGTTTTCATGATAAACCCCTTATAATCTCTTGAAAATATCGTTTGCCCGCGCGAGCATGGCTGGGAAATCGGAAAGTTTCATCTTGCCTTCCATGTCGCGGAATTCCGCCATGAATTGCAGCGTTTTCGGCTCACCCTTCATCCAGGCGATCTCGCTGCCCGTGAAGATACCGCCGAATACTTTGTTAAACGCCTGCACCGCCTTCGGATTTTCAAACACCTCCAAAACCGTACTTTCGGGCGTGAAAGGCTCTGTATAGAGTTCCTCCGAATCACGCTCAAAGGAATATTTGCCGCCGGCAACAAGAACGGGCGGTTCATCGGGCAAAACGATCTCCGCTTCGGTTTGGTCGGGAATTTCAATGATATATTCGATTTTTCCGTCTTTCTGCCGATATTCCGATACGATCTTGCCACGTACGCTGTTGTACTCAGCACGAAGGGAAGGAAGCCCCTTTACGGGGTGCGGCGCAATTTTTATCTTCGCAAAGCCTGCCTCTTTTGCCTCGATGCCCGCGATGCGGCGGTAGACAAACTCCATGACGCTCCCGTAGGCATAGTGGTTGTAGCTGTTCATGCCGTCGGGGTTGGGCGTGCCGTCCGGCATCAGGCTGTTCCACCGCTCCCAAATGGTCGTCGCCCCCATGTCCACCTCGTACAGCCAACCGGGGAATCCGTTGTTCAAAAGCACTTTCCGCGCCGTTTCAAAGTAGCCGTTGTCCGCCAGCGCGAACAGCAAAAACGGCGAGCCGATAAAGCCCGTCACCATGCGGTATCCGTGGCGCACAACGTTTTCATTGAGCTGTGCGGCGAGCTTGGCGCGGTACTCTTCCGGGATAATGCCGAAGTGCAGGGCAACGGTCTGCGCCGTCACCGTGTCGAATGCAAGCCTCCCGCCCTTGGTGATATATTCTTCCCGCACGCGCGCAAGGTGCTGCTCGTACTTTTTGCGATAAATCTTCTCTTCCTTTTCCTTCCCGAGAAGATGCGCCGCATCGGCTGCGATCTTCAGCGAATGTATGTGCAGAACATTGGTGAGGAAATAGACATCCGTTCTGCCGATGGCGCTGTTTCCCAAAAGCGCCTCGCCGTCCATGGCGAGCC
>JAGHIT010000061.1 GCA_017887095.1 Clostridia bacterium | reverse complement strand
TTCCACCATACCCGCACGCTGAGAGATATAAGCGTCTGCCCGCGCAAGCAGCTTCGATTGCCGGGGGGAGGCATTCTGCCCGGAGCAGACAGGGTGAGCATGATCGTATTGCATAGTGTCCCCTCTCAATGATATATCAGGATGTATAGATCGATTGCATCTGCGCGACGTGCAGGCTTGTGATCGTCACATTTTCGCCGAAAACTTCCAGCCCCATGCTGTTGCGGTCGGTCGGATATACGCGCGCCGTGACGGCATTGCTGTCATTGAAGAACCCTTCGATGAGAGAGCGGTCCATATAGAACTCCATCGTCAGCGTGCCGTCCTCGTTGAGCACAAAGGTGTCGTTGAAGTCGCCGTAGATGTTCTGATCGCCCGCAAACGTGGTCACGACGCCCAGCCGCTGCGTTGCGGCATTGTAGTAGTACTCCGTGTACTCGCCTTCACCATTGGTGCGAAGGTGCATCCCGAAGCGGGGCGCGGCGCCTGCGTCGACGCGGAAGGTGATTTTAACATGCAGCATGTCCCCTTTTACGTCGGAGAGCACCTCATTCGCCGCGGCGACGGTCATCTCGCCCGTCTCATCGACATAGACTTCGCTCTCGTACTCCTCCAGCGCATCTACAGGGCGTATGCACGCCTGCGCGCCGTCGTCGCTCAAATAGATCTCGCGCGCAAGTCCGGCGGTATGCGCCCATCCTGAAGAAATCTGGTCGTTTGCGAGGCGCTGATCCTGCATGATAGAGAACATGTACCACTTTCCGCTGACGGGATCACGGAACGCGCTCGGGCCGGTAAAGACGTTGTTGCCGTAGTCCAGTCGGCGCGGTTCACCAAAGCCCGTCTCGGGGATGAAGCGCTCGCCGTCAAAGTCGCCGAGAAGATAGTAAATATCGTTGTCCGCTCTGTCCGCGGGCGCGGGCGAGAATACGAAGAACCACTTTTGTATCGTTCCCGCCTCGTTTTCAATGGGAAAGAGCACGGGAAGTTCCCACGTTTCGCCGTACATGGCGGGCTGGTTGGGCATGGTGTAGAGCTGCCCTTTGTAGTCCCAGTTGTGGAAGTAGTCGGTCTTGGTGCTGTCCGTCGTATACAGCAGCGCCGTGCCGCCCGCGGAACTTGTGGAAGCGGAGCAGATGAGCATATACCACGTCGTCACGCCGCCCTCTGTCTCCTGATAGACGTACGCATCGCGGAAATCGCCGCTTCTGCCCTGCCCGCTCTGCTGCTTGACGGCATACTCCTCGTCCACCACCCATTCGGTGAGGTTGGGATCGGAGAGGTCCTTGGGGCGGGCGATGCCGATATTCTGATTGCCGACCAGTCCGTCGCCCGAGGACGCCCAGCTGTCATTGCCCGCCGTGAAGAAGAGCACGGGAGAGCCGTCCACATCGTATGCCGCGCCGCCCGACCAGATGCCGTCCGGCGCGATCGTCCCCGCCGTGGGCGTGATGACCTCCTTGAGCGGCGTCCAATTGACCATGTCGTCCGAGACGAGGTGCCCCCAGCAGATATTCCTGAAATAGGGACCGTTGATATTGAACTGGAAGAAGAGATGATACTTCCCGTTGTAATAGAAGGGCGCGTGCGGCTCGTTCATCCAGTGCTGGTAAGGGCCGCCGTGATACTGCGGTTTGTAATAGTCCTCTGTGAGGATATTTTGCAGCCAGATATCCTCAAAGGTGATCTCGGGAAGCTCCCCGTCCACAAGAGCGGATTGGTACTGACTGCGGATATCCTCCGCGCTCACCGCCGTGTTGTAGAGTTTGACTTCGTCGATGAGCCCGGAGTGCATGTTGCACGTCGCAGAGCCGACGGTGTTGCTGTCGCTGTTCCTGCCGATATACAGCCATGTCGGGCATGCTTCGATGGCGGCGCCCTCGTACACGGTGCGCGTTGTGATCTGCTCGCCGTTGAGGTACATTGCCATCGTGCCCGTCGCGCCGTCAAACGTGGCAGCGACGTGATTCCACTCATACTTGGTCAGCGGATGCCCGTCGTCCCAAAGCTTGATAAACCTATCGCCGATGCCGACCTGGAAGCTCCATGCGCCGTGGCGGTGATAGCCGAGCAGCACGCCAGCGTTGCCCGCCTCATCGTACTGGCTGACGATGGCGGTGAGATACTCCGTGCCGTTCTCTGCGGCATTGGGATCGTCCCACTCGAACATGCGGGGCGCGACCCAGGCAGAGACTGTAAACGAACTGCCGGAGAGGACGATATCGTCCTCGCTGTAACGGATATAGTTAGAGTAGCCGTCCATCAGAAGGGACCCGCCCGAAACGCCGGTGTCCCGCCACTGCGGATCCTGCGGCTCGTCCTGATAGACGGGATCGTTGAACACATAGCGCAGCTCCTCGTCCTCCAGGTGTCCGGAACTGTCGGTGACGACCGTCCCTGCGCCCTCATCAAAGGCCAGGTGGAGCATGAGGCTGTCCGCATTGGGATCCCCGCCGCCGCACGCGGCAAGCCCTGCGCACATGGTTGCTGCACAGGCGATCGTTGTAATCGCCAAAATGGTACGTTTCATCGCTTTCCTCCCTTCTTATTTCAGACCCGAGAAGGACACGCCTTCCACAATATAGCGCTGGCAGAAGATGTAGACGATCGCAATGGGGATCGTTGAGACCGTGAGCGCCGCCATGACCATGGAGAGGTCTTTGGGGTTATATGTATTGACGAGCTGCAAAAAGGCCTGCAGGGGCTTTTGCTGTGCCTGCGGGAACATGAGGTCGGCAAACACGTATTCGTTCCATGCGCCCATGAAGGTGAAGATCGCGACCGTCGCAAAGATCGCTTTGGCAAGGGGCATGATGATGACGAAATACGTCCTGACTTTGCCGGCGCCGTCGATCTCCGCCGCCTCCTCCAGCTCCTTGGGCATCCCCATAAAGTACTGGCGGAACATGAAGATATAGAACGCGCTCACGATGCCGGGCAGAAGATAGCCGGCAACGCGTGCCGTAGAACTCGACAGCAGCCCCAGGTGGCTCAGGATGACGTACTGCGGCACAATGGAAGTTTCCACGGGCACGATGATGAGCAGAATGATGATGGTGGTCAGCACGTTGCTTCCCGGGAACTCGAGGCGCGCCAGCGCATAGCCCGCAATGGAATTGACGAGCAGCACGCCTGCGACGGTCACGGCACAGTAGAAGATACTGTTGAGGATCGCCGTGCCGAAGTAGTCAAAGGAGTTGAACAGATTGACGTACGAGGTGAACCACTCGCCGACATTCCATGTACTGGGCAGGAAGGTCATAAAGGAGTCAAGCTGTTCATAGATGACCGTCTGGGGCTTGAACGAGGAGATGACCATCCACCAGATGGGGAAGAGAAAGAGCACGCAGAGAACTGTCAGTCCGATCCACTTGCACATGCTCACCGTCACACGCGCAGGCGTCAGCGGCTTATGATGCTTTTTTGGTTTATGTACGGGGGCGCTGTGCCCCACTGTCTTTTGAATTTTTTCCATACCGTCCTCCTCAGTCCTTGACGTCCATCACTTTGCGCAACGTCAGGGCGATCACCGACATGAAGATGGTGTAGATCATGGCGATTGCACTGGAATACCCGACGTCGCGGAAGGTGATGCCCTGCTGATAAATGTAGTACGACATCGTCATCGTGCCGTCCTCGGGGCCGCCCTGCGTCATGATCATCGGCTGGGTGATCAGGCGGAAGGCGCCGATCAGCATCGTGATGAGCACGAACGAGAACGTGGGCAGGATATTGGGAATGGTGATATAGAAGAATCTTTGCGTGGCGTTTGCCCCGTCCAGGGATGCCGCCTCGTAGATCTCTGGCTGGATATTTTTGAGTCCCGAGAGGAAAATGAGCATCTGATAGCCCGCGCCCTGCCAGATCGAAATGAAGATGATGATCCCCATTGCCTGTCCCGGATCGTCGAGAAAGGGCTGCTCACCGATGCCGAGCTTGATAAGAATGGCGTTGATGAGTCCGTCCTGTTCAAAGAGGTTGCCCCACAGGAAGGAAGTCACTGCCAACGAGAGCATGACGGGCACGAAGAACGCCCAGCGGAAAAAGGTATTTGCCTTGATCTTCGTGTTGAGGATGAGCGCAAGCCCGAGGGCGACGCACAGCTGCACAGGCACCGTAATGACGACGAACACCATCGTATTCCCGAAGGCGTTCCACAAAAATCCGTCGTTGAACGCCTTGACAAACTGGTCAAACCCGACAAAATGCACCTCATCCAGCCGCAGCAGATATGCATCGGTAAAGGAATACGAGAGCGATATCACGATGGGCGCGATGACAAAGATGCACCCGAGTACCAACGCGGGCAGGACAAAGCAGAGCCCGACGATGGTGTTGTCCTTTTTATAGGTCTTTCCGAACAAAGTATAATATCTGCTCCTGCGGCGCCGCGGTTTTCCGCCGCCCGGAGCCGCAACTGCGCCTCCAGCTGCGGGCAAAGTGTCCGCGAACGTCACCTCTGCAGGCGCTCCCGCCGAGGCCTCCTCTTTTTCATAGACATGTTCCATAGTTCTCCCCTTATCCGGTGATATCAACGATCAACCGACTGCGCCTTTTCAAGCACATAGTCTGCAAGCGACTGGCTGCCCGTCTGCGTCTTGATGAAGGCGATGATGTCTCTGTACGCCACGCTCAGACGAGGATAGTTGACCATCTTGGGACGGGGCGTTGCCGTCTCCAGCAAAAGCTGCGAGAGGGAGTGCAGCGGGCCTTCCTCGGTGAACTCCTCCATGGAACTGAGCACGGATTTATGCGTCGGGAAGGTGCCGATATCGCTAAAGAACATTTCGCTCGCGTGTGCGCCGGTCAGGAACTTGATGACCTGCGTCGCCGCATCCACGTCGTCCGCATCGCGCGTCACGCCAAAGCCCCAGGTGCCGCAGGGGGTCGCGACCGTCCCCTTTGTGCCGTCCTCCGCTTCATAGACGGGGAAGGGCATGATATCATAGTCGTCCTCAAATTCGGGATACTCCTGACTGATGGAGTTGATCAGCCAGGGGCCATAGACCTCAAATGCCGCATCTCCCTGCGGGAAGGCAAGAGCATTATTGCCCTCCTCCATATAGTCTCCCTTGCGGGCAAACAGATCGTTCATCTGATTGAGCCCGTTCATGGCAGCCTCACCGCTCAGATAGCCCGTCACCTGCTCATTGGGACCGAAGAACTGCCCGCCCGCACTGTAGACCACGGGGGAATAAAGATACATTGCGCCCTCGTCGCCGCCAAAGCCGATATTGGCGCGCAGACGATAGGGCGTCGTGCCGTCTATGTCATTCTGCGCTTTGAGCGCCTCCATAGCCTCTTCCAAGTCCTTCCAGCTCCAGGGGTTTTCGATCGTGCCAAAGGGCTTTTCCGCCGTGCCGTAGCCCACCGACTCCAGCGCGGTCTTATTGTAATACAGGCCGCCGGGCGTATCCATGCCGGAGAGCGCATAGAGACTTCCCTCATAGGTAGATTGCTCGATGACGCTGTCGACATAGTCGGCACGCTCATCTGCCGTGACACAGTCGTCGATCGGGACAATGAGTTCGTCGTTGGCATATGCCGTGATATCGCCCGCATCCACGGCAACGACGTCCGGAAGTCCACCAGAGAGGATCTCGCCGTTGATCGCGGTGTCCAGCGTCTCCGCCGTGCCCTTGAACTCAATGCGCATGACGATATCGCGCCCGTCCTCAGTCACATAGTCCGCCTCATTGAATTCGTCCATCAGAGCGCGGTACGTTCTGCCCTCCGGCTCCGCCTCCGACTTATGCAGCCATACAGTAATGTACTTGGTGGTTGCAGTATCCTGTTCCCCTTCTCCGCCGCATGCGGTCATGCCGACACAGGTAACCCCCATCAGTCCCGCAAGCGTAAGTGCAATCAGCTTTCTCTTCATCTTGCCCCTCCAGAATCATATATTTTTTACAGTGGGAACGTTTCCATTTCGTTGAAAAAATAAATTGGAAACATTTCCAACCGTCTATACTATACACCATACATGGATTCCTGTCAAGAGTTTTTCATAAAATTTTTCATAAAATTTTTCTTTTGTTTTTTCCGAATCATAAAGGAAACGCAAACTCCTTTTGACATTACGCATGATCGGCTATTAAGGGAAATTAATTTGCACGTGCACAATTTAACGAAGGCAAGCCGAGTTCTCCGGCTTGCCTTCCTGCACGATAATGATGCCATCTTGCTCTATCTTTCGGCACTTATCCCGACGGTCTGCACAAGGCTGGTCTTGGCGAATAGTGGCGCATCAGAGACAGTTCTTAAGAATGTGTAAAATATCCTGCTCCGACAGCGGAACCCAGGCATGTTCCAGACCTTCGGTTTGCGCAATGTGCCGTGCCATATCGGCGAGCCGGTCCGTCCCGATGCCGACCTCTTCGAGTCGCTTGGGCATCCCGAGTGAAGCAAAAAATTGCTCGGTGCGAACGATCGCCTGATCTGTTATAGAGCACGTTGGAAAGAGCCGTTCCTCTTTCATGGAGCAATTCAAAAAGGAGACGGGCGAGACGATCGGCCGATACATTGTGACGGCAAAGCTGCAGGAGTCAAAGCTCCTGCTCGCCTATTCCGACCGCCCTCTTTCGGAGATCAGCAACTTTTTCTTCTTTTCCAGCCAATCGTACTTTCAGAACCTGTTCAAAAGACAATTCGGCATCACTCCGCTCGCATACCGCAAGCGGCATCACAAAGAGTAACGACTTTATCCCCTCTTTTGCCGCCGCACAAAAAAATACGAGGTTTCCTCCGGACTTTTTACTCCTCCTCGGAGCCGGCGGGACGGATGATATGCTCGCCCCTGATGTCCATTTCGCTGAAATGTGCGTCGCGCAGCACGGTCGCGCGCTTGAGCGCATTGCTGCCGTACTTTTCCCGCATTGCATTGACGGCGGCGTCCAGGCGCTCCGACTTCTTCTCCCGCGCGTCCTCCTCAAACAGCGTGAGCTGCTCGGCATTTCCCACAAAATCGCACACCGCCACGCCGAGTGCGCGGACGGGATGCCGCCAGGAATAGAGCGAGCGGAAGAGTTCGAAGGCAAAATCGGCGATCCCCTGCGCGCTGCGGGTGGGAACGGGCGGTCTGCCCTGTTTGCCGAAGCGGCGCAGCTGGTTATCCACAATGCTCACCTTGACCGTCTGCGCCCGCCCCGCGCCCTTTTGCGCGACGCGCGCCGCGACGCTCTCCGCAAGCATATAAAGCAGCATTCTGACGTCTTCCTCCGTGGTGAGATCGCGATAGCTCGTCAGGCTGTTGCCGATGCTCTTGATCTCCCGCTGCGTGCCCTCCATGGCGACGGGCGCATCGTCCCAGCCGTTGGCATAGGCATGCAGGACGCTCCCCCACTTGCCCAGTTCGGCGATGAGCATACTCACGTCTGCCCGCGCGAGATCGCCGATGGTCGCGATCCCCAACACGGCGAGCCGCTTCGCCGTCGCCTTGCCCACATAGAGCAGGTCTGCGGCGGGCAGGGTCCACGCCAGCGTCTGATAGTTCTTTTCGTCAATGACGGTCACGGCGTCCGGCTTTTTGAGATCGGATGCGAGCTTTGCAAAGATTTTGTTCCAGCTCACCCCACGCTGACCGTCACGCCGATCTCGCGCTTGACTGCCTCACGGATGGTGTGCGCGATCTGCTCTCCCTCCCCGAAGAGATAGCGGCTGCCCGTGACGTTCCAGCCAGCATTCGTCGATACCGTACGGCTCGATCTGATCGGTATAGCGCGCGTAGATGGCGCGTACCGCCCTGGAGATCCTGACATAGGTCGGAAAATCGGCGGGAACGCTGACGAGGTCGGGACATTTCTTACGCGCCTGCCAGAATGCCTCACCCGTCCTGACGCCCTGCGCCTTGGCGAGCATATTTTTGGCGAGCACCACGCCGTGCCTGTCCTCAAAGCTGCCGCACACCGCAACGGGAACATCCCGCAGTTCGGGGCGGCGCAGGCACTCCACGGAGGCGTAGAAATTGTTCAGATCACTGTGCAGAATGCAGCGTTTCATTGACTCACCTCAACAAACCAGCGCATGCGCTCCGGCTCAAAATAGAGAAACTTTTCCCTCCCGCCGATGATACAGGTATAGCGCACCGGAAGGACGGCGGGAACATGGGAGGGCACGCGCTCGATAAAGCGCACCCGCTCGACGGCATACCGCCGCCCGTCTGCCCAGATAAGTTCCACGGGACGCATCCCGCCCTCCCCGAAGAAGCGCACCAGCACTTCCACACACACCTTTTTATACGCCATACTCCGAAGTTTGCGCCGTTTTTCCCCTTCTTATCGATTATAGCACGTCATGCATAAAATGTCAAACATTTATTCGGATTTTAATGAGCGATAAAAGGCGCACTCAGACGCCATTCATGAAACATGCGCCCGCGGCTTTTGCCGCGGGCGCATCATATTAGGATTCGTAACCGTTGGGGTTATTTTTCTGCCAGTTCCACTGGTCGCGGCACATGTCCTCCAGATCGTACTGCGCCTTCCAGCCGAGTTCCTTTTCTGCCTTGGCGCTCGATGCGTAGCAGGCAGGAACGTCGCCCGCGCGGCGGGGCATGATCTCATAGGGCAGCGTCTTGCCGCACGCCTTTTCAAAGGCGTGGATCATATCCAGCACGCTATAGCCCTTGCCCGTGCCGAGGTTGTAGATATGCACGCCCGGCTCCTTGAGCGCCCTGATCGCGGCGACATGACCGCGCGCCAGATCGACGACGTGAATATAGTCCCGAACGCCCGTCCCGTCCGGCGTGGGATAGTCGTTGCCGAACACGCCGATGCGCTGCAGCTTTCCGCTTGCGACCTGCGCGACGTAGGGCATTAAATTGTTGGGAATGCCCTTGGGATCCTCGCCGATGCGTCCCGAAGGATGTGCGCCGACGGGGTTGAAGTAGCGCAGCAGGGCAATGTTCCATGTATTGTCCGCGCGGTACAGATCCTGTAAGATGCGCTCCTGCATGAGCTTGGTCGTGCCGTAGGGATTGGTCGTAGAGAGGCGGCATTCTTCGTCCAGGGGAAGCCGTTCGGGCTCGCCGTACACCGTCGCCGACGAGGAAAAGACGAAGTTTTTGACACCGAACTTCTGCATGGTCTCCAGAAGCACGAAGGTGGAGACGAGGTTATTATCATAGTAGAGCATGGGTTTTTTCACGCTCTCCCCCACCGCCTTGAGCCCCGCAAAGTGGATGACCCAGTCGATCTTGTGCGCCGAAAATACTTCCTCAAGCTTTTCCCTGTCGCGCACATCAAAGTTGTAGAATGCAATGTCCTTGCCCGTCAGTTCGCGCACGCGGCGCATGCTCTCCTCGCTCGAATTGCAGAGGTTGTCAACGACGACCGTCTCATAGCCTGCTTCCAGCAGTTCCAGCACGGTATGCGAACCGATGAAACCCGCACCGCCCGTTACAAGTACTTTCATATCAGCCTCCCGAATTTACTGTATTCATCATATCGTCTTTCATGTGCAAATGCAAGCCAAACATTGCCCACTTTTGGACATTTATTGACCTTTCCGGCAATCAGACATTGACCTGTCCGCTCTCGCCGAGCAATGATTTATGACGCTCTAAGATGGGATCGATCTCGCTCTCGATAAATTGCACCGTCTGCGAGGGTGCGCGCCCGATGAACTTCTTCGCGTCGAGGATTTCGTCCAGACGATCGTGGATCGCCTTGAAATCATCGTCTGCCTTGATGAGCTCTAAAAGGTTGTTTTCCTTGCCTTCCACCTTGACGTTCGCGCCAGCCTGCATGGACAGCACCCTGATCTTTTCGTGCAGTTCCTGACGGTTCCCGCCCGCCTTGACACACTCCATCATGATATTCTCCGTCGCCATGAAGGGCAGTTCCGCCGCAATGTGCTTTGCAATGACCTTTTCATAGACGACGAGATTTTCCGCGACGTTCATGTAGATATTGAGGATGGCGTCCACCGTCAGGAATGCCTGCGCATTGACGATGCGGCGGTTTGCCGAGTCGTCCAGCGAGCGCTCAAACCACTGTGTGGA
>JAGHIT010000060.1 GCA_017887095.1 Clostridia bacterium | reverse complement strand
GTGGACAACGCGGCGATGCAGATCGTCAAAAATCCCGCGCAGTTCGATATTTTGCTGACGTCCAACATGTTCGGCGACATTCTTTCGGACGAGGCGGCGCAGGTGACAGGCTCGATCGGCATGCTCGCCTCCTCCTCGCTGGGCGACACGACGTGCGGGCTGTACGAGCCCATCCACGGCTCCGCGCCCGACATCGCGGGGCAGGACGTGGCGAACCCCATTGCGACCATCCTCGCCGCCGCCATGATGCTGCGCGACTCCTTTGCGATGCCGGAAGCGTGCGCCGCGGTGGAAGCTGCCGTCGGCAAAGTGCTCTCTGTGGGCTACCGCACGGCGGACATCATGTCTGCGGGCATGAAACAGGTCGGCTGCAAAGAGATGGCGCGCCTGATCGCCGAGAACATATGATTTTTGAGGCTGATCCGATAAAGAAACTGACAAAATAGCGAGCGCGCGGGCGGAGAACTCTCCGCCCGCGCGCTTTTTTTATCTTTTACGCCCATCAATGACGGTATGGGATTTATCCTGAAGCAGAGAAAATCAAACATCTTGTTCTTCAACCGCTTTCCCCTTCACGCCTGTTTCTCCTGCGCAGATTTTTGCGTAGTTTTCCCTTCAACCGTTTCCCCTGCCCCATGCCGCTCTAATTTTTGGATCGCGTGTTTTACCATGATACGGATCTCCCGCAGCAGAAAAGGATCAGCTTCCTCTTTTTCGCTTTCATTATATCCATGGCTTTGCGGAATGTCAAGATAGGTGCGCGCATTCCCGCATTTTATTGACAGGCGGGCGGGAAAGGGGTATAATATGGACGTTCAACGGAGACAATATGAGCATTTCAGAAAACGTAACAGCATACTTAAAGGAACTCGCGGCGGGCAACTGCTTCGGCGAGCCCGTCGCCCTTGTGGCGGCGACCAAGACGCGCACCGCCGAGGAGATCAACGAGGCGATCGCCGCGGGCGTGACCGATATCGGCGAGAACAAAGTCCAGGAATTCCGCGACAAATATGACCTCGTCCACGGGGGGAACCGCCACTTCATCGGGCATTTGCAGACCAACAAGGTCAAATACCTCATCGGCAAGACCTACCTCATTCACTCGCTCGATCGGGACGAGCTTGCCGAGGAGCTCTCCAAGCGCTCCGTGCGCGCGAACGTCACGACGGATGTCCTCATTGAGGTCAACGTGGGCTGCGAGCTCTCCAAGAGCGGCTATTCGCCCGAGACGGCGTTTGCCGCCTATGAAAGACTGCGCGCCGTCCCCGGCATCCGCGTGCGCGGCTTTATGGCGATGCTGCCCGAGTCCGACGACACGGCGTTGCTTGCCTCGCTTGCGGACGAAATGCGCGCCCTCTATGACAGGGCAAAGGCGCAGGACACAAATATCCGCTGGCTCTCCATGGGCATGAGCGGGGACTGGCGGCTGTGCGTGGCGCACGGCTCCAACATGGTGCGCATCGGCACTGCGCTCTTCGGCGCGCGGCACTATCCCGCGCCCGCGCAGCCATAACAAACAGCGCTCTTTGGTACAATTTTTGGGGGTACGTTATGCCATCTTCCATCACACATGCACTCATCGCGCGCACGGCGCAGGCGCGCCTGCCCGAGGAGATCGGCGCGCTGATCTCCGCCTCGCCCGAGATGTACTTCCTCGGCGCGCAGGGGGCGGACATGTTCTTCTTTGCCGCCAAGGCGAACAAGCAGGAGGGAAACCTCGGAAAGTTTTTGCACCGCAATGCGGTCTATGAACTGTTCTCTGCCTTTGTTGCGGCGATCAATACCCTTTCGGGCGCGGCGCGCGAGCGGGCGGCGGCGTACTGCCTTGGGTACGTCACGCACTACTGTGCGGACGTCGCGTTCCACCCCTTTGTCTACCGCTACTTGGAGCAGAACGGCAAGGCGAAGCGGGTGCATCAGCGGCTGGAAAACGACTGGGACGTCTACTTTGCGCGCAAGATCGAGGGGCGCGAGGCGGAGGACTATCCCTTCCCCGACCTGAAAAAGTGCGACGAGGAAACGCTGCTCGCCGTCTGGCAGCACGCGACCGCGGCGCTCGGGCGCACGCCCATGACAAAGAGCATTCTACACGGCGGTCTGAAAAATTTTGCGGCGTACCTTAAGTTCTTCCACGGCAAGTGCTATTCCGCGCAGAAGGGCTGGGCGGGCTTTGACAGGTTCTTTCATGCGCACCTTTTATCCTGCCTCTACCCGGGCGACACGCCCGATCCCGAAGTCCTCTCGGGCGAGGTCTTTGAACGAGCGGCGAACGCCGATCCCGCCCTTCCGCCCGTGAAGTCGGCGGACGACCTGTTTGAGCGCGCCGTCGAGGAGAGTGTGGAGCACATGGGGCTGTTTTACGACGCGCTGCAGGGCGCGCCCCTGAAAAAAGAGCTGTTTGACAGGCACCTGTTGACTGGCGAGCATATCGCATAGACCCTGCCGCACAACCATACAACATGAAAACAGACCGCAGCGGTCTGTTTTTTTGATGATTTTCGAAAAAAATTCAAAAAAGTACCCCCCCCCCTTGACATTCCGCCGCCCATCCTGTATGATAGAAATATGAAAAAAATTGATTTATTGCGCAGAGGCTCCCTTATTTGCTGCATCCTGGCTCTGACGCTCGCGATCAGCGCGGGCTGTACGGAAACGGCATATCAGCCAAAATACACGCTCACCGAACCGGTGGAGCGGACGGAAGTCTATACTGCCGCAGACGAGGCGCCGGAGTGGGCGATCGGCAACACCTATACCACCGGGCGGGCGGAGTATTTCTTTGAGACGACGCTGACCGCCGAACAGACGGACGGCTTCATCGATATGGCAGAAGAGGTGCTCGCCGATCATCCGCAGGACAGCGTGAAATTTGTCGTCGGCACGTCCTTCAATACCGCCTATGTCGGGAAAATCGACAATGCCGTCCAGACCGCAACAAGAACGATCGATAAACTTTATTTTAACATCGGCGATCTGTCGCAATTGAACCTGCT
>JAGHIT010000007.1 GCA_017887095.1 Clostridia bacterium | reverse complement strand
TGTGCGATCTGCAGGGCATGCTGGACGAGTTCGCGCGCAACGTATTCGGCAAGGAGAGCAAGACGCGCCTGCGTCCCTCCTACTTCCCGTTCACGGAGCCGTCCGTCGAGGTGGACGTCTCCTGCCATGTCTGCGGCGGCAAGGGCTGCTCGCTGTGCAAGGGCACGGGCTGGATCGAGGTCCTCGGCGCAGGCATGGTCAATCGGCGCGTCCTGGAGAACTGCGGCATCGATCCCGACGAGTATACGGGCTTTGCGTTCGGCATGGGCGTCGAGCGCATCGCCATGCTCAAGTACGGCATCAACAATATCAAACTCCTGACGGAGAACGACGTGCGGTTCTTGGAGCAGTTCAAAGACTAAATCGAAAAGCATTCATCACGAAATACTGTGTCGCGCTTCAATATGCGCATTCCACATAAATTTGTAAAAATCTTTTGTGGAAAGATTTTTACAAAAGAGGAGCGGCAGGCTTAAAAGGCAGAGCATTCAACAATGTTGAATGTTCGCCATATAGCCTTGCTGCGACGAGGTCATTTACGACTTGGTAAACTCCCGTCGGCAAATCCGCGCGTTCCTTGTCTTTCGCGCGACTGTTTTCCGATTGGGAAGCAGTATAAACAGATCATTCAGGAGATCAAAATGAAAGTACCTTTCAGCTGGTTAAAAGACTATGCAGAGATCGATATCACCGCGCAGGAATTGCAGGATAAGCTCTTCTCCTGCGGGTTCGAGGTGGAGGAACTCACCTACCTCGGCAAGGACGTCACGAACGTCGTCACGGGGCGCATCACTAAGACGGAGAAGCATCCCGACGCGGACAGGCGCACTGTCTGCCGGGTGGACTGCGGCGCGCACGGCGCAAAGCAGATCTGCACCGCTGCGACCAACGTCTTTGAGGGCGCGATCGTCCCCGTCGCGCTTGATGGCTCCACCGTCCTGCACGAGGGCGGCGTTCAGAAGATCAAGACGGGCAAACTGCGCGGCGTCACGTCCGAGGGCATGTTCTGTTCGGGCGAAGAGCTGGGCATCTCCGACGACTTCTATGCGGGCGCGGAGGTCAACGGCATCCTCATTCTGGACGACGATACGCCGATCGGCGTCGATATCCGTCCCGTCGTCGGCATCGACGACTATATCTTTGACATCGCGGTGACGGCAAACCGCCCTGACTGCCAGAGCGTGTTCGGCATGGCGCGCGAAGTCGCCGCCATCCTCAAAAAGCCCTTAAAGACGCCCGCGACCGACTATATCGCGCACCCGACGGACGTGAAGATCTCTGTCACGGTCAAGGAGCCGACGCTCTGCCCCCGCTATATCGGACATTACGTCGCGGACGTCAGGATCGGCACGTCGCCGCGCTGGATGCGCCGCCGCCTCGCGCTGTGCGGGCTTCGCTCGGTGTCCGACGTCGTCGATATCACCAACTTCGTGCTGCTGGAGCTGGGTCAGCCCATGCACGCGTTTGACAGGAACTACCTGCAGGGCGGCATCGTCGTGCGCCGCGCCAAGGAGGGCGAGAAGATCGTCACGCTGGACGAGAAGGAGTTCACCCTCACGCCCGAAAACCTGCTCATCTGCGATGAAAAGAAGGGCGTCGCTTTAGCCGGCGTCATGGGCGGGCTGAACAGCGAGATCAAGCCGGACACCGCCGCCGTGTTCTTCGAGGCGGCAAAGTTCGCGCGGGACAGCGTCAGAAAGACGTCGCGCGCGCTCGGTCAGCGCAGCGATTCCTCCGCGCGCTTTGAAAAGGGCATCGACGCCTACACCTGCGCGTTCGCCATGGACCGCGCGCTGCACCTCGTGCAGGAACTGGGCTGCGGCAAGCCCACCACATGGCGGGTGGACGTCAACGCGGAGAGCATGGTTCCCCGCATCGTCAAGACGACCTACAAAAAGATCGACGATCTTCTCGGCATCTGTGTCCCGCACGCGGAAATGTGCGCCATTTTAACCCGCCTCGGCTTTGAGGTGACGGCGACGGAGGAGGGCATGACCGTCACCGTCCCCCTGTGGCGCGACGATGTGGACGGCTATCCCGACCTCGCGGAGGAGATCATCCGCTCCTACGGCTATGAACATACCGTGCCCACCTTCCTCTCGGCGGCGACGGTCACGGGCGGCGGACTGACGCACGCGCAGAAGACGGAGGCAAAGGCAAAGAACGTCATCCGTTGGCAGGGCTATCTGGAGGCATGCAACTACTCCTTCTATTCGCCCAAGGATTTCGACCTGCTGCGCCTGCCCGCCGACGCGCCCGAGCGCCGCGCAGTCAGGATCCTCAACCCCATCGGCGAGGATCTGTCCGTCATGCGCACCATTCTCGCACCCAGTATGATCGCAAACGTCGTGCGCAACGTGCGCCGCGGCAACGACGAAGGCGCGCTGTTCGAGCTTGCCAACGTCTATCTGCCCAAGGAGCTGCCGCTCACCGAACTGCCTGAGGAGAGAAAACATCTCGTCCTTGTCAGGTGGGGCGGCGGTGACTTCTTCGACGTCAAGGGCGCCGTAGAGGCGCTTGCAGATGCGTTCGACGTCCGTTTGAGCTACGAGAAGGGGGAGAAGCCCTTCCTGCACCCCGGCATCACGGCGATCGTGAAGTGCGGCGAAAAGGAAGTGGGCTGGATCGGCGAGCTGCACCCCGCCATTGCCGGAGAGTTGGCGCTTGAAAAGCGCGTCGTGCTCGCCGAGCTGGATTACGCGGCGCTGGAGCGCAAGTTCGCAAAGGACATCACCTATCACGCATTGCCCAAGTTCCCTGCCGTCGTGCGCGACCTTGCCGTCGTCGTCGATGAGGGCGTGACCTGCGCGCAGATGGAGGCGTGCATCGTAAAGTCCTGCAAGGCGGCAAAGAAGGCGGAGCTGTTCGATGTCTACCGCGGCATCCGCCTGGGCGCGGACAAGAAGAGCATGGCGTTCCATATCACCTTCGTGCCCGAGGAAAAGGCGATCACGCCCGAACTCGCGGACACCTACTTCAAAAAGATCGTGGACGGTCTTAACAAGAATCTGGGGGCGGAACTCAGATGAGGGCGATGATTTACGGCGCGGGAGCGCTGGGGACGGTGTTGGGCGCATATATCGCCAAGGCGGGCGTCGAGATCGACCTCGTCAACCGCAACAAGGCGCACGTCGCGGCGCTCAGAGAAAAGGGCGCGCACATTACGGGCACGGTGGACTTTGTCCAGCCCGTTCACGTCCTGCTGCCGGAGGAGATCACGGGCAAGTACGACATTATTTTGCTCATGACCAAGCAGAGCGACAACGCGCGCGTCGTCACGATGCTTGAGGGCTACCTCGCGGAGGACGGCGTCATCTGCACCTGTCAGAACGGGCTGCCCGAACCCGCGATCGCGGAGATCGTCGGCGCGCAGCGCACGCTCGGCTGCGCCATTGCGTGGGGCGCGACTTTCCACGGCGAGGGCGTCTCCGAACTGACGTCCGATCCCTCCGCGCTCACCTTCTCGCTTGGCGCGATCGCACAGCCGGTCAACCATTTGGAGGACGTCAAACAGCTGCTGGAGTGCATGGGCACCGTCGTCGTGGAGGAGAACTTCATGGGCGCACGCTGGTCCAAGCTGCTCATCAACAGCGCATTTTCGGGACTTTCCACCGTCACGGGCGGGACGTTCGGCGAGGTCTCCGTGCAAAAGCCTTCGCGCAAGGTCGTGCAGCGCGTCATCAAGGAGTGCATCGACGTCGCCAAGGCGGCAAAGATCACCATCGAACCAGTGCAGGGACATAAGATCGATAAGCTCTTTGACTACCGCGGCGCGCTCAAAAAGGCGGTTTCCTTCGCGCTCATCCCCGTCGCGATGAAGAAGCATGCGGGGCTGGTCGCGAGCATGCTGCAGGACCTGCGCGCGGGCAAGAAGTGCGAAATCGACTATATCAACGGCAGCGTGTGCGCCTTCGGCAAGAAGTACGGCGTTCCCACGCCCTTCAACGATCGGACGGTCGAGATCGTCCACGGCATCGAGGACGGCAGGTACACCAGCTGTTTTGAGAATATCAAATTATACGACGACTTATTCCGCAAGTGACTTTTTGTGCGCCGCCGGGGCACCGCCCCGGCGGCGCATGACTTTTTCAACCGTACGTTGCGCAAAAAACAACGCACGGTTGTGTAACAACAACATTCCGTCGCTTGAAATATCGTCTTTTTTGGCGTACAATCGTAGCAGAAAGTAAGGAGGCAAACATATGCAGACACTCGGAGAACGCATCGCATCCTATCGCAAGGCGGCAAACATGACGCAGGCGGAGCTTGCCGAGGCATGCTCGGTCACGGCACAGGCGGTGAGCAAGTGGGAGAACGATCTCACCGCGCCCGACATTTCTCTTGTTCCAAAGCTTGCCGAACTCTTCCATGTCACGACGGACGAACTGCTCGGCGTGCCCAAACGGACGGTCGCTGCCGTCGACCCCGCAAAGGTGGACATGAGTAAAATACTCTTCCGCGTTCGCGTTTTGAGCAAGGAGGGGGACAAAGTGAACGTCAATCTCCCCCTTGCGCTCGCGGAGCTTCTGCTCTCTGACGGAGCAATGTCGTCCAAGCTGTTTGGCAGCAAAGGCGATGCGCTCAAGAGCATTGATTTTGCGCAGATCGTTGCGCTCGTCAGGCAGGGCGCAATGGGCAAGCTGGTCGAAGTGGACAGTGCAGACGGCGATAAAGTCGAGGTATGGGTGGAATGAAGATCTCTGTCCGCTCCGACGTCCGATTTTCGCTCGTTTTGCCTGTTCGCCTCGCACTGTGGATGGTCGGGAAGGCGTCAAAGGCGCACGCGCCCGAGGTCGCTGCGTTTTTACGGCGGGAAAGACGGCGGATCTGCAAGATCCTGCGGGCGGCGCGCCGCATACACGGCAGGCTCGAGCTTGTGCGGGTGGAGGCGTCAGACGGTACGCGTGTGCGGATCGCATTGTAAGCGCTTTTTTCTGCGCCGCCGAGTCGCCGACTCGGCGGCGCATTACGCATCATCACAAAATATAGAAACAGTATTTGTTGAAAAATACTATATATTGTGGTATTTGGAAAAAAATAATTGGAAGAATTTAACTCGGTTCTCTTGACAAAGTGCGCGTGGTGTGGTATGATATGGGCAGTTGAAGACCCCTGCGGCAACTGACGAAGCGCGGAGCACCGCATGGAACCGCGGGGTGGAACGCCGTTCGTCTGGGCAATTTTTACCGTGGGGGGTAGAAATTGCTTTTTTTCACCTCTTTTGTTGCTCGCCTTATAACCGTCGCAATACTTTGTTGCGCTGCGGCAACCCTCGGTCATTTACGCATAGTAAACTCCCTCGGGTTTTTCTCGCGCGCCTCGTCTTGCTCGGTTCTAAAACGAGCAAGGAGCGCTCCTCGATCTGCTTGCTTCTCCGGCGTTTGAATGGCAATAAACTCCCTCGGGTTTTCCTCGCGCGCCTCGTCTTGCTCGGTTCTAAAACGGGCAAGGAGCGCTCCTCGATCTGCTTGCTTCTCCGGTGTTTGAATGGGTGGGGATAAGCGGCGCATCTCATTGTCGCTTGCGGCTTGGCTCGGTCATATATTAAAATTTTTGTTCTTTTTGGGAGGTGAGCTGATGCTGGGATTGGTCCATTCCTATGAATCCTTTGGCACGGTGGACGGCCCCGGCATCCGTTTTGTCGTGTTCCTGCAGGGCTGTCCCATGCGCTGCAAGTACTGTCACAATCCCGATACCTGGAACCTTTCGGGCGGGACGCAGACGGAAGCCGCGGACGTTGTCAGAGAGGCGCTGAAGTATAAAAGCTATTTCGGCGAAAAGGGCGGCGTGACCGTCTCGGGCGGCGAACCGCTGCTGCAGCTGGATTTTCTCATCGAACTTTTGCACATGCTCAAACAAAAGGGCGTTCATACCTGCGTGGATACCTCGGGGGGCTGTTTCGATCCTTCGGACGCGCGCTATGACCGCCTGCCGGAGGTTACAGACCTCTTCTTGCTCGATATCAAGCACTCCGATCCCGAGGGGCACCGTCAACTCACGGGGCGCAGTCAGGATCGACCGCTTGCGTTCGCCCGTTTTTTGAGCGAACACAAAAAGCCCGTGTGGGTGCGGCATGTCCTGGTCCCCGGCATCACGGACGACGATACGCAGCTCAAAAACCTGCGCGCCATTCTGGATACGCTTGACAACGTGCAGAAGGTGGAAGTGCTGCCCTATCACACGCTGGGCGTCAATAAATATCATGCGCTGGGCATTCCCTATCCCCTGGAGGGGACGCAGCCGCCCGAAAGAGCGCGCGTTGAGAACGCAAAGACGCTGCTTCGCGCAGGCTGGCAGAAAAACAAGGAGGCGCTATGAGCAAATTTACTCTCCTGGAAGTGAGCGGCGAGTCGTGCGCCAACTGCTATACCCTCCTGCCCGTCGTCAGAAAACTGGCAGGCGAGCGTGGCATCGAGGTCGAACACCTGGAAGTCACGCCCGAGAATGCGGCGCGCGTGCAGGCGCTTGCAGTTGACCGCGTCCCCACGCTCATCGTCTTCAAGGACGGCGCGGAGGTGGCGCGCTGCACGGGATTTCAGCCCGAGGAGATCCTCTCCTTGTGGCTGGACGCAAAGCTGGAAGCATAATACGCAAATATTGTCACAAAATATATACGATGGAGAAAGCAAAGATGGCAAACGAAAAGGCATGGCGCGGCTTTGAACGCGGCAGATGGAGCAACGACGAAGTGGATGTGCGCGACTTCATTCAGCGCAACTACACGCCCTACGAAGGGGAGGGTGACTTCCTCGCGCCCGCGACCGAGGCGACCAAGACGCTCTGGGCGCAGGTCATGCAGCTCTCCGAGGAGGAGCGCAAGCGCGGCGGCGTATATTCCGCGGATACTTCCGTTGTCTCGCGCGTCAATTCGTACGGGGCGGGGTACTTCAATAAAGACCTCGAGAAGATCGTCGGCATGCAGACGGACGAGCCCTTCAAACGCTCGCTCCAGCCCTTCGGCGGTCTTCGCATGGCGGAAGAGGCGCTCAAGATGTACGGCTATGAGCTCGATCCCAAGATCAAGGAGATCTTCTCGAAGTACCGTAAGACGCACAACGACGCCGTGTTCGATGTCTACACGCCCGAAATGCGCCGCGCCCGTCACGCGCACATTCTCACGGGGCTTCCCGACAGCTACGGCAGGGGAAGGATCGTCGGCGACTACCGCCGCGTCGCGCTCTACGGCGTGGACTACCTCATCAAAAAGAAGGGGGAGGACAAGGCGCTGCTGGACGGCAGCATGACGCCCGACAAGATCCGTGACCGCGAGGAGATCGCCGAGCAGATCAAGGCGCTCGGCCGCCTCAAGGAGATGGCGGCTGCCTACGGCTTCGACATCTCCCGTCCCGCGGAGACGGCGCAGGAGGCGGTCCAATGGCTGTACTTCGGGTATCTTGGCGCGATCAAAGATCAGAACGGCGCGGCGATGTCCATCGGCAGAAACTCCACCTTCCTCGATATCTATATCCAGCGCGACTTAGATGAGGGAACGCTCACCGAGGAAGAGGCGCAGGAGCTCATCGACCACTTCGTCATGAAGCTGCGCGTCGTCAAGTTCATGCGCACCAAGGAGTACAACGAGCTGTTCAGCGGCGATCCGACCTGGGTCACGGAGAGCATCGGCGGCATGGGTACGGACGGCAGAACGCTCGTCACCAAGAACAGCTTCCGCATTCTTCATACGCTGGAGAACCTCGGACCCGCGCCCGAACCCAACCTTACGGTGCTTTGGTCCAGGCGCCTTCCCAAGGGCTTCAAGAATTTCTGTGCGGAGATCTCGATCAAGACGTCCGCCGTCCAGTACGAGAGCGACGATCTGATGCGCCCGGAGATGGGGGACGACTACTGCATCGCGTGCTGCGTCTCGAGCATGCGCGTGGGCAAGGACATGCAGTTCTTCGGCGCAAGGGCAAACCTTGCCAAGTGCCTGCTGTACGCGATCAACGGCGGCAAGGACGAGATCTCGCGCGATAAGGAAGGAAAACCCATGCAGGTCTCGCCCGCATATGCGCCCATTCTCGGCGACGGCCCGCTCGACTATGACGAGGTCGTCGGAAAATACACGGAGATGATGCGCTGGCTGGCGGGGCTGTACGTCAACACCCTCAACGTCATCCACTATATGCACGATAAGTACTGCTACGAGGCGCTCGAAATGGCGCTGCACGACTCCACCGTGCGCCGCTTCTTCGCCACGGGCATCGCGGGGCTTTCCTGCGCGGCGGACAGCCTCTCTGCGATCAGGTACGCCAAGGTCTATCCCATTCGCAACGAGGACGGCATCGTCACCGATTTCAGGATCGAGGGAGACTACCCCAAGTACGGCAATAACGATGACAGGGCGGACGAGATCGCCGTCTGGCTGGTGCGTACGTTCATGAACTTTATCAAGTCTCATGAGACCTACCGCGGTTCTGTTCCGACCATGTCCATCCTGACCATTACGTCCAACGTCGTCTACGGCAAAAAGACGGGCAATACGCCCGACGGCCGCCGCGCAGGCGCGCCGCTCGCCCCGGGCGCCAATCCCATGCACGGCCGCGACTCCCACGGCGCGCTCGCGTCTCTCGAGTCGGTCGCAAAGCTCCCGTACGACTACGCGCGGGACGGCATCTCCAACACCTTCTCCATTACCCCGCAGTCGCTGGGCAAGGACGAGGAAGCGGAATAAGCGAATATCACCAAAGCAGAGGAGGAATATATCATGGCAAATCAGAGAACGGAAAATTTGGTCAATATGCTGGACGCCTATGTCGGCGACGGCGGCTATCATCTCAACGTCAATGTATTTAACCGTGAGACGCTGCTCGATGCGCAGAAGCATCCCGAAAAGTACCCGCAGCTCACCATCCGCGTGAGCGGATACGCGGTCAACTTTAACAAGCTGACCAAGGAGCAGCAGGACGACGTCATCGCGCGCACCATTCACGAGAGCATGTGACATGGCGGCTTCGGAAGAAAAACGCGCGGAGCGTGAGGCGCGCAAAAAGGAGCGGGATGCGGCGCGTGCTAAAAGACAGTATGAGCGATTGAGAAGTCATGTCGTCACCTGTCCCGCCTGCGGGGCGGAGGCGCTCGATCACATGACAAAGTGCCCCAAGTGCGGCGCCGCGCTGACGCCTGTCGGCTATAAGCCGATGGACGAGAAGAGAAAAAAGCGCATCCGTGCCGTGACCTATACGGTCGGCGCGGTCATCGTCGTCGTTGCCATCGTGCTTGTCACGATTTTCAATTGATCAGGCGGCTCTACTCACGGTAGAGCTGCTTTTTTTTGCGTAGAATTGCCGGAATTTTATGTAGAACAGGCATGAATCGGCGTAGAAGAGGTAAAAATTTTTGTAGACGAGCGTGCGGGGGGAATAGGGCGAAACGGGAGGGCAAACAGTTGCGAAAACATGTCGTTTGTCATATACTGACCGTGTCAACATCGCATCAATACCGATTTTGGAGGCAAAGAAATGCAGGCGATCGTAACGGGCAAGGCTGCCGATGTGCAGACCAATGAAATTTTAAAGCAACCTCAGAAGAAAGGTTTTTTGTCCTTTTATACGAAGGGCGAGGAGATTTTTAACGCTGTTTCGCACATTGTGGGCGGCGCGATGGGGCTTGCGTTCTGGATCGTGCTCGCCGTTCTGGCGGTCCCCGATGCAATGGCGTTGGCGGGCGTATCGTTGTTTGGATTCGGTGTCGTCGTACTGTATACGATGAGCGCTCTCTATCACTTCCTGCCCGACGGCAGAGCGAAGGGGGTCTTTCGCATATTCGATCATTGTACGATTTATCTGCTCATTGCGGGAACATATTCGCCTTTCTGTCTCATTGCGCTCGGCGGAACAACGGCGGGCTGGATCGTATTCGCCGTTCAGTGGGCGTGTGCGCTTGCGGGCATCACGATGAATGCCATCGCCATGAACAATAAAGTCGTCAAAGGAATCTCCATGGCGCTCTACTTCGTGGAAGGGTGGATGGCACTTGTGCTTTTTCCGCTGCTTTTGGAGACTATGTCGCTTGCAGCGATCTTGTTCCTGCTCGGCGGCGGCATCGCTTACACGGCGGGCATTGTCTTTTTTGCGCTCGGCAGAAAGGTGCGCTGGTTTCATTCCGTCTGGCACTTGTTTGATCTTGCGGGAACGGCGCTTCAATTCGTGAGTATTTTGCTGCTTCTCATATAAAACAGTTCTCTTTGTGAAATAATATTTAGCTATTGACAACTTTCGCGGAGTATGGTAAAATATGTCCGTCGGAAGTTGTTTTTTTCCGGCAAATATCCGGCAAAGGAGAACGATATGAAAAAAGTATTTGTTGGAATGGCAGGCGTTGCGCTTACCGTTGCCATGACGATGGGGCTCGCGGGCTGCGGCGGGAACGGTGCGATCGCGCAGGCGAGGAATATTCATGGCGAAGAAGTGAGCGAAGAGCAGTGGATCACGGCTCTGACCGAAGTGAGCGATGCGGAGATCGTCGGCATTGCGGAGGGCGAAGCGGCGGCGGCAAACTTTTCCGTCAGTTGCGAGATGGATGTTGACATGGACGTCACGGTCGAAGAACAGCGGGTGGGCGACACCGTGATTATTGAAGGCGGCAGTATGTCCGTCGATATGAATATCTCGGCAACGGTCATCACGGCGGATCATAAGACGCATATCACTATGACCTATGATATGAAGATGGACGGCTCGGAGGCGATGCTGGAAGATCTGGGCGGGACCGCCGTCGATCAGAGCGGCTCGGTCGAGGTGTACACCTCGTATGAGAACGGGCAGATAGCGCTGTATGCCAGGGTCAACGAAGGCGCGTGGAACACCCTGAGCGGCTCGCTTGGATCTTTGGAAGGAGTCGCTGACAGCGTGCTTCAGCAATTGGATGCCATAACGGAAGCGCTTGGTGAAATTTCGGTTTATGCGTCGCGCTTCGGCGATTTTACATACAGTGCCGAGGACAAGGGGCACGTCTATAACAACGAGAGTGATATGGGTGTCGGGAGCGTCGTCGGTGACGTCGGCGGTAAACTCATCATCAAGATCAAGGACGGAAAACTGGCCGCTGTGTTACAGGAGGCTTCGCTTGACGCGAACGTATCCGGCATGACGATGGCGGGATCCGCCGGTATGGGCTTGGTTTATACGGTAGGCGGGCAGAGCGTCACGCTTCCTGCCGTCTGATCGCAACATTGTGAAAAAGCGCGGAAAAACCGCGCTTTTTTTATGGAGCGAGGAAAATTTTCTTGACAGGCGGACATAAATCAAGTATGATACCCGTATACAGTGCGGGGGGATCCGCACGGGAGGAAAACGCAATGAAAAAAGCAGTTGCCGCGGTTGCGGCATGTATGATGTCGGCTGCGATGATCGCGAGTTTTGCTGCGTGTGCGCCTGAGAAAAGTGCGTTCGAGCGCGCGCAAGAGATGTCGTCGGAGCGTTTGGGTTCCCGCGAGGAGTGGGAAGCAGCGTTCGCAGATCCCACACAGGGAGCAGAAGGAAATTCTTATACGTTCAACAACGCAAATTACAGAATTGAAAGCGAAATGCGCGCTTCGGCAAGCAATGCGTCTGTGGTTGTCGAAAGAGATCTGGTCGTCGGGGAAGAAAAGGTATATCTGTATCAGCAGACGGATATGTATATCGGAGATTCGGAGGAGGTGGCTCAGTCTTTGACCCAAGAGGATTATTACGCTGCCGATGCTTCGAGATATGAGCATTACTATCGTGACGATGACGGCGTCTGGGCGATGACGACGGTCTCCTCGATCGATCTTGCATTGCTGTATACGTCCACTCATACAGACGAATTGACCGAATATGCCGATGACTATGACGCTTTTGTTTGGAATGATGAAAAGCAGGGATATTGTCGTACGGTATCACTTACGGGTTTATTGGATACGACTGTGACCGCTACTCTCACGTTGAAATTTCAGGGCGGGAAGATAGCCGCTATCATGATTTCCGATTCCTCTGCAGCCGAAGGGGCAGCTTTGTCGTCAACCGTGGAGGTCGGTGTGATCATTTCATATAACGGACAGAAAGTTTCTCTTCCCGTTGTCGGCAAAGCATAAGTGAGGAGAATGTGAAAGCGCGGAAAAACCGCGCTTTTTTTGTGCGGAAGGGGAAAATTTTTCTTGACAGGCGGACATAAATCAAGTATGATACCCGTATACAGTGCGGGGACCTGCACGGGAGGAAAGCATAATGAAAAAGGCAGTTGCCGCGATCGCGGCATGTGTGATATCGGCGGCGATGATTGCAAGTTTTGCCGCATGCGGCGAACCGGAATCCGGTGTGATCGACCGCGTGAAGGAGATCGCCTCCGAGCGCATCGGGTCGAGCGAAGCATGGGCGGCGGCGTTTACGGATCCCACTTTGGGAGCATCGGGAACGTCGTATACATTCAACAATGCAAATTACAGCATAGAAAACGAGACTGTCGCCGTACTCAGCGGCAATGTTTCTGCTACGTCGTCGCGGCTGACGATCACGACGCGAACGACGGGAGTCCTGACGGTCGCCGGCGATAAAGTATACGATTACGATGCTTCCACGATGTCCAGCGACGATACAAGCAACGATTCTTCCAGTGAGACGGTGGAGGAAGCGTATTACGCGCTCGGAGAAAACAGCTATAAGCACTATTATAAGGACGGCGCAGGAAACTGGACGATGATGACGATCTCCGAACTTGGGATCTCTCTTATTGAAACCGGCGCTTATACGGGCGATCTGTTGGAATATGCGGATGAGTATGATCAGTTTACCTGGAGCGATGAGCGGCAGGGATATTGCAAGTCTGTCTCTTTCCCTTCGGATGCGTTGCTCGGCGTGACAGTAAATGCTACCCTTACGCTTAAATTCCGCGAAGGAAAGATTGCCGCGATGCTTATTTCGGATGCGGCGGTCGATCCCGAAACGGATACGAGCGGACTTGCTCTGAGTGAGATCGCGGCGACCGTGGACGTCGGCGTTCTGATCACTTACGGCGGTCAGAGTCTCTCGCTGCCCATATAATTCCAAACAGAACAGCGCGGTGACAAGCCGCGTTTTTTTGTGCGCTTGATTGTGAATTGTTCGGTAAATTACGGCGGAAAAACGGGTAATTTTGGTTGTCTTTCCCGCTGTAACATGGTATAATTTTAAATAGTGTGTTAAAACGCGCTGTCTGCTTGCGGACGGTGCGGCATATTCCGTAAGGAGAACTTCATGCAGACGATCAGTGAGATCTTGTCCGAAGAACTCGGACAGCGCAAGGATTATGTGGAGAACGTTATTACCTTGTTGGACGAGGGGAACACAGTGCCATTCATCGCGCGCTACCGCAAGGAGATGCACGGCGCAATGGACGATCAGACCATCCGTAATCTTGCAGACCGCCTCGCCTACCTCAGGAACTTAGAGGCGCGGCGGCAGGAAGTCAAGACTTCCATTATCAACCAGGGGAAGATGACGGAGGAACTCGATAAAGCCATCGACGAAGCGAAGACGCTTGCCGAGGTCGAGGACATCTACCGTCCCTATAAACAGAAGCGCCGTACGCGCGCCACGATCGCGCGCGAGAAAGGACTTGCGCCGCTTGCGGAACTTTTGTATGCGCAGGCGCCGGACTGCCCCGCGCCCGAGGAGGCGGCAAAGGACTATGTCGATCCCGAAAAGGGAGTCAACAGCGTGGAGGAAGCGCTCGCGGGCGCGTCCGATATTATCGCCGAGACTATTTCGGACGACGCCGACGTCAGGAAGACGCTTCGCGAGCTTTACAACGAGTGGGCGGACGTCGTGTCCGTTGCGGCGAAGAAAGATCCCGAGGACACCGTTTATCGAAACTACTATGCCTTTACCGCGCCCGTCAATAAGATCCAGGGACATCAGGTGCTCGCCGTCAATCGCGGCGAGAAGGAGGAAGTGCTCAAGGTCAGCATCGTCATCAGCCGCGACGCGGCGCTGGGCGGCGTGTACCACAGGGTGCTCAAGAAAAAGTGCGCCTCTACTTCCTTTGTCGAAAATGCCGCCGCCGACGCGTATGATCGGCTCATTGCGCCTTCGATGGAGCGCGAGATCCGCGCCACGCTCACCGATGCGGCGAGCGAAGGCGCCATCGGGCAGTTCGCGCTCAACCTGAAGCCTCTTTTAATGCAGCCGCCCGTCAAGGGATTTGTGACGATGGGGCTGGATCCCGGATACCGTATGGGCTGCAAGGTCGCCGTTGTGGACGGTACGGGCAAGGTGCTGGATACTACCGTCGTCTATCCGACGCACGGCGAGCGTCAGAAGCATGAGTGTATCGAAAAGCTCACCGCGCTCATCAGAAAGCACGCCGTCAGGCATATCGCCATCGGAAACGGTACGGCGAGCCGCGAGACCGAGCAGATGACCGTCGAACTCATCGGCGGACTGGGAAAGGACGCGGGCGTCTCCTATGCCATCGTCAACGAAGCGGGTGCGTCTGTTTATTCTGCGTCTCCTTTGGCGGCGGCTGAATTTCCCGATTTCGATGTCAATCTGCGCTCCGCCGTCTCGATTGCAAGGCGCTTGCAGGATCCGCTCGCCGAATTGGTCAAGATCGATCCCAAGTCCATCGGCGTTGGGCAGTATCAGCATGATATGCCCGAAAAGCGGCTCACCGAGACGCTGGACGGCGTCGTTGAGGACTGCGTCAACGCAGTCGGCGTCGATCTGAACACGGCATCTGCGCCTCTTTTGGCAAGAGTCTCGGGACTGAATGCGGGCGTGGCGGCGAATGTCGTCAAGTACCGCGAAGAGAACGGCTCGTTCTCCTCGCGCAGGCAGCTGCTCAAGGTTCCGAAGCTGGGCGCAAAGGCGTTTGAGCAATGCGCGGGCTTCCTGCGCGTGCCGGAGAGCAAGGAGATCCTTGACAATACCGCCGTGCATCCCGAGAGCTACGCCGCCGCCGAAAAACTGCTCGGCATTTGCGGCTACACCGAAGAGGACGTGCGTGCGGGCAGGCTCGCCGAGCTGAAGGCGCGCATCAAGGCATACGGCGAGGAGAAGGCTGCCGCGGATTGCGGCGTTGGAGTCCCGACATTGCGCGACGTTGTCTCCGAACTTTTAAAGCCGGGGCGCGACCCCCGCGACGAGCTGCCGCCCCCGCTTCTCAGGACAGACGTCCTGGAGATCAAGGACTTAAAGCCCGGCATGGAGCTGAAGGGAACGGTCAGGAACGTCATCGACTTCGGCGCGTTTGTGGATATCGGCGTGCATCAGGACGGGCTCGTGCATATCTCGCAGATCTGCGATAAGTACATCCGTCACCCCTCCGAGGTGCTCTCGGTCGGCGACGTCGTCACCGTCTGGGTCAAGGAAGTGGACGAAAAGAAAAAGCGTATCTCGCTCACGATGAAAAAGCCGGGCGGGAAGGGCGCAAAGAAGTAACAAAATACTGCCACCGGGTAGAAAGATCGCGAAAGCGTTCGTGCCATTGCCGTTAGGTCTTTGAAGGCAATGTGTTGCGGACGCTTTTCATATGCGCGGGACACCTGCGTCCGCAAAGAGGAGAAATCATGAAAAAACACTATTTTACCAAGGCGGAACTGGCTCTCTGGATCTGCTCCGTCGCGCTCATTGTAACAGCGTTCTGTATCTGGGACAGGGTCAATTTTCTCACCCTCGTCGCATCGCTGATCGGGGTGACGTCCCTTATTTTCTGCGCCAAGGGCAATCCCGTCGGGCAGGTGCTCATCATTATTTTCGCCGTCCTGTACGGCATTATCTCCTGGATGGTCGCATACTACGGCGAAATGATCACCTATGTCGGCATGACGGCGCCCATGGCGGTATATGCGCTCATCGTATGGCTGAAAAATCCGTTTGCCGGCAAGCGCGCGGAGGTCAAGGTCAACCGCCTGCGCGCGCGGGAATATATCATCATGGCATTGATCGCCGCCGCCGTGACGGTTGCGTTCTATTTTATTCTGGAGGCGTTCCACACCGCCAACCTCATTCCCAGTACCATATCGGTGACGACGAGCTTCGTCGCCGTCTACCTCACCGCGCGGCGCAGTCCCTTCTATGCGCTCGCCTATGCCGCCAACGATATCGTGCTCATCGTGCTCTGGTCGATGGCTGCCGCAGCCGACCCGTCCTGCCTCTCCGTCGTTATCTGCTTCTGTGTGTTCCTGGTCAACGACCTGTACGGCTTTGTCAACTGGATGCGTATGCAGCGCCGACAGGCACGCGCCGAAGCCTGATTGACAATAGGAACTACAGACGATATAATAGATGGGAGTACGGGGGAGAAGGATATGAGAGCGGTCTTTTTGTATGTATCGGGGACGGGCAATACGCGCCGCGTGTGCGAAGCGCTTGCCGGAGCATGGCGGGCGCGGGGACACGCTGCCGACTGCATCGGATTGCGCGGCAACGCACCGCTTCCCGACCTTACATTGTACGATCGTATCGTGTTCGGCTTTCCCGTACATGCCTTCAATGCGCCCGCACCTGCGTTGGAAGCGCTGCGGCGCTTTCCGAAGACAGACGGGCAAAAAGTTTATTTTGTGCGTACGTCGGGCGAACCGCTCGCTCTGAACGATGCGGCAATCGTCACGCCGCGCCGCATGCTGCGCAAAAGAGGATATATCCTTGCGGGCGATTTATATTACGTTATGCCTTATAACATCATCTTCCGACATACGGACGGCATGGCTGCGCGCATGTGGAAGATCGTCCTGTCCCGTATCGCGGAGGACGCCAAGGCGATCGAAGCGGGCACGGGCGGTTTGCCCCGCGTTGGACCCATCAAGCGGTTTGTATCTTTTGTGCTGCGTATCGAACATCCCGCCATGCCGTGGATCGGCAGGCGTTTTCACGCGGCGGAAGATTGTATCGGCTGCGGTGCTTGCGCCGCGCTTTGTCCGGCGGGGAATATACGCATGGAGAATGGTTCGCCCCGCTTCGGGAAGAACTGTTTCGGCTGCATGGCATGCGCCTTTGCCTGCCCGAAGGACGCCGTGCGCATCGGTATTCTGGACGGCTGGCGTGTCAACGGCGCATACGATCTAGCCGCCCCGCCGGCTTCGGACGGAGATATCTGTCGCTATTGCCGCCGCGCGTATGTAAAGTATTTTCGACGGTGGGAGAAGTCCTGATATACGAACCGCCGCCCGCGCATTCTGCGCGGGCGGCGTCATTGTATCGTATAATTTAGAAATCCATTATTCCGTTATACAGACAAAAAGTCCGTACTGCGGACTTTTTTAACGTAAAATGCGGAAGTGGTGCAACCAGAGTATATCGCCCGAAAGAAAGTTGTAATGCGCGCCGCATGTTTCGCAGGTGACGTTGCCGCGGACATCGCTGATCTCTGTATTTCCGCATACAAGACAGCAATTCCCGTATACCCGGTGCTCGCTCGCAAAGGTGAGGACGGTACTTTTGGCGATAGACGTCAGATCCTGGATGGAGTTGAGGTTATTGGGGACGATGCAAGCGGCAATATCGCTGTATGGCGTAGGGTATAGGCTGATATAGTAGTCCACGCCTGCTTCGGGCGTGATCTCCGTCTCCTCAACCAGGCGTATCTTAAACTTTTCCTTGTGCCGGATCGCCTTTGCCTGGACGGTTAGCTGAATATATTTATCCTGCGGGATCCAGACATCGACGAGGAAATCGTCGTTTTCCAGCGTTGTTGCGGGAATGCGCAGTCCCTGATCTGAGGACAGGATGTATGGATCTTCTTTCAGCGTAAATCCGAGATCAATATAAGCCTGAATGAAGCCGAAGAAAATAAACAGAGCGTAGGCATTTCGCCCCTGCGTCTCGGTAAGCGTGGTGACGGCGCTGCCCTGCGATTCCAGGAAAGTCCATAGCCGGGCGCAACGGTGATAATCCTCGTTGTGTGTCAGCAAATTGGTCATTTCCAACGAGCCGGTGAAAACGGGATAGCGCTCCATTGTCTTATAAAACGGGCTTTGCCGATAGGCGCCGATACGCGTTTTCAGCCGCACCAGATCGGTATAGTCCTCGTAGGAGCGAGCCTTTGCCTGACGGAATGTGTCCGTCCGCATAAATTTAATAAAGTCCAGCTTATTGAGGTGGGATACCTGGAAATAAGATTCGTACAGAGACGGGATGCTTTCCTTTGTGATCCGCAGCGGCACGCGCAGGAATCGGATCAGACGGTCGATCAGCGCTTTGACCATGCGGTTTTCGTAGGAGTTGAAATCATCCTCATGTTCGATGGCATAGATATATTCCGGACGGATCTCGCCTTCATGCTGTTTCCATATTTTTCCGTCGCGGATCGTGTTGCGGATACCTTCGGGGGAAAGCGCTCCGGCGCGTTCGGCGCGTACTTTCGTGGTCTCTGTTCGCAGCGTCACATATGGTTTGCGGACAACATTGGAAATATGGGGCAGCGCGGCTTTGATCTGCGCGATCGTTCCGGGCTGATCCTCCGATAGCGGTGTGGGGATAAACAGGCGGAACGACCCTTCGCGCATGCCGTCGAGTACCGCGGAAACGCGGTCTGTATTCTCGTTGAACTGCCGGTAAAATCGCTCCAGGGAAAGGTTCATGACAATTTTCTTTTCAGTTTCGCGATCTGCGCGATCGTGGCGGAGAACTCATCTTTGCCAAACTGCTTGCTTACATACTCCTCCAGTTTTCCGAGATTCTGCTTGAGATTCTCTTCAAACCTTCCTTCCAGTTTGCGCAGCACCTTGCGCGCGAACATCAGGTCAAGCGCTTTGTACGCCGTTCCGCCGCACGCTACGTAGATAGGCACGAAAACCTGGATCTGATTCATGATACGGTTGCCGAAGTTAACGTCAAAGGTATCGTACATAAAGCTTGAAAGAGCGGAAAATTTGTTATAATCCGCAGGATTCATGGGGTGTTCGGCTAGGACCGTCTCAAACATGGAGACGAGCTGATCCTTATTCAGTCTGATTCTCGGCTCTTTTTTCTGGACGTGCACGACTTCCTTCCGTTCGGAAAAATCAATGACAACGGCGCGGTCATACACTTTGTCTGTGATGGTAAAAGTGGAGTCGTCCTTATTTGCCGTACCGATGAACCATGTATTGTGCGGAATATGGATGGTGCAGTCGTTTAGTTTTTCCGGAAGGATCCCCTTGGTGGACGCCGCCATCAAAGAGATGTTCCATTGCCGTGCATCCAGTTCGAGGATGGACAGGAAGTCTGCGAAATAGTATTCCACGCGGGAGAGGTTCATTTCGTCGAGGACCATCATTGTAATGGTCTCCGTCTCGTAGTTTGCCCGGTAGAGCGCACGCAGGAAAGGGGTCTCGGTGAATTTTTTTGCAAAGTCGTTGTAGTAGCCGAGGATATCGCTTCTGTCCTTCCACGACGCCTGTACCGAGGTAAAACATACATTGCTGCGGGTATATTCCGCAAAGTACTTTGGCAGCGACGTCTTACCCGTTCCCGAAAGTCCTTCCAGAATGATAAAGTGCGAGCAGGCAAGACCGGCAAGGAAGGAGCGGATCGCCTCCATCGGGTAGAACATGTCGTTGGCTTCAAGATAGCGGTTAAATCCTTCTACCAGCCTGGGCAGCGTAAGAGTGTCGATATTTTCAGGCGTCGTGTAAGGGCGCTCTTTATATTCTTCGTCGATTTCCAACAGATCGGGGAAAATGACAGGCTCTTCTTCCGGTTCCGCATGTGTGGCGGCAAGAGCGGGATCGCTGAATCCGGGATAAGGCATATTCTTTTGCCCGTCTTTGTAATCCGGGATCTGGTCGCCGTACTTTATCGTGCGGATCGTGATCCTTACAATATAGTCGATAACATGACCCAATACGATGATGCCGGCAATAATGGCGAGTCCCACGAAAAAGTTGAGAGCGTCAACATCAAAGAAATTATCGGGTGAAATAATGTACATCAGTACAAAGATGAGCATGAACAGCAGGAACGTCGCAGCGATCGCAACGCCCCACATGGCAGCTTTATTCTTGCGTGTCGCCTCCGCCTTGTCCGACTGATAGGTCACGAGTGCGAGCCGCACGATCCAATGCACGACGAAAAAGCCGACCAGCATCAAAAGGAAGCGCCAGCTCGCCGCATCGACAGGGTAGACGCCCGTCCAGTGCAGGATCGCCAGTAAGAGGGTCGCGATCGCGGTGAAGCCAATGGACTTCAGAGCCGTGATCAGTAGTTTGAGATCTATCTTTTGCATTCAGTACCTCTCGCATGCAAATGTCATAGGAACATGACGAAATTCAACCAAAATAATTGTACTCTAAAAACGCGAATAAGTCAATAGAAAGAAAGCCCGTGCAAGAAAATTCTCGGAAGGGCGGCATTGCGAAAAAAGTCTGATTTTGCGTGTAAATTGTGCGCTTTTTCCAAGAATGACGTCTGTACAGAGGTGAAATTTTCGTATTTTTTGGGACGGAGAAAAAAACGGAAACGGAAAAAATTTTTTCGGCCAATGAATTTCCCGCCGCAACGATCCGCTTCGCTTAAAATCGCGTCAGAGTGCAGGCTTGACAAGTTTGAACGAATATGGTATCATGACCATATCCCCCGTGGGAGGATATGGAGGACAAAAAATGGAGGGTCATACACACACGAAGGCGGTTCTGAACAGGATCGCGCGGGCGGCGGGGCATCTGAACGCGGTCAAGGCGATGGTCGAAGAGGGCAGGGACTGCACCGAGGTCCTGATCCAGCTCTCTGCGGTGCGGGCAGAGATCGTTGGCACCGCAAAAGTCATTCTCAAGGATCACATGCAGCACTGCATCGTGACAGCGGTCAAAGAGGGCGACGCGCAGGCGCTGGAAGCGCTGAACAGGGCGATCGATCAGTTTTTGTGACCAAGTCCATTCGCACGGGCATTCTGCTCGCCATTTTGGCGGCGGCGCTCTACTCCGTCAACGCGCCCCTTTCCAAGCTCCTGCTGGACTACATGCCGTCCACGCTCATGGCGGGCTTTTTGTACCTCGGCGCGGGTGTCGGCATGGGTGCGATCGCACTGGTGCGCAGGGCGGCAAAGCGGGAGAGGACGGAATCCAGACTCACCGGGCGGGAGCTGCCCTATGTCATTGCAATGATCCTCCTGGACATCGCCGCGCCCGTCTGCCTGCTGTTCGGGCTTGCCTCCACGACGGCGGCAAACGCTTCTTTGTTGAACAACTTCGAGATCGTCGCGACCGCCCTCATCGCGCTTGTAGTCTTTCGGGAAAAGATCAGCGCGCGGCTTTGGCTGGGCATCCTGTTTGTCACGCTGTCCTGTGCGCTGCTCTCCTTTGAAGACATTGCAAGCCTGCAATTTTCCTACGGTTCGCTTTTCATCCTGCTTGCCTGCGTCTGCTGGGGCTTTGAAAATAACTGCACCCGCAAGATCTCTTCCAAAGATCCGCAGCAGATCGTCCTGCTGAAGGGGATCTTCTCGGGACTTGGCTCGCTCGCCATCGGGCTCGCGATCGGGGAGCGCGTCACCGTTTTGTGGAGCGTGTTTGCTGTGCTGGGCATCGGGTTTGTGGCGTACGGGCTGAGCATCTTTTTCTATGTCTATGCGCAGCGTTATCTCGGCGCGGCGCGTACGAGCGCGTACTATGCCGTCGCGCCCTTTCTCGGGACGGCGCTCTCCCTCATCATCTTCCGCGATATGCCCCATTATACCTATTTCATTGCGCTGGGGCTCATGGCGATCGGCGCATGGCTCTCCTCGCAGGATAAGCCGCTCTTCAAGCGGCACGGAAAAGAAGACGGGGAGGAGAAATAAGATTTACATATACCGCTGAAGCGGCTCAAACATGTTTGAGGGCGTTTATAATAAAATCGGAGCACTGCTAAAAGTGTATGCAGTGCTCCGGTTTTTGCCTACTCCGTTATAATTTGGATGTCGATGTCGCCGTTATTGCAGTTGACGGTCAGCGTTTTTTCTCCGCCCTCCTTGCGCTCGGGCAGATTGCTCTCGCCCTTTTTGATCTCGCAGGCAATGGAAAAATCATCCCAGCCGCCGAGGACGTTCCCCGTGATACTTCCGTTCTTCGCCGTGACGTCCAAACTTTTTCCCACACCGAGCAGTTCAAATGCTATATTGCCGCCGTTGCAATCGAGCATCACCGCATTCTGTACGGTCAGAGACGTAATACCGATTGTTTCGTTCGTCGTTTTGATCGTAAGATCGCTAAGTCCGCTTGGCACCGCAAGGGTGATCTTGCGGTATTGCGCCGCGGGTTTGGTCCCGATGAAGTCCGTCCAGTCCTTGTCCGTCTCCAGCGTCATCGTCAGATCGCCGTCTTCGGAGAGCAGAAGGCTGTAAAACTCCTGTTCGCTCTCGCTGTAATCGATATGGACTTGCCCGTCGGTGGAAGTTATGATCTCAACTTCCCTGTCCGTGACGTCGATCGAGACCGACTTCACGCTGTCCTCGCCCGAGGAATAGCGCTTCGCTTCAAATGTTTCCTCGCCCGAGCAGCCGACAGCTGCCAGCAGAGCGGCAAAGACGGTACATGCGGTCAGTGCCGCTAAAATTTTTTTCATAGAAAACCTCCTGAATTTGTTTGCTTGACTTGCTTTGTTTGTTTTGGTATACTCAGGATAAACCTTTGTGCAACACAAAAGTCAAGCGGTAAAAAGGTATTTTATGAAAAAATTTTTTACGATCGGCGAGGCGGCAAAACTGGTCGGCATGACGGCGGAGACGCTGCGCCACTACGACCGCATCGGGCTGGTCAGCCCGCACAAGACGGACGAATGGACGAAGTATCGCTACTATACCGAGGAGGAGATCGTGCGGCTGAACACCGTGCGCGCCCTGCGCTGCATGGACTTGCCGCTGGAGGATATCAGGCGCGTCCTGCAGCTCAACGATGTCGACGAGATCGTGGATTTCCTGGAAAAAACCGAGCAGAAGGCAGAGGAAAAGATCGCCGAATTGCAGAGCGTGAAGGTCCGCATCGGCCGCGCAAAGAAGTTTTACGAGGGCAAGCGCACGGAAGCGCCGTCCGATGCCCCGCGCATCCGCGACCTGCCGCAGCGGGTCATTCTGCTCTCCGATGCCCTCAGCGAGCCGACCGTTGAAAACTTGTGGAACTATCACCGCCACTTTTTTGCGCAGGTCGGCGAAGCGCGCAAAGGACAGTTCGCGTTTGAGGATCTTGCGGGCGTCTATGAGGCGGAAGGGCGCAGGCGGATGTTTGCCGTCTGTACCCGCTATGCGCCGGACAACGATCTTCGCATCCTGCCCGCCGGAAAATATCTGTGCGCGGAATGCACCGAAATAACGCGCGCGGAGGTGCGCCGCGAACTGCTCGCCCGGGCGGCGGAAAACGGATATCCCGCTCCGCAATTTCTTGTGGAAGTGGTCGTCTTAACGGGCATTCTGCAATGGAAATACGAAATGCAGGTTTTGATGAATGAATGCCCCGCCTCATCAGGGGAAATTTCCCTCTGATGAAGCGGGGCGCTAACGTGGAATAAAAGCCTCGCAGAGCCCACGTCTTCGCTTGCGAAGTATAGTGGGCTATACTTCTATTAGAAGTTATAATGAAAACTATTTAGTATTTGTCGTCTGATTACTTAAAGTTTTTGTCCGCTTTATGTCAAGTAGCCAAAGTGCAATTGCAACGGCTGTCGTCAGTAGAATCCCGACAATCAATAT
>JAGHIT010000002.1 GCA_017887095.1 Clostridia bacterium | reverse complement strand
TATAACTGTCCAAAAAGACCGTCTCATAGAGCGGGGGATAAAATTGCATCTCGATCGCATAGGTGGTCTGCGCGCCTTCAGTTTCGTCGACGATAGAATGGCTTTCATCGCAGTTCAGGGATAGCAATCCGCCCTGAAAGTCGGGGTTGAGGAGGGGCGTGCTGACGACGTCGCCGCTTGCAAGGGTAAATGTGAGAACGTCGACCTCCACATATGTGCCGCCGTCCGCGTCGACGGTATGATAGCTGTTGCGGAACTCTTCCGGGAGGTCGGCAAAAAAGTAACTTGCCCGCCCGTTGCTTGTTTCGGCAATGCGCGTCTCCTCTATGATTGGTTGACCGAGCTCTGCCTCGTCGAGCGTCGTTGCGACGGCGTCCGTCTCGTGTAACATGTATTCATATTCGGAAAAGAGAGTGCTCTCCTCAAAGACAGCGAGCATATCATCATAGGAAGCCCAGTTCCAAAACTGTGACGAGACCACGGGCTGCGGAATGGAGGCAAAGTATGCGCCTACACCGAGAATGACGACCGCACAGGCGATGGTGAGGCAGGTATAGGGGATGACGCCGTTTTTCAGCGCCCAGAAGAACTTTTTGGGCGTTGCATGGTACGACTTTTGTGCAACGCGGACGATTTTTGTGACAATAAGCGCGATCTGTGTGGCGACGACAGCGCCGAGGGCACCGTAGCCGAGCGCCGCCCAAAGGACGAGTCCCGTGTGAACGGGCGGAAAGACGTGCGGAAAGATGAATCCAAAGGCTGCTGCAGCCAGGATCAGGGTCACGGTCTGTTTTTTAGAGAGCGCGTGCAGCAGTCCGTTGATGGCGCCGCTCTCAAAGTCATTCTGCGTCAGCTGAAAGCGCAAATATCGGTTCTGAAGGATGCATAAAAAGATGCCGCCGACAATAAAGATGAGGCCGACAAAGAAGCCGATGAGACTCTCAAATGCGGCGCAGCCGATGAGCAGCGTCGCGATGACCGCCACGGCGTACAGCGCGCCGCAGATCCAGCTTGTCGCAGCCGCGTTATTGCGGTACATCGCGAGCATGCGATTGAGCGCCTTTTCCCGCTTTTCCTCCGTGCGGGGCTGCGGTTCCGAAGATGAGATTCGCTCGCCGCGCAGCAGTTCGTCGCACGTCACATCAAACAGTTCTGCGATCGCGGGCAGCATGGAGACGTCGGGGCAGGAGGCGCCCGTCTCCCAGCTGGAAACCGTCTTGTTGGAAACGCCAAGGCGGTCTGCGACTTCCTGCTGGGTGAGTCCCTTGGATTTGCGGAGAATGGCTAAAAAGTCGCCGATGGATGATTTCATGGTGGATGCCTCCCGTTGAAGTCGCCGATATTCTAACATGGCGGGATAGATTGTGCAAGGAAGAAGAGCGGTAATTTTGTCCAAGATCCTTGGAATCGCGCTGAATTGTTTGGAATCGTCACATTTTGCAGCGCTAGCGCATACAATGATCATATGGAAACGAGTTTTTGCGAACTTCACCGCAAGGAGACGGTCAATTTAACGGACGGAAAACGGCTTGGGAGAGTGAGTGATGTCGTCTTTACCTATCCCGAGGGTAGAGTCCAAGGGATTGTCGTTCCCGGTGGCAAAGGATTTCGCTGGGGGCGCGCCGAGCTATTCATCGATCTGAAATGTATCAAAAAGATAGGAATTGATGTCATTTTGGTCGATATCAAATCTGCACCCAAAGCGGAGCCGAAAAATAAATGGGGCACAGCATCATCGCGAGACGGGGGAGGAGCGCTTGATCGAAGGGATTACGGTGATTATGAATAATTATTACTATGCGTGACATAGTAATAATTAAATATTACATAAGGTGCGATAAAAGCCGACCTGTCTTTCGACAGGTCGGTAAGTTTATCGTTCAATCAGCTTCCCTTATAACAGTCGCACATTTTTCCGTCCGGTAGAAAACCCGTATCGGAGCATTTAGGGCACGAAAACTGTGGGGTCAAGTCTTTTTCTGTAAATCCGAGACGCGTCATTGCCTGCATTCGTGCGCGGCGCGCTTCCTGTAATCCGGCGCGAAGGGCGGGCAGGGACTCTGGAGCGAAAAGTTCTGCTTTTGCAAGTTCGATTTCACCTTTTTTTATTGCGCGCTCTGCTTCGGCAAACTGACGATCTTGTTCTGCTGCCGCAATCGTCTGTTCAGCTTTTGCGATGGCGCGTCTTCGAAGTGCGGCGTAATAACGATCTCGTTCCGTGCGTGCATCTGCGGAAATTGCGGCCTCTGATTTATACTCTTTGGACTGCGGCAATGTGCTCTGCGCTGCGATTCGTTCAGGGATCGCTTCTATTGAATGAACGCCTTCACGCTTCCATTCGGAAAGCAGTTTATTCATATATGGTAGCGGTGAAGATGCGCTTGCGCTTCGTTTTGCGGCTTCAAGGATCATTTCGTCCGAAAAGCACCATGTTCTCCACGTTTCGATCATGTCGAGCGTGGTCTGCGTTTTACGAACCACGCCGCAAATTGTCTGAATGCGTTGCAAAAGTTTTAGTTGTTTGTCACGTGACGCGCAATATGATTTTACGCCTGCCTCATCCACAATCCCTTCGGCATACAATGTATCCAGCAGACTGTCAAATTCGGGGAAACCGTAAGAAAGTTTCATCGCGTATGATGCGAGTAGTAAAAGACTTTTTTCATCATATCCGCGTTCCAACCATTTTTCCGCGTATTCTTCACGATAGGTGCGCGGGTCGGCAACCCTCACGCCTAATTTGCGTGCTGTTTTGAAAACAATATCTGTAAGTATCTTTCTGCGTTCAAGATACTTTCCGGTATCTGTTTCGGTCAGGCAACCTTTGGATATCAATTCTTCGATAAGGTTATCCAAGGATGAAAGAGGACCTTTTCCGAGCGTCTGAGCACACATGATGATCGCTTCTTGCTGCATGCCGCTTTTCGTCCATTTCTCAAGATATGCATAGTCGGCATCCTGAGGCTGACGATAAATATTGAGAATGGCAAACAGTTTGGAAAGTTCTTTTTCCCGGGTATTGAAATCTGCCAGATCGGCCTCTACTTGCTCGTATGTGTATTTGTGTTCGCGGACAAGCTTTGCTGCTTTATTTAGAACGTGCGATGCGGAAAGTTTCGTTCCATCTTTTTTGGCGCAGTATTCTGCAACCAACAAAAATGCTTCCTGTTCCATTGGATTATTTTCCAAAAATTCTAAAATACGTTGCATTTCATATGGTTTGAAGTCTTTTTGCGCACGTTGAAGAAGCTGATAGAGAGAACGATTGAATGCAGCATATTTTTCGGGTCGCACAGACTTGGGTCTGCCTGCCGCTGCATGGACGGGAAGATATTCGACATAGAGCGGATCGTGTGATAAAATACGAACAAGGTCGCATTCCTCCCAGAAACGAAAGATATCTAGAAGGTTTTGTTCGGAAACGTGCAGAAGCTTCGCACATGTCGGCGCGTCAAAGTCTGCCGAGATCTGACATAAATACAGACCGTAAAGATAAACGCGGACTGCGTCGCCGTCAGCCTGCGGCAGATACTTTGTTATGAACTGATTTTCCACACTTGTGAACATATTAGATGCAAAATCTTTGGAAAAGACGGCAAAAGACATACGATGCTCCTCTGTGTATATGCATTTTCCCGGAGAAAATGGGGCGAACGCTTGCTTTTTTGCGTTGCGTAGTGTATAATAGTATAGCATATTCGGCGGCTAAACGCAAAGACTTTTCCGCTGCGTGACAACATTTCGGAACTTTGTTTATTTTATGAATATTCTCCATACCTCAGACTGGCATATCGGCAAACGCCTCATGGAGCGGGAACGTTTGACTGAGCAAATTCAGGCGTTTGACGAACTTGCCGTCATATGCGAACGCGAGCATGTGGAACTGATTATAGTGGCCGGTGATGTCTTCGATACGTTCATGCCTTCGGCTGAAGCGGAAGAAGTTTTCTTTCGCGCGGTCAAGAGACTGGCGGGCAAGGAGCGCGCCGTCGTCATCATCAGCGGGAACCATGACGACGGCTTGCGTCTGGCCGCTTCCGCTCCTCTGGCGGCAGAGGAGGGGATCTATCTTTTCGGTACCGGAAAAGAGGTAATGCCTACCGGCGGCGATCGACCTGTTCGCGCGGTCCGTTCGGGCGAAGGATATATCGTAATAGAAAACGCGTTCGGAGAGAGTGTCTATCTCAACGCCCTGCCTTATCCGAACGAGGCGAGACTGAGAGAAGAAAAGTCGGATGAAACATATACACAAAAAATCGCCCGCTGGATCGACCGCGGAGAAGCCGGTTACGAGGGAGACATGCCGCACATTCTTCTTGCGCATCTTTTTGCTGCAGGCGGTAAGGCGAGTGAGAGCGAGCGTGATATTGACTTGGGAGGCGCACGCGCTGTGCCCCTTTCCGTCTTTCCTCCATACGGTTATGTTGCGCTCGGACATCTGCACAAACCTCAAAGAATGGGGCAAAATATCCGTTATAGCGGGTCACTTCTGCAGTATTCTTTTGACGAGAGCGAAAACAAGCAAGTAATTCTTCTCTCTGCCTCAAATGGGGAGATTCGCGTTATCCAAGAAATCGCGTTGACTTCGGGAAAGAAGCTTGTCCGTCTGGAGGCGGCAAATATGGAGCAGGCCCTTGCTCTCCTGGGCCGATATCCGGAACACTATATTGAACTCACCCTGCATATGACCGCTCCGCTCACAACGCAGGAAACGCAGGCGCTCCGTGCAGCAAATGAGGGACTGGTATCGTTGATCGTACATACAGAAGGCTCCGAAAGCATTCCTGTCGTCAAGCGCAGTTCAATGTCTCCGAAAGATTTGTTCGCTGAATATTACCGCTCTGTGTACGGGGACTTGCCGACGGAAGATTTGACGGAAACTTTTATGACATTATTGGAGGAAACATGAAACCCGTTTCCTTGGAGTTTTGCGGGATCAATTCATTTTCGGAACCTGCAAAAATTGATTTTTTGAAACTGACGGAATTTGGCATCTTCGGTATTTTCGGGGATACCGGCTCGGGAAAGAGCACTATCCTTGATTGTATTGGATTTGCGCTGTACGGAAATATCGCGCGTTCACGGTCCGGAAGTATTGCCGATGTCATACATTATGCCTCAGATAAAGCGTATGTTCATTTTGAATTTGAGATCGAATTTGACGGCGCTCGCCGTACCTATCGCGTCGAACGTGAATTAAAACGTAAAAATGCGGCACAATCTCTGAAAGTGTATGAACAAAAGGAAAATTCCTGGCTCATTGTTGCCGACGGTGTGAAGGGCGGAAATGCTCTTCTGGAGCGGATCATTGGATTGGAGCAAAGGGATTTCGAAAAATGTATCGCGCTTCCGCAAGGAGAATTTGCTCAGTTTGTTCGTGCTGCGAGAGGAGAGCGTCTCAAACTTATTTCCCGATTATTCGATCTGGAGGCATACGGGGAAGCTTTGGTTAAAAGCGCGGGGAGTAAAATGACCGCCGCAAGAGAAGATCTTGCTATTACGCAGGCAAGGCTTGTTCCGTACAGAGATATTTCGGCGCAATCGATAGAAATGCTGCGAAAAGAAGCGGAACAGCTGTCTGAGGAAGAGGCCAAACTGGGCAGGGATTTATCTTCTTTGCGCGAACAGGAAAAGAGTTTTGCCACGCGAACAGAAAAGCGACGCGAGCAAGAGAAACTGTTGATGGAAATGGAGCGCCTGCAGTCCGCACTTCCGCGTATGCAAACTTTAAATCAAGAACTTGACAGGATGGATAAAGCTGCGTCCGTCCTGCGGGCGTCAGATGATTTTGAGCGGACTTCGGCAGAAATTCGTACCTGCATGCAAAGAGTTCAGCAGGCAGAAGCGGCACGCAGGACGGCGCAAAGCAAGTTGTCCGAATTCGCTACATGGGACCCGGAGAAGGCGGAGAAAGAAGAAGTTGCCCTGACCGACCTGATTGCCCGCGCCAAAATGCAGGCATACCGTGCGGAAGAATGTGCGACCGCAATGAAAAAACTACAGCAGATCGAAACGCAACTTGCTACAGAGCGGACTCTTTTTTCTGATTTCTCGTACGAAACGGAACGCGATGCACTCGAAAAGGCAATTGCGGCACTTGGAAGCGACGATTTCCTGGCATATGTGGAGCAGTTCGGGAAAGCAGATCTTTTGCGCGCGGAATATGCTACTTTTGCCGCCGAACTTGAGGCTCTGACAGAACAATATCCCGTGATCCTTCCCGCGGCAGAACCGTTGGTGAAAAAATATAAAATACTTTCTGCAGGCGATAAATCTGACTTACAGACGATACGTGCATCGTATGAAGCGCGCCAAAAGGAGCGTAACCTCTTGCAGCAACAGGCAATGATGCTGGAAAAGCGCAAAGGACGTTATGATTTGCACCTGCAGAACCTCAGCGAGTTGACGCGTGTCAGAAAGGAAACTTCGGACCGCATAGTAACTCTTTCAGAGGGTTTGGAGAACATCCCGTCGGTTTCTGTTCTTGAGCAGGAACTTCGCGAAAAACGCGTCGAACGTCAGCGCAAAAGAAGAGATCGCGAAGAAGCGCAGCGTGCGGTGTCCGAAGCAGAGATTCTTTATGTCTCTGTCAATGAGCAGTTGAATGCGGCTCAGTCGAGCGCCGAACATGCTCAAAACCGCCTCAAGCAGATATTGGACGATGGCGGTTTTCCAAACGTAGCTGAAGCAAAGATGCTGTTTGAAAAATACGGAGACCCTGCCAGGGCACGGCAGCGTATCGAAGAATATAAACAACAATACAGCGCGGTGCGTGCACGTCTGCGCACTCTTTCGGAAGAAGATCTTTCCGACGCCACACCGGAGCGATATGCTGCTGTCAAAGAGCAACTGTCCGAATGCGAACAAAAAGTTCAGGATTGTACGCGTACGCTTGCCGTAAAACGCGAGGCTCTTGCGCGGGCGGAAACGGCACTGAAAGAAAAAATCGCCCTGGAAAAGGAGTTTGCTACGCGCGAGAAACAATTTATGCTGTATGAGAGGCTGAGAAAGCTGCTCGAAGGCAATAAATTTATGGAATTCGTAGCGGAGGAGTATTTGCAGACCGTTGCGATCAATGCAAGCAATCGTCTGTTGTCGCTTACCGATGGCAGATATTTCCTGCGATATGATAGCGGATTCTTTGTGGGCGATAACTTCAACGGCGGGAATCTGCGCGGCGTATATACACTCTCCGGGGGAGAAACTTTTTTGGTCTCGCTCTCACTTGCACTAGCTTTGAGTGCCGAGATCTGCGCAAGATCGCTGCGGCCCATTGAGTTTTTCTTTCTTGATGAAGGATTCGGAACACTGGACGAGCGTCTTATAGACACTGTAATGGATAGTCTTGAACGATTAAAAAGCGAAAACTTTTCGATCGGGATTATTTCCCATGTCGAGGAACTCAAACACAGGATTGACCGCCGTCTCCTGGTCACAAAAGCAACAGAGAGGCACGGTTCGCAGGTTCGCATGGAGTGAGGTGAAAGTTGGCAAACACATTTTTGACCCCTGTTACGCTTTGGAAGGATTTTGACGATACGCTCCCCTTGGAAGTTATGACGCTCTCTGAACGGAACGAAGACGGGATCATACAGCGCGATATTCGCTTCCTTGGCAGAAGGGCAGGAGACAGGCGGGTTAATATTTACGCAAAATACGTCTTTCCTGAAAAGGCAGGGCGTTTTCCTGCAATCATGGTGTTTTTTGAGGCGGGAAACCCGTTTGATGAGGTATTTGTAAAGCGCTTTGTCAGACGCGGATACGGTGTCTTATGCGTGGATTATTGCGGCGATAACGGCACCGATCTTCACACGGTGTATCCTCCGGCTGTCGATTATGCAAATTATGTCAGAGCGGGGTCTCATCTGAATAAAGCCGAGCCTACGGCGCGCGAAACCAGCTGGTATGAATGGGCCGGAGTTGCCCGCTATGCGGCGAAGTTTCTGGCAACACGCGAGGAAGTCACAAAATACGGAGCAATCGGGTTGAGAACCGGCGGAGAGATCATCTTTAAAATTGCACCGTATGTGAAGCTCGGGTGTATGATATCGGTGTGTGCTGCCGGATGGCTTGCTTATCGCGGGCGGGAAAAATTCACAGGCGAAAAACAGGTTTTTGATGAGGAACATCATCGTTTCATCGCGGGACTGGACTCACAAAGCTATGCACCGTATATCAATTGTCCCGTTCTGCTGTTATCTGCAGTAAACGACACAAAACATGATTATGATCGTGTGTATGATACGTTTCAGCAGTTGAATCCTGCAATTCAAAAATCATTTCTGTATTCTTCACATGGAAACGGTCTCATCGGTTCGCATTCCATTGCCGATATTGATTTGTTTCTCGACAAGTATCTGAAAGATATGTCTGTCTTTGTCAGCGATACAGTAGATTTGGCAGTTGAAGAAAACGATTGCGGAGATCTCGTGGCAAAAGTTACTTTTGACAAGGACGCGGAACTCAAGGAGTGCGGTATATTTTTCACAGAGCAGATCTCGGGAGCGCATGCGCGCGACTGGACGCGTGTCCTTGGAAGTCTCAACGAAGTCAAAGATAATTCCGTTGTCATTCCGTTGAGCATTTACGAAAAAAGCAGCCGCGCTTTAGTATATGCTTTTGCAAATTACTCCAACAACTTTTCCGTAACTTCCAAAATCCAGGAAGTCGTGATCACAAAGCCCTATCGAAATGCTTGCCTGAAAAGCCGTATCATTTATTCTGCGGAACGAGATTCCCTGAACGGGGTCTCCGGCTTCCGGCGGCGCGCACGTTCAATCGCATCGTGCTTTGCGGATAGTACGGGGGTAGATGCAAAACTTTTACCGGGGTACGGCGGTCTTTTGGGCGCAACGGCAGAAGCCGGTTTGGTTTCTTATCGCGTGAATGAACCGCGCTATGCCGCTCCGGACGGCGCATCTCTCCGGCTTGACGCTTACTGCAAAGAAGATGCGCATCTGAAAGTCATTTTCTACTTTGACGGCAACGAAGAAAAGGCGTTTGCCACAGAGGTCTGGCTCGAAGGCGGGGGCAAGTGGAAGAGTTTCTGCTTTGATGCTTCCGATTTCAAATCTCAGACCGGAGAACATATCGAAAACTTCCGGAATGCCGTCTCGCTTGTTTTTATCGGCGATAAGGAAGTGCTTATCAATAACATATTATGGATTTGAAGCGGTTTCCGATAGATGCCGTCGTCGAGACAAAAAAACCGCACCCCTGCGGCGGGATTCTTTGGAAGATCGTACGTACGGGCGCCGATTATAAGATCAAATGCCTTACATGCGGACGCATCGTCATGCTGACGCCGGATGAACTGAAGAAACGGGTAAGACGCATTGTGGAGGAACGGCAATGATGCAGCGCCCCGAAATGCTCAATCAGCGAAGAAAAAAATCCCCCGTTTTTCTTTCGATTCTCACTGCGATCCTGGTTCTGGTATCCGCAGTCGTTCTTCTGGATTCGATTCGGGCAATGTTTATGTTTACAGTGGAGATCAAAGGATCGTCCATGCTGAATACATTTTACGGCGGCGAGCGTATTGACGGAGATTACCGCGGAGGGGACATCGTATATGCTTTGAAGAATTTCACGGCAGAACGAGGAGATGTCGTAATCATCGATACGTCGGACAGCGCTTCCTTTGCCGGGAACGGAGGAACGGTCTTTTCGTCGGAAATTATCATCAAACGCCTGATCGCGACTGAGGGTGACAGCGTGAGATGCGAACACGGTGTCGTCTATCTGAAAAAGCCGGGAGAAGAATATGTTGCGCTCGATGAACCGTACGCAATCACGCGTCCTGACTATTCATTTCCGGAAGTGACACTGAGCGAAGGGGAGATATTCTTTCTCGGCGATAATCGTCCGATCAGTCTTGATTCTCAGGAAGTTGTGGCATATGGCTATCATCTGTTGACGGAAAACAGCATTATCGGCGTTGTCCCGGAATGGGCAATCTCTATAAAGTGGTTTACGACAGGATGGGAGAACTTCCGCTCGACAATCAATTCATTTTTTACTTGATCATTTACTGGAGGACCTTCTATGATTCAACTGACTGCAGACAGCACCTGCGACCTTGGCGAAAGTATTGCACAGCATAATATCGGAATCATGCCTCTCTCTGTGATTCTCGGAGAGAAGGCGTATCGTGACGGTGTTGATATCATTCCACAAGATATCTTCGGATATGTCGAACAGACAGGGCAGCTTCCGAAAACTGCTGCCCCCGGCATTGCAGATTACGAAGAATTTTTTACACCTTATGTTGAAAGAGGAGATATCGTCATTCATTTCAGCATATCATCGAAGGCATCTTCCGCATATTCCTATGCCGCAGAAGCGGCAAGAAGTTTTTCCGGAAAGGTGTATGTCGTTGACAGCAAAGCGCTCTCAACAGGTCAAGGACTCCTTATTCTGAAGGCAGCCGATTTGCGGCGGGAAGGCAAATCTGCGGAAGAGATCGTCGAAGCGGTCAATGCGCTCCGCCCGTCCGTCAATACTTCCTTTATCCCGGACAGATTGGATTATCTCTATAAAGGGGGGCGTTGTTCGCGCCTTGCATTTTATGGAGCTAATATTCTGAAGATTCATCCGCTAATTGAGATGGACGACGGACAACTTGTCCCCGGGAAAAAGTATCGTGGCGGCATGGTGCGTTGTATAGAACAATATGTGGATGATCTTGCTGCAAAATATCCCGAATATGAGACGCGACGCTGTTTTATCACACACAGCCATGCAGATGAAGAAGTAGTTGCAGCAGCTAAGAAAAAAGTGGCAGAGCGTTTTCAGTTTGAAGAGATTCTTGAAACGGTTGCCGGCTCTGTCATTACAGGACACTGCGGACGTAACACGCTCGGTGTTTTGTTTATTGCAAAAAAGGGAGAACATGCATGATCAGATTATATACCGATGATGATCTTTGGGAAGCATATGCGCAGCGTCGTCGGATCCTTACTGTCCTTTTTGCAGTGACAGGCGGTTGGTTTCTTGCGCTTCTCGGATTGTTTATCTATTATGTCATGTTACCATATGCAGACCCAAACCAAGCATGGGTCACTGTGGTTTCCGGTATCATTACCGCATTATACATTATCTTTCTGTTCCCGTATATGGGAATCTGTTATAAAAGAAGCAACGCTTATTGTAAAATGCTGAAATTCATATCGCTCGGACTGAAGGAGTCAGCCGTTCTTCCTTTCGCAGGAATAGACGACTGGTTGACGCACGACGGCGTGGATGTGAATGTAGCGAATTTTCAAGTGCGCAATATCAAACGGGATGAAGAAATGATCCGTCAGATTTATGTGGACGGAGAAAAAGATTTTCCTCCATTTGAAGAGGGTCAGCAGGTGCGCATCGTTTCACAGGGGAATTTGCTCATCGAATATGAAATTTTATCGCAGGACAAGGAGAAACAGCTATGCGTGCAGTCGTAACGGTGACCGGCTCAGATAAACGCGGGATCATTGCAAAGGTAAGCGCCTTTTTATTTGAACATAATATCAATATTGAAGATGTTTCACAGACAATTCTCGGAGATCAATTTGCCATGATCATGATGGTAGATATGTCGGAGAGCCGAGAAGCGTTTGCCTCGGTTGCCGCGGCACTCGCGCAGCTGGGAGAAAAGATCGGTGTAACTGTCCGCCTGCAACATGCGGATATTTTCGATGCCATGCACAACGTATGACAGGACGCCGTTGAGTTCGAGTCATGATCATTATTTCGCGGATAAATTTTTATGTTCAGTAAATTTGATGTAATTGAAACGATCGAGATGATCGAAAAAGAACATCTCGATATCCGAACTGTAACAATGGGGATCTCACTTCTGCCGTGCATTCGCGCCACGGCCGGTGAGACGTCCGATGCCGTCTATGACCGCGTCATGCAAAAGGCAGAGCGCCTTGTGGAAACGGCAGCAGAGTTGTCGTCGGAATACGGGATCCCGATCGTCAACAAACGCGTATCCGTTACGCCTGTTTCCCTCATTTCGGCCGCTTTTCCATCGGAAAGCGGAAAAATCGGCGCGGCTCTCGATCGGGCTGCGAAAGAACTCGGTATTGATTTTTTGGGCGGCTATTCTGCGCTTGTGCATAAAGGAACCGCAGATTATGAAAAGTTATTTCTTTCGACCATTCCTGAAGTACTTGCATCAACAGACCGTCTATGTTCTTCGGTGAATGTCGGTTCCTCGAAATCCGGTATCAATATGGACGCGGTCCGCACAATGGGCGAGATCGTTTTGAAAACGGCGCAGCTTACTAAAGATAAAGATGGTCTCGGCTGTGCCAAACTTGTCGTGTTTTGCAATGCCGTGGAAGATAATCCCTTCATGGCAGGCGCTTTCCACGGCGTGGGGGAAAGCGATACGGTTATTAACGTCGGAGTTTCCGGTCCCGGCGTCGTCGAACATGCGCTAAAATATATCCCGGATGCGGATCTCACAGATGCCGCTGAGCTAATTAAAAGGACCGCGTTTAAAATTACCCGCGCCGGTCAGCTGATAGCGCGGGAAGCGGCAAAACGTCTGAATGCACGATTCGGCATCGTTGACCTATCTCTTGCACCGACACCCGCAAGAGGGGATTCCGTCGCGCATATTTTGGAGACACTCGGACTTGAAGTTGTCGGGTGTCACGGAACGACTGCGGCGCTTGCCATGCTCAATGATGCTGTCAAAAAAGGCGGCGTTATGGCATCTTCGCGCGTCGGAGGGCTCTCAGGAGCGTTCATTCCGGTGTCCGAAGATATTGGCATGATTGAATCGGCGACGGCAGGGCAAATTTCTATCGATAAACTTGAAGCCATGACTTGCGTCTGTTCGGTAGGACTGGACATGATAGCTATCCCCGGCGATACGCCTGCATCGACAATTTCTGCAATTATTGCGGATGAAGCGGCAATCGGCATGGTCAACAATAAGACGACGGCGGTGCGCGTCATACCTGCACCCGGAAAGAAGGTGGGGGATGAAGTAAGTTTTGGCGGACTTCTGGGCAGAGCGCCCGTCATGCCCGTTCATAAGGGAGACGCAAGTGCGTTCATTCGCCGCGGCGGGCTGATCCCTGCCCCTATACACAGCTTTAAAAATTAGGAGGACTTATGGAGCGTTCAGATATTCAAACACAATATCAATGGGATCTTTCGGATATCTTCCCGAGTGACGAAGCGTGGGAGGCGGCTTTTGACGAAATTTGCGGGATGCCGGATTTCGGAGCGTACCGAGGGAGACTTGGAAATGCGGAATCTGTACTTGCCTATCTCAGAACGCAGGATGCATATGAGATCGCATTAATGCGCGTCTATTTGTATGCATTCTTACGGAATGCGCAGAATCAAAGCGTGACAAAATATATTTCCTACCTTGGAAGGGTGACAACACTGTTCACGAAACTTTCTTCTGAGACCGCATTTGCGCTTCCCGAGCTTACATCGTTGCCGGACGAACTGCTCATTGAATTTTCCAAAAACCCTGCACTTTCAGACTATGACACAATGTTCCTGCGTCTGTTAAAAGAGAAGAAGCATGTCCTTTCAGAAAAAGAGGAGCGCATACTGGCACTTGCGGATGAACCGCTGCAGACGGCAAGCGATGCGTTCAATATGCTGAATAATGTGGAATTAAATCTTCCCGAAATGGATTATGAAGGGAAAAAAGTGCAGCTTACGCACGGCACATATGGCGTCGTTTTGCATGGGAAAGACCGTTCCAAACGGGAAGAGGTTTTTCATCTCTATTATGGGGCATACCGTAAAATCGTCAATACACTTGCCGTGACATATGCAGGCAATGTAAAACGCAATATTTTCCTCAAAGAGGTTCGTGGGTTCGATAGCTGTCTGCAGATGGCATTATTCGGAGAGGAAGTGGAGCGTTCCGTATATGATAATCTGATTGCTTCCGTTCATTCTGCGCTTCCTGTTCTGCATCGTTATATTGAAGTTCGAAAGAATACGCTTGGCTACGAGAAGATGCATATGTACGATATGCATGTATCACTCGTAGAAGATGCGGATCTTGCCTTACCATATGAAGAAGCGTTCGACTTGGTAGAAAAAGGTCTTGCTCCTTTAGGCAAGGATTACGTTGCCTTGCTTCATAAAGGAAGAACGGAACGTTGGCTCGACGTCTACGAGACGGAAGGAAAAACAAGCGGCGCATATTCCATCGGAGTTTATGGGAATCATCCCTATGTCTTGCTTAATTATACGCAGACCCTCACGGATATTTTCACAATTGCACATGAAATGGGACATGCGCTCCATTCCTATTTTTCCAATCAGACCCAGCCGTATGCAAAATCGCAGTACAAGATTTTTGTGGCTGAAGTTGCGAGTACCGTTAATGAAATGCTTCTACTGCGCTATCTGCTGAATGAAACCACGGACAAAAAAATCAGAAAGTATCTGCTCAACTATTTCATGGATATGATCAGAATGACGCTTTTCCGTCAGACACAGTTCGCTGAGTTTGAGGCGGAAGCGCATGCAATGGCGGAAAAAGGTGATCCGCTCAATAAAGATAATCTTTCGGAACTTTACTATGGACTAAACAAAAAATACTACGGCGATCATGTCGTGCATGATCGTGATATAGAGATCGAGTGGGCGCGTATCCCGCATTTTTATAATGCTTTCTATGTATATAAGTATGCAACGGGTATAACTGCGGCAATTGCGATCAGCGACAAAATTATCAAAGAGGGGCAACCGGCCGTAGATCGCTATTTTGAATTCTTACGGAGAGGGTGTTCTATGGATCCCGTAACCTTGCTGACAGATGCCGGTGCAGACCTTACAAAAAAAGAGACGTTTGATGCTGCAGTCAGACAATTTTCCGAGGCTCTTGCCGAGTTTGAGTCGCTTGCATGATTTTACAGAGGAAATTTCATGGCAAATAATCAAATGCCGCACAATTTGGAAGCAGAGTCCGCGTTGCTCGGCTGTATCATAATTGACGGCGATATTCAGTCTGAACTTTTGGAATCATTGAAAGATGAGGATTTCTATCAGGAGTCCAATCGTTTGGTTTTTGATGCGATGCGCAAGGTTTACGGCGGACGTAAGCCCGTGGATATCGTAACACTTACCGATATGCTTGAGCGTGAAGGAACGCTGGAAAGAGCAGGCGGTCTGCAACGCATTACTGAACTTGCAGAATTGACGCCATCCGCGGCAAACTATAAGCAGTATTTCGAGATTGTCCGTCGTGACGCGATCCGCCGCAGTCTGATCCGAGCCGCAAACGGGATCATAGAAGTAAGCACGAAGGGAACGGAAGCACGGGAGGCAATTGCTTTTGCGGAAAAACAGGTCTATGACATTTCAAAACAAGAGGATGGCAGCCAGCTTTCTGGTCTTTCCGACGGGGCTGTGATCCGACAGGTCCTCGGGAAATTTGAAGATATTCAATCCGATCCAAATGCTTTTCGCGGCCTTCCCACCGGTTTTAAACATCTCGACCGCATCACAAACGGATTGCAGAGATCTGACTTGATTGTCGTTGCAGCGCGCCCCGGTATGGGAAAAACATCGCTTTCCATGAATATTGTGGAAAATGTATGCCTTAACAACAATAAAACTGCCGCAGTCTTTTCGTTGGAAATGCCGCGTAGTCAGATCGTGCAACGCCTTCTCTGCGCCCATGCGGGCGTCAGTATGGAAAAAGCGTTGTCAGGTCAGCTCAACCAAAAGGAGTGGAAGCGCCTGATGATTGCAAGTGACAAATTACAGCGAAGCAAAGTATTTATTGACGATTCTTCCCGCGTGACGCCTGCGGAGATCCTTTCCAAATGCCGCCGCCTTGCTGCTGCCGAGGGGGGGCTTGATCTCATTATGATTGACTATATTCAGCTCATGGGCGGAGTCGGCGGAAAAGGCGGTGGCTCATTTGAGAACCGACAGCAGGAGATCGCATCTATTACGCGCGACCTAAAAATCATGGCAAAAGAGCTTGATGTTCCGGTCATCGCGCTTTCTCAGTTGAGACGTATTCAAACCAAAGAGCCACAACTTTCCGATCTTCGTGAATCGGGCGCGATTGAGCAGGACGCGGATATTGTTATGTTTATCAACCGTCCGGACGTCACTGCCACTGCGGAAGAATTGGCAAAACACACCATTGTCAAAGGCTCAGCGGAAATTATTCTTGCCAAACACCGGAACGGCTCTTTGGGCCGGGTGCAGCTCAGGTTCCTCGGTGAGCTCACCAAGTTTGTTGATGTAGACGAACAGAATGTTTCCGATGAAGAACCGCCTCATTTTGCGCCTCCTGAAGAATACGGGGACGGAGCTTATTATGACGAAGTGCCATTTGATGAGGGAACCGAATGAAAACGCAGATCCTTTCCGTTACTCCACAGTCACTGGCATATGCAAAAGAACTCATTGCGTCGGGGGAAGTTGTAGCGTTCCACACGGAGACGGTATACGGATTGGGCGCCGACGCCCGAAACGACCAGGCGGTGAAAAAGATCTTCACGCTCAAAGGGCGTCCTGCCGATAATCCGCTTATTGCCCACGTTCATACCGGATATGATATTTCATCACTTGTAGAAACGCCGCCTTACACGGCACGTCTTCGGGAAAAGTTCCTTCCAGGGCCGCTGACAATGGTCTATCCGTCCAAAAGAAAGGTCAGCTCCTATGTTTCCTGCGGCCTTACAACGCTCTCTCTCCGTGTGCCGTCATCGCCGACAGCACAGGCATTCCTGAAAGCCGTTGATATCCCGATTGCTGCGCCGAGCGCCAACCGTTCCAAACATGTATCCCCAGTAACGGCGCAACATGTTGCAGACGATTTTGACGGTGATATCCCTCTCATTCTGGACGGGGGTGTGTGTACGGGCGGAATTGAAAGCACTGTACTTGATTGCACAGGAAAAATACCTTCCATTCTTCGGGCCGGACTTGTAACAAAAGAAATGATTGCTGCAGAGGTCGGAGCTTGTGACGTTTATGTTCCGCAAGAAGGGGAAAAGCCGAAAAGTCCCGGAATGGCATACAAACACTATGCCCCGTCTTGCCGAACCGCCTTTTTTAATAAGGAGGAATGGGAAAATGCAATCAAATGTTACCTCACTGAACAAGGGAAAGGGGGAACTCCTTTCTTCCTGTGTGAACACTCTTTTGTAGAAGAACACCCTGGATTATACGCGCTTGATCTTGGAGAGACGCCTGAAGAAATGGCGGCACGTCTGTATGCCCATCTCCGCACCGGTGAACGATGCGCAACACTTTTGATCGGCATTGAGCCAAGACAGAGCGGCGGTGTGATGGACGGTGTTCGAAACCGTATGCTGCGTGCATTCGGACAATCGGAAAAACGCGGCGCAAGATCCTGAACGGAGGCCGTATGAAACACAAGAAGATCATTTTTGTTTGCACCGGAAACACATGTAGGTCTCCGATGGCAGAAGCTGTTCTGAAAGATGAATTGAAACAACGCAAGATCCGTTGGTATACAATTTCCTCAGCGGGACTCCGTGCCGCTCCCGGAGCGTCAATGTCGGATAACAGCAAACACGTTCTGCAAGAAGCGGGCATTGCGTATGCTCCTGAGTTTCGTGCAAGGCGTATTACTCAAAAGATGGTAGATGATGCTTACGCCGTAGTTTGCATGACGTGGGAACAAATGCAGCAATTCAACGGAGCGACCAATGTGACTTGTATGTACGAGTTGAGCGGCAAGGATATTCCCGATCCGTACGGACAAAACATTGATGCATATCGCAAGACGCTTCATTTGATATGTGAATGTATGCCCGCGGTAATTCGTAAGCTGGAAATAAAAAACAAAAAATAATTAAAATCTAGGGGGAAACAAAGATGAAAATTGCAATTGCCTGCGATCATGGCGGACTTACTTTGAAACAAGAGGTCAGTAAATGGCTCATCGCAAACAATTATGAAGTCATGAATTTCGGTACGGATAGCAATGCTTCCTGTGATTATCCTGATTTTGGGGTAAAGGCTGCGGAAGCCGTCGCTTCCGGCGTATGCGATTTCGGTATTGTTGTCTGCACTACCGGAATCGGTATTTCCATTGCGGCAAATAAGGTCAAAGGGGTCCGTTGTGCGCTCTGCTCCGAACCTTTGTCGGCTAAGATGACACGTTTGCATAATAATGCGAATGTTCTTGCTATGGGCGGAGGAATCATTGGCATCAATATGGGACTGGAAATCGTCAGAACATTCCTTGAAACGCCGTTTTCTGAGGAAGGAAAGCATGTCCGGCGTATCGATAAAATCACTGAAATTGAAGACAAATATATGAAATAATGGGAAAAGCATTCAAAGATAAGTTATTAGAGTCCTTTACTTCCATCATTCCCATCGCAGTGATCGTGCTTATACTCAGTATCGCATTTGTACCGTTGGAAACAGGTACATTTGTACTCTTTCTGATCGGAGTATTTCTGCTTATTGTGGGGCTGGGAGGATTCATGCTTGGCGCTGATCTCTCTATGCTTGTCTTCGGTGAAAAGATCGGTGCGACAATGACGCATACTCGAAAGATTTGGTTGATCGCGCTTCTGTCTTTCGTGATTGGCATAATTGTTACAATTGCGGAACCGGATTTGCAGATTTTAGCCGAACAGGTTCCGTCAGTCGCGGCAAAGACGTTGCTCGGTAACTATTTGCTGATTTTGACTGTGGCCGTTGGGGTTGGAATTTTCCTGACGATCGGGATGCTGCGTATTGTGCTACACATTCCGCTACATTATTTGCTTATCGTTTTCTATGCTGTCGCGTTTATCTTAAGTATTTTTGTTTCGCCTGATTTTTGGGCGGTCTCTTTCGACTCCGGCGGCGTGACGACGGGCCCAATGACGGTACCGTTTATCATTTCTCTTGGCGTCGGCGTAGCTTCTATTCGCAGCGGAAAGGGGAGCAAAGATGATTCCTTTGGATTGGTCGCTCTCTCCAGCGTCGGTCCAATCATTGCAGTTCTTACTCTTGGGATCATATTTAACATTCATGATGTTGAGTACACGCTTGCGCCATTGACCACTGTTGAAAATACGCGCGATGTCTTCTTTGAATACTTGTACGGATTCGGACATTATGCAGAAGAAGTCGCAATTGCTCTCGCACCGATTCTTGTATTTTTTGTACTGTTTCAGATCATTTCCAAGGCATTCAGAAAGCGGCAGATCGTACGTATTTTAGTCGGGTTTTTATATACTTTCGTGGGACTTGCTTTGTTTCTGACGGGTGCCAACATCGGCTTTATGCCGGTCGGAAGGACAATAGGGCAGGGACTTGCTTCTCTGTGGGAGGGATGGCTTCTTCTTCCTGTGGGAATGATCATCGGCTACTTCGTTGTTGCGGCGGAGCCGGCAGTGCATGTTCTTACTAAACAAGTTGAACGGCTGAGTGCAGGTGCAATCAGTTCTTCGGCAATGATGAAGGGGCTTTGTGCCGGCGTCTGTATCTCTTTGGGACTTGCCATGTTGCGAATTTTAACAGGGATCAACATTATGTGGATCCTGGTCCCGGGGTATCTGATTGCTCTTGTCCTGACTTTTTTTACGCCGCCGATCTTTACCGGCATAGCGTTTGATTCGGGGGGCGTAGCGAGCGGAGCCATGGTTTCTGCATTTGTACTTCCGCTTGCGATCGGCGCATGCAGTGTTCTTGCGCCGAGTGCGATCATGACGCAAGCTTTCGGTTGCGTGGCCTTCGTTGCCCTTACTCCGCTCATTTCCATTCAAATTTTAGGAATACACTATCGACATAAAACAAGTCGAGTCAGACGTAATTTTTCCAATATTGAAGACAGAATCCTGGAATACGAGGTACAATGAGATGGCGATAAAAAAAGAGAGCAAGCAATCTCTTCGCTCCGGGAATCCGATCGCCGGTGTACTCGGAGCGACGCCAATTGCCGGAATGCTCGGGATCAAGCAGGGAACAAAGAGACCAAATCGAGTCAAACTTCTTGTCAGCATTGTCAATAAAAAAGATATTCTGCGCCTTAAGGAAGTAATTGACGACTGTTCCGTTTCACTTACAATTTCTTTTACCGGAATCGGAACTGCACGTTCTCAGGTTTTGGACTACCTTGGGATTGGAGAAACCGAAAAAACCGTTGCATTTTCCCTGATTCCGGAAAGTGACGAGGATCTTATCATGAGAGAGATCCGCACGCGGATCTCTCTCTATCTAGTTGGGCGCGGCATTTCTTTCACTATTCCGCTGACCGGCATATCGGAAATCATCGCAAATGGAATAACCGGAGCCGCAACAGAAAAATCGGTAGATGAGAGTAAAATTATGACAAACGAAACAAGACGGTATGAACTGATTTTGGCGGCTGTTGCAGCAGGTTTTGCAGAAGAAGCCATGGAGGCGGCGCGCAGTGCAGGTGCGGCAGGCGGGACGATCATTCATGCATTGTCTCTTAATAATACAAAGGCAGAGCAGTTTATCGGTGTATCGCTTTTGGAGGAACGGGATCTATTGTTCATTCTGACAAAGTGCGAAACAAAAATTCCTATTATGCAGGCGCTATTTAACAAGGTCGGATTAAAAACAGAAGCCGGCGGCATTATTTTTTCCCTACCGGTGGATAAAACTGCCGGAATTTCCGCATCAGATGAAGCGGTTGCAACAGAGGTACATTCATGAAGCGTCTCATATGTATCGGTGGGGGAGAGATCAGAACCCGTGAGACGATATTAATTGACGATTATATCGCCGGAGAGGCAAAAAAATTGGCAGGAAATACACGGGCTTGTGGTCTGTTTATTCCAACCGCAAGCCATGATTGCATGCCATATTACAACTCTTTTCATAAAATATATACAGGCATTTTTGATATTAAGACAGACGTTGCCCTGACTACCCGTCAAAATTTTGATTCGGAAAAAATGAGAAAAAAGTTTGCATGTGCAAATTTTATTTATGTCGGCGGAGGCGATACCGTCTTCATGATCGAACACTGGAAAAAAACCGGCCTGCTGGAATATATGCGGGAAGCATACGAGCGGGGCGTAATTATTGCGGGTCTATCGGCAGGTGCGATTTGTTGGTTTGAAGAAATGTATTCTGATTCTGTCGTTGAGGGGGCATATGCCATGTATCCCGGAATTGGTTGGATAAAAGGAAAAATTTCTCCTCATTACAACGAAAGAATGCTTGACTTTGATCAAATAGTGTTGTATAATAAATATCGCGCTTGGGGCATTGAGAATTGTGCAGCTCTGGAATTTGTCGACGGCAAGCCCGTTAGACAAATCGGTGAGGGTAAAGTCTTTCATCTCGACGCAACGAGCGGAGTGTTGGAAAAGAGGATTTTCCGATGCGAAGAATAAGCGGACGTGGCGAAATTGGCAGACGCGCAGGTTTCAGGTTCCTGTGGGAGACCATGGGGGTTCAAGTCCCTTCGTCCGCACCATAAAGGCTGAAAATGAGCTGAAAACGCTTGTTTTCAGCTTTTTTTTGTGCTTTTTTGGACTTTTTTCCGTTCAATTTCTCTATTTTGGGGGCAAAATTGGGGGCAAAATTGGGGACAGCCCCGTCTTTCGTCCTGACACACCGCAAGCGATCAAAGTGGAAGATCGCAACAGAGCTTTTGCGTTTCCTTTTTTAGAAAGTCGTCGGAGATTTGGGTATGCATCGGTAAGCTTGCCGAGGAAATGCTCTATTCTGAGTTCTCAATCATTTTTTCGACTTTGCATGGAACTATATTCCGATGAGTTGACATAGTTTTTATTATTTGTTATACTTCGAATAGATCAAATGTCGATGAGCGAATGATTGATTCGGTGCGTTTACCCCCAGGTGGATAAATCGAGATTTAGGGCGTCACTGTTTTTTATCCGCAACGGTATTGCATGCACTGAAGTCTGAAAAATCCCCGCCGAAAGGTAGTTTGCAGTAAAGCGTCCGTTAGGGGCTTGGGCGTAGGGGTACTATCCGATGTGGCAGATCCTTGATGAATGAATTTCCATATCACATTTCCAGGCTGACTTAATTAATAAACTGAAGGCTTATATCTGGACTGTGCTCTCCGGACTCTTGTCTCGAGTATAGATTGCTTCTCAAGATTTTAGTTTGTGTCTCAAGATTGTTGGAATCGGTTCTATGTAATCTGAGAAGCTTTTGGCGTGGTCTGGATTGACAGAAAGTAAACGTTACGGCTTCTAAACGAATTCCCGCCGTCTGTTTATGCAGCAGACGGGAAATGCAAAATCTTACACGGTTTTAGTTGTACTGAAGAATTCGAATCGTTTTACTCTGCCGTTCACGTTTAATAAAATATTCCCGTACTCCTTTTCGGGAATACGGGAATATACTTTTGGCAGGGGAGACGCGATTCGAACACGCAACCTACGG
>JAGHIT010000059.1 GCA_017887095.1 Clostridia bacterium | reverse complement strand
TCCGGGTCACTCGGAGTTTCACCGTCCGGGTCACTCGGTTCTTCTTCCTCAGGCATCAGCGTGAGCGTGACATCCATCACCTCGTCTTCGTAGCCTGTAACATATTCATACATCACGATTGCTTTTTCCGCAAACGTAACCGTCCTGCCGTCAGCGCCGAGCGTACCGCCGGCAACGGATAAGCCACTCACCCTTTCCCAATCTCCGACCAACGAAGAAATGTCGAAAGAATATTCATCTCCTGCCGCCTTTCCTTCATAAGACCCGTGCTGCTCTTCACATTGTAGATACTCGAGTGCAGTGTTTGCTGAAACGTCAAGCATGGTCAGAGCGTTCTCATTACAGTACAAATTTACAAGTGCTGTATTTTCGGAAAGGTCAAGCGAAATTATGGCATTTTCAGAGCAATCAAGTCTTGTGAGCGCTTTGTTTGCCGAAACATCGAGCGCAGTCAAATCATTTTCATAGCAATCCAATTCTATAAGAGCCGTATTCTCAGAAAGGTCAAGCGAAATTATGGCATTTTGAGAGCAATCGAGTCTTGTGAGCGCTTTGTTTGCCGAAACGTCGAGCGCAGTCAAATCATTTTCGGAGCAGTACAACTCTATAAGAGCCGTATTCTCAGAAAAAACAATCGAAACAAGGTTATTGCTTGCGCAGTCAAGCGTCATAAGCGCAGTGTTTTCCGACAGATCCAGCGACGCGATGGCATTTTCAGAACACTCACATTCGGTAAGTGCGCTATTCGCTGAAAGATCGAGTACGGTAAGCTGATTTCTCCAACAATCCAACTCCGTGAGAGCCGTGTTCTCCGACAGATCGAGTGAGGTAAGCGCATTATTTGAGCAATCCAGCACCGTAAGCGCAGTATTTTCCGAAACGCTGAGAGAAGTGAGTTGATTGTACGAGCAATTCAATTCCATAAGCGCCGTATTGGCTGAAAGATCCAACGAGGCAATGTTGTTGCTGAAACATTCAAGCACCATCATCGCGGCAAAATATTCAATTCCCGTAAGATCCCGGATTTCACAGCCGATGACATCTATCGAAGTTTGCATCGCAAGTTCAGTTTCAGACAAGATGCCGTCATCGTTGCGGTCATAATTTTGTGCCACACAGGAACGAAAACCTTCGTCCGGGAATGTTGACGCATCGAGAGCAACCTCACGAATAATCCCCTCCCTATACAAGATGAGAGTAACATCCATCGTCTGCCCGTCGCAGTTTGTTGCATATTGATAATTGATTTTGGCGGCGCCTCTCGTAAATGTAACAGTCTTCTCATCCTCGCCAAGCTCGCCGCACATGACGCTGATGCCGCTTGCCCTGCTGAAATCGCCGATGAGTGCGGAGAAGTCATAAGTGCAGGCGGTCCCGTTTTGCCGCACTTCCACGGTGCGATGCTGTTTGTCGCAAATTAACTCCGTCAGCATGGCATTTTCCGAAAGGTCCAAAGATGTGAGTGCGTTATCAGAGCAATATAATCTCGTAAGTTCGGTATTTGCCGAAAGGTCCAGCGTAGCGAGATAGTTCCACGAGCAGATAAGTTCTGTTAGCGCCGTGTTTTCCGACAGGTCAAGCTCAGCGAGACAGTTATCGGAGCAGTTTAAATAAGTGAGCAGCGTATTAGCCGACAGGTCAAGTTCTGTAATACAGTTATCGGAGCAGTCCAAATAAGTGAGCGCCGTATTTACCGAGAGGTCAAGCTCTTTGAGCCCATTCCCCCAGCACTCCAAATGAGTGAGCGCCGTGTTAGCCGACAGGTCAAGTTCTGTAAGAGAGTTACCGGCACAGTATAATGTAGTAAGCGCCGTAAAATGTTCGATGCCTTTCAGGCTCGAAATTCCCTTTAAAGTCATGCCAAATTCCTTACACTCCGCAATCTCCTCAACGGAAAGCACGCCATCCTCGTCATCATCGCAAAAGATGTTGACATATTCGCGGAAATTAGCGTCCGGAAAGGTCGTTTCGTTTACCGGTATTCCCTCGACCAATGCATAAAGCCGCTCCGCTGCCAAAGCGTTTACTGCCTTTTCGGGCGCCAACATGATAACCGCAACCGCTGCACAAAGCACAGACAGCGCCGTTGTCAGCCACAGGATAATTTTACGTGTTGTGATTCGGGTTGCCATAGAAATCCTCCCTTCTATCAATCGCCACAGTGCGACGACCTCATCCAATCATTTAACACGGTCACTCGCGACACTGTTTTGTTATAATTTGTTCTGCGATCATCGGCATCACGTCTTCGATGCGCGCAAGTGCGCTATGCTCCGCGCTATTGTATGATAATTTGTCTTTTGAGGCAAAGCACGGCTCCGATTTTTTCGCACTCGATTAAACTCTTTCGCTCACATATCTTTATGTAAAGTAAGCAATCAGTTTACATATTTATTGTATCAGCACTTCGGCTTCCCGTCAATAAGCTACTTAAAAATTTATTCGGTGCAATGCAATATACCCGAAACGCAAAAAAAACTGAAAATTGTGAGGACCGTGACGAATCAACACAATTTTCAGGACACTACAGATGACAACATGGCACATCCTGAGGCTATTTGAATGCCATGTGATGCAGATGTGATTCAGGGGAATGCAAACAAAGCATTGAGAGACAACGTTGTTGTGAGCGCGTCGCTCTTGCCGAAAAAATATAACGATTCAACGGCAGAGGCTCTTCATATTCAATCCTCAAGGTCAACTCTTATTGCGGTACACTTTCCGCTGTTGCAATCGCTTTCCGAAACACTGCAAGCCGCGATTCCCAGCAGCAAATCACGTTCCGCTCTTAAAATAATCTTATCTCCCGGCTTAGACAGCGGAGGGAGCACTTTAATTTTTCCGTCATTCCCTATCTCGGTATGCATGAATAAATTGACGGGATGGATAATTTTCCTGTTGCTTCCCATGCAGGCGTTGATATTATCCAGACAATTGGCATGACCGCCGCCATTATGATAGAAAAAATCATACATCTCACGACGACAGCACGGGTGAAGCAGATCATGCTCTCCGACGTCGTCATAAATTACGCGCAACATCGGCCTATACAGATTTGAATAAATGCAATCGCCTATATTCAGCCTCAGACTTTCATTACAGTCAATCGTAACGCCCGTAGACAAAAATTCATCGGCGTCTTCTTTTGACTGAGCAAAAAAATCTGCAACCTGTCCCCCCTCTATGTCTGTCACGATAATCTTTTGTCCTTTTCTGACTTCTATGCTCTGCCCGCTCTGCGGCGCAATAATGATTCCGTTACACATCGAATTTCTTCTCCTCCTATTTGTCAGCTACCCCGATTATCTTTTTCTATTTTTATCCTTTGTGCAAAAGACACTTCATTTTGTTTGTTCCGTCTTTTTGCTTTCATACCTGGAATTGACTCGCATGGCGTTGAGAATGGCGATCACTGCAACGCCCACGTCTCCGAACACCGCCAGCCACATATTAGCAATGCCGACTGCCGAAAGTATCAAAATCGCAACCTTGACGGCAATGGAAAAAACAATGTTCTGCATAACAATCGCCATAGTCTTTTTGGCGATACGCTTTGCAAGCGATATGCCGCGCAAATCATCCTTCATCAGTACGATGTCGCTCGCTTCGATTGCTGCATCGCTGCCGACGCCGCCCATTGCGATGCCGATATCCGAACGCATCAGAACAGGCGCGTCGTTGATGCCGTCGCCTACAAAGCACAGAACGTCCTTTTGCTTTTTATGCGCGAGCATTTTTTCCACTTCTTCGACTTTGTTCTGGGGCAAAAGCGATGCCTTGTAACCGGTAAGCCCGATTTCGTGCGCCACGTTCTTGGCTATGGCTTCATTGTCGCCTGTCAGCATTATGGTTTTGCAGTCCATTGCGTTCAACTCGCCGATAACCTGTCCGGTCTCAGGCTTTATCTCGTCGGAAATGAGCAGCGAACCGACGAACGCACCGTTTCTCGCCACATACACCACTGTGCCGACGTCCGTCTCTTTGGTGTAAGATACACCGTACTGAGTCATCAGCATTTCATTGCCGCAGAGGATGACGTCACCCTCCTTTTCTGCCACGATACCGCTGCCTGCAACGTTCGTCAGCGTATACCCGGTCTCGGTCTGCTTGCCGTACCGCGCAACGATAGATTTTGCTATGGGGTGATTGGAGTCGTGCTCCGCAATGGCAGCAAGGTGCAGAACTTCATCTGCATTGCTTTCGGGGGCAATCTTTGTTACCGCAAAATTGCCTTTCGTCAGCGTTCCCGTCTTGTCAAAGACAAAGGTGTTGGCGGAGTTGAACTTTTCCAGATAATTGGAACCCTTGATAAGGATGCCGTACCTAGAAGCCGCGCCTATGCCTGCAAAGAAGGAGAGCGGGATAGAGATGACCAGCGCGCAGGGGCAGGATACGACAAGGAAGGAAAGCGCGCGGTAGATCCACGTTGACCAGTCCATCGTAATGAGCCCCGGAATTACAGCAAGCAGTAACGCCACGCCGCAGACGATGGGCGTATAATACTTTGCAAATTTGGTGATGAAATTCTCAGCCTTGGATTTTTGGTCGGCGGCATTTTCCACAAGCTCCAGAATTTTGGAGACAGTGCTGTCGTAGAACTCTTTTTCAACGCGCACGGTCAGTTGCGAAGTCAGATTGACGCAGCCGCTGATAACTTCGCTGCCCGTTTCCGCATCGCGCGGAAGCGACTCGCCCGTCAATGCTTTGGTATCGAGGGTCGAAGCGCCTTTTACGACGACGCCGTCGAGCGGCACTTTTTCGCCAGGATTGATGAGAATGGTATCTCCGACCTTGACCTCGGACGGATCGGCCTTTTCGACAGATCCGTCCTCCTTTACAAGGTTAGCATAGTCGGGACGGATATCCATAAGCCCCGCAATCGACTTTCTCGACTTACCCGTCGCATAAGACTGGAACCACTCGCCAACCTGATAGAACAGAAGCACGGCACATGCCTCGTCGAAGCCTTCGATTTCCTGCCCCGTAGCACCGCGGTAGATGGCGAGGGAAAAGGCGCCTAACGTTGCCACGCACATCAAAAAGTTTTCGTCAAATATCTGCCCGTGGGCGATATTGCGCACGGCGCGCCATAAAACGTCATAGCCGATGATAAGATAAACTACAAGATACAGACAAAATGGAAACACCCATGCCGCAGGACCTTGATACACATCGCCGAGGGTGATCACCTTATCGGTAATAAAGATAGCAAGAAAGAGCACAAGGGCAACAAGTATGCGTATCAAATTTTTCTTATCCTTTCTGCTCATAGAGTAATGTTTCATAAAATCCTCTCACAATACCTGCATCTTTATCGGATGATCCTGCAATCCGGCTCCACTTTTTTGCAGGTCTTTACGACCTGATCCATAATTTCCTCAAAGCGGCTCTCATCTGCATCGATGGACATTCTCTGTCCCATAAAGCTGATGTTCACTTCGTTCACGCCGTCGATCTTTGCAACGGCACGTTCCATCTTCGCCGCACAGTTTGCGCAATCCAGATCTTCGAGTTTGTAGGTTTTTTTCATAGTTTTATTCCTCCGATTTTTATATGCTTTCCCCAAAATGGAGCAAGTATTGTTTATTATGATTGAGCCATTGATTTTTTGAACAACTATTCAATAATATGCCGTGAAAAAACAGGGAATTAACCCTGCATTCATTTTCATTCGTTGACGTGCGTCAGCCCGTATTCCAGGATCTTGGTGACGTGGTCGTCGTCCAAAGAGTACTTGACCTCTTTCCCCTCTTTCAAGCCCTTTACGAGCTTCGCTCCGCGAAGAACCCGCAGCTGATGCGAAACAGCCGAAACTGTCATATTCAGGGTTTCCGCAATCTCACAGACATACATATCACGAATACCAAGACAACTCAATATCTTTGTCCTCGTCGGGTCTCCGAACATTTTAAAGAGATTCGCAAGTTCATAAATGGTATCGTCGTCCGGCAGCATTTTCCGGATTTTATCGGTAGATTGAATATCTTGTTTCAGATCCTCCATTTATGCCCCCATATTGAATACTTCCTCAAATGTTCAATCGTATTATAGCACTTCTATTCCTTCCCGTCAACTGTTTTACGCAAAAAAATTTATTTCATTCATTCGCCTGTATGACTGCAAGACATAGAGCAGCATCGAAAAAAGATATTTTACTTGCAAAAATCAAACAGAAGTACTATAATATCCTCATAAAGGAGAAAACAATATGAAAATCGCGGTAACATATGAAAACGGTGAAGTGTTTCAGCACTTCGGACATACGGAAACCTTCAAAATCTATGAGGTTGAAAACGGCTCGATCGTCAACGCGCAGGTCATTCCCACGGAAGGCAGCGGCCACGGTGCACTCGCCGATTTTCTTGCCGAAAAGCAGGTAGAAATTCTGATCTGCGGCGGAATTGGCGCAGGAGCAAAAAGCGCTTTGGCAGAAGCGGGGATCACGTTGTACGGCGGCGTAACGGGAACCGCAGACGAAGCCGTACGCTCGCTTCTGAACGGGACACTGCACTATAACGCCGATATTGTCTGCTCACACCACAACCACGAACATGGCGGGCACGACTGTGGCAGCCATAGCTGCGGAAATAAGTGCAGCAATTAATCCACGCAAATATAAGCGGAGCGGGACAGAAACGTCCTGCTCCGCTTTTCAGATTGCGCAAGTGCCGTTGTTCTCCACATACAGCATGTTGCGAATTTCGTATGCCGCCTTGGAAAAAGCGATCAGGATGCAGAGATGAACAGATCGAATTTTTTTCCTGCGGACACGCTTTAAGCAAGCATTTCAGACGGCATAAAAAACTCCGCAGGAACGATCTGCGGAGTTTTTTGGCTGACAAAATATTATTTTGTCCTGACGCGGAACGCCGTCACGCTTAAGGGATCGACCTCATACCCGAACACACCATCCGAGAAGCCAATTTTATAACTATTGATCGGCGCAACGGTATTAAAGCCGATATCGTTGGTATCCTCATACGAAGACCCGACGACACTGAAAACTTCCGCAATACCCGTCAGTTCCACTCCCTCCAGATCTGCCAACGAAACATTGAATTTCACAGCCTCTTCGCCCGCATTGACGATTTTAACAATAATATCTCCCGTCTCCGCATCCTGGCTGGTCACAAAATAAATGCTGTTGACCTCACGCGTAGCGTTTCCGGACGTAAAGGTAAGCTTCGGCATTTCGCCGGAGGCAAAGGTCAGATCAGAAGACACCTTATGATCGCCGCTGTTCTGCATAAAGATCTGCTGTACATAATAGCTTGGTGTACGGACAAGATCGGTATTGGTATAGTACATCATGTCCACCGCCCATTGACGGGAACCCGCATTATATGTTCCGAACATGGGCGCATACGCAGCAAGTACGACGATATCTCCGTTCCGCTCGTAGCCGGTCATCATCGCAGCCTCGGAAAGCGCGTTGACCCAGGAGCTCGTCGTTGCCTCCGTCCCGCCGAAGCGTGTCGTATTCATTGCAACGCCTGTCCCGCCCGGGGAACGCACAATATCAGTATTTGCCGCATATTCGCCGACGAAGACATGATAATACTCCCTGTTTTCCTGAGCATTCGGATTCTCTTCGTTCGGACGCGTATAGCTGTCATAGAGATCGTGATTGTAGAACAGATCAGTATAATTGACGTAATAGTGCTGATCTACAACGCCATATTCAGCCACGCTTACCATATCCGGAGGGCAGCTGGAACCGGATAAAAGGAACTGCTGTGCAGCACCCTGCGCCGCACCGATACGATTGCGATCGGGATCTTCACAATGCTCAAACATGGTGCAGTTTCCGACGATCAGCTGGACGCTGCCATACAGAGGATTTTCAGCCGCCTTCTCGCGGAAGGCAACCACGAATTTTTCATAATATCTCTGATAATATGTCCCCCACTGCTCGTTTCCGATTCCGATATAATCCATATCGAACGGTTCGGGATGCCCCATATTCACACGGACCCGCGCCCAATAAGCTTCATCCGGATCTGAGGAATCGGGGTCACCCTTTGCGAAAGCAACGAGATCAAAAGCATCCTGCATAAAATCGTCTATCCCGTTTCCGTGACGGCCTTTAAGCGCACGTCCCCCATTATCCTGAGCCATACAGCTCAGACCACAGTTGACGATCGGTATCGCCTTTGCACCGAGCTCCTCACAAAGCAGGAAATACTCATAGAATCCAAGCCCATACTCCATCTGATAATAGGTATTGCCTGCCCAGATATCGGTATTATAAGAACGCGTCGCCTGCTCTCCGTACGTTGTCACTTCGCTCGTCTGCCCATCCACATTCAGTGTGTATGTGAATGCCGGGACCGTATCGCCGCCTTCTGCCGCAACCGCGCCAATGGAATTCTTCCAGTCAAAATACTCATCCGTTTCTCCCCCGCGGCCTTCAATTATACAACCGCCCGGAAAACGGAAAAATGCGGGCGAAAGATCTGCAATCGCCTGATACATATAGCTCTTGATACCGGTAGCCTCGTTCGCGTCTTTTGTTTCAAATTTGACATCATCGATACAAGCCGATCCGGCATTTTCAAACGTCAAGCGCAAAGTCGTACCGGACGTTCTCTCCGTCATATCTGCGGAAGCGGTCAGCGTTGTCTGATATTTGACCCAATCTGCACCGCTCACATTGATTTTTCCGGAAGCATAGACGTCTGCACCTCTGACGACCTCGATGGTGATCTTTCCTTCATATCCTTTGATAAAGGCGGAGAAGAGATATTCCTGTCCTTCAAAGACCGTAATCGGAGACGCAGTCGTATGCCCCGAATTATCCAGGATCGTACCCGCTTCTGCCGTCAACTCGAGATGCTCTTCATTGACATAAGTACCATCCTGTTGAAGGAAGTTTTCATCCCCTGAATTTACGCCGTCATCCGTCGCAAGCTGCATGCTCCCTCCACGACCGACCGTCCATCCATGCAACTTTCCACCCGACAGATTGCTCTGTTTGTTCTCAAAGGAACCATTGATCAGCATGTTATCATCCAACGCGAACGAAGCATAGTTGATATCTTCCAAAAAGAGCCCGAACAAATCAGGAGAAATCTGATTGTTCAAAGATGTCGTATCGATCGCACCGTTTAAAGACAACGTAGCCGCCGCATCGGAAAACGCAGGAGCCTGCTCATCCGGCGTTTCTGTTTCCCCCTCATTTCCCGGCGCACAGGCAGCGATTCCCAGCACCACAGACGCGCTCATCAGACCGGATACAAGGATCGCTGCAAGCTTTTTGTTCATAATTTTACCCCCTCTTTTATTTTTATGACAAGTATATCACACTTTTCAAATTTCGGCAATAGTCTCAGGAAAATATTTTTCACAAAATTTTAAAATATTTCATGGATTTCTAAAACGGAATTTCAGATATTTTTTCCCTTAGAAACAAATCCGGACGCCATGTAAAAAAATATAAAATTATAAGTAAAATAAGTTGCTTTTTCCGTAAAATTGTTGTAGAATAGCATACGTCCTTGCAGAGATGTCTGAGTGGTTTAAGGAGCACGATTGGAAATCGTGTGACGGGGGTGACTCGTCCGGAGGTTCGAATCCTCTTCTCTGCGCCAAACGATGAGCATACGAACCCCGATGAAATATCGGGGTTCGTATTCTTTTTCTCGCACGATTACTTCGGGATACGGATTCCAAGGTAGTCCTCCGAATTTACTTTTTCGGTCGGCTATGGTAGCATAGTTCCTCGCGGAAGTCAACGGCCGCAAAATCGTTGCAGAAAACCCATATAAACGACTTTAAGAGCCGAGTAAGGTAAGTATTCCTTACTCGGCTCTTTTGCTGTCTGTGAGGCTTTTCTTGACCTGTACGCAACGATTTTGGCTTTGTCCCGTTGACTTCCGCAGTCTTGCCATTCAGAGTGCCGACATTCACCGTCCTATGCACCTCCGCCTGTTGCCCGAAAAAGGCAAATACAATTCGAGAGGTGTAAAGATGGAAATGTTGGTAACAAAGTTCTCAAACGGAAAGTATCGTAATGAGGGCGAATTGTTCAAAGAAGTTATCTCTTCCGAGAACGTCAAACTCATGGGCGAAATGATTGCCTTGCAAGCACTCCGTACTGTAAAGAAATTCGATATGAAAGTGGCGGACAAACTGTACATCGGTCTCATCAAAGATCTGCACCACATGGGCGAGATAGATTATATCGTATCGGACGGCTATGAGGTAGCGCAAACTGCAATCTGCTTCCTGTATCAATTCGTCGGTCATACAGCAAATGAGGTTTACGGCAAAGACCGCAAAGGAAAAGACATCACCATCAAACTTGCCTGCTATCGCGAAGTAGATCATTTCATCAGGCATTTACGCAACAGACCCGACAGACGGGGAACTATCGTCGAATCCATAGATTTTACAAATTACAAAGCTCTACCAATGGATCCCATTAACTGCTTTGAACAGGAACAGACAGATTACAGCAAATACGACAAACTTGTAGAAACGTTACAACTCTCCACATTGGAGCTTGCGATCCTGAACTGCTACATGAACAGCATGAGACAATCCGAGGTTTGTGCCGAACTCGGCATCGGCAGAGGAACGATAAACCACCGCAAGGCAAGCATACGTCAAAGATATTACAACCTTTACGGCTCGCTCTGATATGACGCTCGACTTCCTACTCTCTTAAAGGCAGTTGTTTTATATGAAGCAGCTGCCTTTTTTCATGTTTTTTCATGCTGATCGTCATTTTAATTTGCAACATTTTGGCACACAGTAGCGAAGGATTTCAAAACTCGTGTTACAATGAAAAAAATATATTCAAGAGGCAAAAGCATGAAAAAGCACATGATCCCTAAAAACTCCTACTTGTCGGATGATACAGTATGCTATTATAACCGTGATTATATCGGTTATCAAAAGCATGGAAATCCTGATTTTATCAACAGGCTTAAAAATATGACAGGACGTTATGACGAATTGGATCTTGTGCGGGATTTCCTAAAAGTTTTTGATCTCGCCTACAAAGACATCCCTCAAATCATTGACGAGAAACACCTTGAAAATTGCGCAGTTGCAATCATCCCCAGGTCAAAAGCAGAAAAAACATATGACCCCTCTCAACTTATTTTCAAAAAAGCAATTTCATGCGTTGCAGATAAACTCAATCTTTACAACGCAACAGACGCGATCAGGCGCGTCACCGACACAAAAACAACTCACTCCTGGAGGCTGGAAAACAACTCCGGAAAAAAGCCCCATCGAGGCATCACAAAAGAGTCCTGCAATATCGATTCCTCTCTCTTTCGCAACAAAGATGTCATCCTGGTCGACGATATCTATACCGAAGGCGTTTATGTAGCTGAAGATTGTATGCAAACCCTCTTGGATTTCGGCGCAAAACGTGTTATACTGTATGTAATTGCAAAGACGAGGAACAGATCATGATCACCGAAGTTGCCCTGCGCTTGTACGCCGCAAAGAAAGAGGGTATTATCCGATCAAACGCGCAATTCTGGCGCGAATATTCGCATGGCAACAAAATCGCCCACCTTTCGGTCAAACCTGAAAAATATGTTTCCGAAATCGAAAAAGCCGGGATTAGCCTGATCTGCGCATTGGATGACGGGTTTCCCCCTCTCCCTGACAGTAAGCCAAGCGAAAAGCCGTATTTATTTGCATACAAAGGCGATATTTCTCTCCTTTATGACAGGGCGAACAATATTGCAGTCGTGGGGACGCTTACCCCGTCCCCGAAAGTTCTCCGCCGTGAACGCGCCGCCGTTGAGGCACTTACAAAGCGGGGGCTTCATATTGTGAGCGGCCTTGCAGAAGGCTGCGACACCGCCGCCCACGAAGCGTGCCTGAGATGCGGCGGAAAGACAATCGCTTTTCTGCCTTCCACGATTTCCAATATCTATCCAAAAGCAAACGCACCACTTGCAGAGAGCATCGTTCAAAACGGCGGACTGATCCTCACGGAGTACATTGCAGAACCTGAAACGCGCTATGAATGCGTGCGCAGATTGATCGAACGCGACAGATTGCAGGCAATGTTTGCAGGGAATATTCTCCTCGTCGCAAGCAATCTTCCCGGTCAGGGCGACAGCGGATCGCGCCACGCCATGGAAAAGGCAAAAACTTATGGCGCCGGACGGTTTGTTTTGTATGATCGGACAACCGATGCCGACGACCCGTTGTTTGCGTTAAACCGACAGCTCCTTGGCGACGGCGCTTCAATCTTTACACGCAATGCCTTAAACAGCTTATCTTACCCATGAAATACCTGTTCGATTTAGACGAGACTTTGATCCATTCAGATTCTTTGAATTGCGATGCGTACAATTATGCACTGGAAAAATGCGGATATCCGCGGATCGAAGACCATTTCCGATTGACACGTGATTTTCTGCAATTTCTCCCCGCTTCCGACCTGAAGAAAATCATCAGAATCAAACAGAACTACTTCACAAGATCATGGCTGCCATACAGGATCGTCCTCAACACCACCCTCCTTCAAAGAATCAGGGAATATGGAAAGACAAATTGTTATTTATGGACTAGCGCAAGCAAACAAAGAGCGCTATCTGTTTTAAGACGCTGCAAACTAAAACATTTTTTCAATAGGATACTTTTCGATAAAAAGACGAATATCACTGCGTCAATGCAAAAACTGAAAGGACGGCTTCATTCAGACAAATTTATAATTTTTGAGAATGATCCTACCCTGCTTGAGAATAATCATATCCAAATCATGGAACGCATTGTTTCGGAAAAATTTCACGTCTACGTTTATTCGGTCGATATGCGGTAAATATACGGGTGTGAGAGCGAGACGTGTGCTTGTCTTGAACAAGTCGGCGGCAAAGCTGACGGGGCGGCTGACGCCACCCCGTCACCCGCGCGCTGCGCTCGCGGGCGCCGAGACAAGCACACGCCCCGCAACTGAAACCGACTGAAATACGGAAAAAGCGGAGCCGTTCGGGCGCGGCATCGCCGCTGAACCGCTTGGCGATGGCCGCGCGCATTCCGATACGGGCATTTTCCCTTTTTGACCGTATTTACACATTCGGAATACCTTGCTTTATCCGTTGTTTGGCGCCTTTGTTTGTTTGAGTTGCGCGTCTATATCGCGCCTTCCATACATAACGCGAATGACCGTAACCACCTTCTCCTTACTCTGCGGAATATAGAATACCAAATAGTTATCTACGGGCATGATGCGCAAGTTCCGTCCTCGCCACGGTTCTTTGTCGTAAAGGTGGTAACGCTCCGGCATCTCGCCCAACGAGAGGATCGCTTCTTCCAGACGGTTAAGCTGCTTTATGGCATTTTCTCCCGCGAGCAGCTCGTAGGCTATGTACTCAAAAATGGCGCGCAAGTCCGCGACCGCCTGGGCGGTCGTAACAACTTCGTATTTCATTTTTTATAGCTCCCGCGAATATCGGCAAACGCCTGCTTTGCGGAAATCGTGCGCCCTGCTTTCATATCCGCATAGCCTTTCTCAAGCTCGGCGTTGAATTGCTCTTCGGTCATGTTCCCGACGTCCAACGGATGCTGCGGCAACTTGACTTCAAAGGGAAGTCCGCGCTGCAGGATGATCTGCTTATAGAACATATTGATCGCGTTTGAAGCAGGAATACCGAGTTCACTTAAAATGCTTTCTGCCTGTTCCTTGATCTCCGGTTCTATCCTTGCATACAAATTCGCCGATTTTGCCATAATGCACCTCCCATCTTATCTTGCTTTTTCTTCATCTATATTATACACGATTGTGCGCACAAATGCAATACATTTCCGCATTTTTTCTACAAATTCTTAGTTGCTCTTCGGCATCTTCGCTATGACTTCTTTGCTGGCTTTGCCCTTGTACTCCCCTTCGTCCCAACAGCTGAAGTCATCATACAGAAGCAGCTTTTGATCTTCTACTCCGAACGGACATACGATATCCTCTTCCATAACGTCCGAAAGGAAAAATTGCGGCAAGCCCCTTGAATAGACGATCTTCTCCCCCGTCTTTTCAATGTATTTGACGATATATGCGATCGCGCCGCCCAAACGCCGCCTGTCCTCTATCGGCTCGAAATCGGAACGACCGAAACGCTCGTTGAAATAGGTATTCTGGTGCGTTATCTGCCGCTTTCGCGCATTGAAGTTATAATCTTCCACGTCCAGCATCTTTCCGGGGAGCGTCCCTTCGGGAATATAAAACAGCCCGTGAAAGTGTAATCGTTTCTTTTTGGGCGAACGTTCCCATACTCCTACAAATTTCCAGCCCCTGCGGTTGGCGAAATTCCGCAGACACGTTTTCAGCCCCTTTCTGAAACTTTCCTCCGTATGGAGCGCACTATCGTATGTAAAAGTCACAAAAAAACCAAACTCCTGCAAGTTGATTTTCCTCACCATACGGGTACGACGGGATATCAGATTCCTGACCTTCCTGCGCAGGTTGACTTCCACATATATTTTCGCAGCCTCCGCATCCTGAAAATAAGGGCGCATCCCTTTAAGGATCGCTGCCTTTCGCTTATAACGCGGCAGGCTTTGATATTTCTCATACAGTTCCTCGAAGAGCTCCTTCTTCGTCATTTGCCTCTCTATGACCGATTTTTCGGACGGCGTAACCGATATTTTCGGATCACCTTCACCAACTTCTTCCGCAAGAGGAAGCGGCGCGTCCTCGGTTGAGGGCGCGCTTTCTGTTTCCCGTTTCTTTCCATCGGATATCTCATCCGTGACAGTGATGACTTCCTCGTGCGGTTTTCTTCGCGGTCTGTAGGGCCGCTCGGTATGAGGAATTGCGATATAATGACTTCCGTCTGAATAGATCTTGCATTTCGGATATGGCATAACCCCTCCTTATTTTTGCATGGGGATAACAGAGCCGAAAAACATTCGGCTCTGCCCCGTTCATGCGCCGTACAGCGCACGGATAAAGTAGCTGTTCTGCGCTTTCAGCTCGTCCACCGACGCCCGCTCCGTGACGTACTCGCGATAATCCGTAAGCCCCATCCCGCTTTTGCTCGCCATGTCGTTGAAGTAGTCCGAGAAACAGTCCGTAGCAAATCTTCGCGCGTAGATCTTCTGATTCATCAGAAAGTACTTCTTGTTCTCCACTTTGCCGTCCATCGTGCCGCGCTCTTTCTCGATTCTCAGGATGCAGTAGCCATACTTGTTGTGCATACGCAGATCGCGCCGCCACAGCCATGCCGTGATGCTTTTGAGGATATGTACGAGCAAGGTATTGTCCCCTCTGCGGAACCGGAAGTTCATATACAGCCGCACAAAACGGTTGAATGCCCATTCCGAAATCATTTCTTCTATCGTATAGAACGGCAACGCCAGCCGCTGATTGCCCGAAGAGACGATATGAATGACGTCGCAAAGATCCCTCGCATCCGCACCCCAAGATTCCGGTCTCTGTTCATCGGTAAAGACTTTGATGAACGGGAAGTTGTCTACCGTGGCGGAGTGGCGGCACATTTTCAGCCATGAATTGAACAGGTCGTTCTTCTGATTGGTCTCGTCCGTGCCTTTCCTGACCTCTTTGAGTTCCAGATTGTTCCCACGCTCCTTGCCGATCTCCGTAATGGCGACCACGCCGAACTCGAAGCTGCCGGCTTTGGGATTGTTCTCAATGACCTTCTTCCCGAGCCGAAGGACGTCGAAATCGAGGATATGCGCGTGCCGCCCGTCCGTAATGCCTTCGGGGAAGAAATCGTAACACCACACGGGAAAGTTCCCCCTGTCCGCACATACGTTGTCCGTGCGGATGGAGTAATTTGCCACGATGAGGCTGCTCTGAATGACGTAGATGAAGTACGCCAGCGCATATGTTTCCAGCACGTCAAAGAGGGGCTGTACTTTGAGGGCATCGTTGAATGTCGCGCCATATCTGCGGATATCGTAGCCGTAGAGCTGCCACTTCGCATTGCGGTGACGGAGGTACCGTGACCGCTTCAGTGCCACCCATGTCTTGACCGACGCCAGATTGTACACGGTACCGTGCTCCATGCACGCGCGCAGCTCGTCCTCGAACATGATCCACGGGAAATGCGGCAGCTTCATATCGTTGGTTTGCAAAATCTGCAATGCTTTCTGCCGGAACATGACCTCTTGCGAGAGTACCATATCCGTGATGAGCGTCGTGTAGAGTAGGTAAATGCCGCCTTATTACATTGCTGTAACAGGTTTGCATAGACCTCTCTCAGAACCGTACGTACACCTCTCGATGTATACGGCTCGCCATTACAACTATTTCTTACTTGAATTCTTACCGTGAATTTTATCATGACACTCTTTGCACAACACAAGAGTTTTTCGCCGTTTGGCTATCATCACCTGTTCCCAAAATTCTTTCCCTTTCAGGTTTTTGACTTTGTTGACATGGTGGATTTCATAGTATCGTGCTTCTGTGGTACCGCATAATTCGCATTTCCTTGCAGAAAGACGCTGTTCAAGGGTTGTCCTGATATATCCGTGCATCATTCTGCTTGGGTTCGGCAGTTCATCGCCGTTTGTTATACCCTTGCAGTCCATATAGTCCGCAAAGTAACAGCATTTTTTGCCTTCTTTCGTTTCATACGGAATACCCCATTTGTCATGTCCATCTCGAAACCTCTCTTTCACTTTTGAACTGGTGCTACGCAATTTATGTGCCAACGTTTTCAGACAACTGCGCTCCATGAGATACGCAAAGTAATTCAGAATGCAGTAATTGCTTGCAATGGAGTAGTAGTTGCAAATTCCACGCAGTTCCGCATTAAATTGCGACACAATTTCGAGTTCGGTACATCTCACAAGCGATACACGGCTTATAGGTACAATTTGCCCGTTTTCGTCTTGTTTAACTATTTTTCTGTCAAACAAGAATTTTCGGATTTTATCCTTTTGCGGTATCAGCAATTCTGTTTTATTATTAAGCGTCCGCATAGTGATGTGTCCTCTGCTACCGCGTTTGACTGCACTGTTTCGCCGTACCCGCACGTCATACCCTAAAAATCTCGCACATTCACTGCTATGGGTAATCAATGTTTTTTCTTCGCTCAACGTCATTTTCAGACGCGTTGCTATGAATTCGGATAATTTACTTTTAATCTTTATGCAATCTTCTTTGCTGCCGTTTACGCCGATAATAAAGTCGTCCGCATATCGTACATATTTGATTTTTTTGTCGGACTGCTGTTTGCTCGGCGTTTTCAACAAAACCTTTTTCAGAGCTTTAAATTCCTCGATTTGCTTTAATCTTTCGTCGCCCGTGGACTTCTTTATCCTGCGGCTTATACTGTAGAGTTTATGCGATATCGTCTTATACTCTACGGTTTCGCTTCGAGGCGACTTCTGATAAAACTCTTCCGACATTTGCATGACAAATTTATCCAGCTCATGAAGATAGATGTTTGCAAGCAATGGAGACAGAATTCCGCCCTGCGGCGTTCCGCTGTATGTCGCGTTGTATCTCCAATCTTCCATATATCCTGCCCTCAACATCTTCCAAATAAGCTTTATGAGGCGAGCGTCTTTGATTTTATTTCCTATGAAAGTTATCAGCGTATGATGGTCGATATTGTCAAAGCAACCTTTGATATCGCCTTCCACAAACCAGCGCACTCCGTTGAACTCCTTTTTCAGGCTTACAAGCGCGGTATGGCAACTGCGTTGCGGTCTGAAACCGTGAGAGCACTTCAGGAATACAGGTTCATACACCGATTCCAATATAAGGCGCAACACCTCTTGTACTACTTTGTCCGTAAATGTAGGAATTCCCAAAGGGCGCATTTTTCCGTTCCTCTTGCGGATATACGTCCGCTTTGCAGGTTTTGGCTGATATGTATCGGTTTTGAGAGCGGAGATGATATTTTCTATCTTTTCTTCGCTGAATCCGTCTGCCGTATCGTCATTTACGCCTTTTGTTCCTGCTCCGTTGTTTGCATAAAGATTTTGATAGGCTACATAGTACAAGTCTTTGCGAAGCATATAACGGTATAGCCGTGTAAACACCTCTTCCTTGTTTTTGGTAGAATTCTTTCTGATGTTCTTCAAAATCTCCGTCGTTGGTTGCATTTCTGCCATTGAGGTCTTCCTCCCTAAGCAATTTTTGATTTTGAAATCGTTGTAACTGCCGTCCTTCGCCATGTGGTCGGCTTTCCCGACCTCGGACTACTATGACGGCTCCGTTGCCTTGCGGAATATTCAGACACATATGCCATAGCGGTTTCCCGCGTTTCCGTTTAGGCAATCTCCAGTTAGCGCAATGAACAGGGAGTGCGGATTCTCGGATAGGCTTTCATTTCTTGACTGCGGGTTCTCCCGCGTGCTGCATAGGGATAATGATAACCAAATATACAAAAAAACAATATATTTGTACCTATGCTCAGAGGTTTCAGACACTTTCCTCTGTCAGGGACAATACTGAAGCTCGAAACTCACCTTCAACAATCATTCAGTTTTATCCTTATATCCGCTTAACATTGCGATTCAGTCGTGCCTTATTGTCTTAGTCAACTTATCGCTTTCCTGCCGTGCTGTGTTCCCGTATCATCTTTCGACTTTCGGTTAGGCAGGTTGTTTGCCGCGTTATCTTACGGCGCAGTTCCCACACTGCTTTTCATTACGCCATTTCTGGACGCACTTTCTTTTTTCCCATAGAACCACATGATATGGACACGATGGGCAGTTCATTGATGAACCCGCAGTTTCTTGCCTCGAAATGGCGCAACCTGTTTATTGCAACAGCCTTTCTCCAGCGGTTGAAGATGAGCCATGCAACGGTCACAATGCTCCACCACGGGAAATGGCGGAAGATGATCTGCAAATCTATCAGCAGCTTACAGACCTGTACATAGAGGTTGGCGCCGTCGAAGCTCAACACGAAATAGAAATAGTACGCAAAGAAGCCTATGACGACGCTCGCAAGGTTTAAGTGGAACGCCCAGAGAAGTGCCCAGCAGACAACAATCCATGACTGCCGCCGCAGAAAGGCGAGATAACTCCTGACAGTCCTTTTTATGGGCTGATACGTCCACCTCGCCAGCCACTTGAAGATACGAAGCGGGAGCGTATCATAATTGTGCTTGGTATTCGCCCTGCGGTACATCGCCCGCACGATGATGACAAACAGCAGCACGCACGGCAACGCCACGACAAGGACTTTTGCAATAATCCCCAAAATACTTCCAACCTTCGCCCAATACCCCGAGAAGTTCTCGCCGCTGATAAGCAGGGAGAAATACTTGCCCGCCGCGTCGGTAAAGCCCGCAAAGTCGGACGGGAGCAGAATGTCCCATTGCATGACAGAAGAATACCCCGTGACAGTCGGAGTGAAAGTGTATTCCGCCCCGAACAGTTCACAGAAGTAGTACGCGACGGACAAACCCAGATCGCGGCACGCCTCGCCGAAACGCAGATAGGATTGCCAAAATACTGCCCCGAGCGCAAGGAAAGCAAGCGAGATGATGACCGTGATTATGACGTTCCTACGCACGCACCTGCCCTCCCGTGTAGATCAGATAACTGATCAGCAGGGCAAGGGCAATAAGTACCGCGACCGTCAATACCCTTTTCAACGTCTTCATTCATCGTCCTCCCAATGCGACATTGCCTCGATATAATCCCATTCGTCGTCGCTCAGGAAGTCTACGGGATAGTCCTCCGCCATGACCTGCCTGTATCGCTCCTCCTGCTCCTCTTTTTCCCGCGCCTTCGCCTGCTTCTTCTCCTTGCGCCGTTCCTTTGCCTTTTTGCTCGCCGCGCCGATCGCCTTGAACGGGAGTGCGATCACCTTCCCCACCGCAAAGACGAGCACGGGCGCGAATTTGAAAAGAAGGATAACTACAAGAATGAGCGCGAGCACGGCTAATAGGATCTGCCACCATGAAAGACTTTTATCCGAAGTCGTATGCACGGGCGGCGTGCCGTCCGGGATATTGTCAATGGGCGATGATACCACGGGCAGCACTGTTTCCACATTGTCCTTTGTACAGGTGACGTCGATGATATCGAAATCGAGGTTGACCGTCTCCTGCATGAAATAAGCGTTGGTATCCTCGCTGTTCCATGCCCCTATCTTCTCCCCCAGCCCCGATTCGGGAACAAAGTGCGTCGCCTCGGAAGAAATAAAATCCGTCACCTGGTAGCGGAACAGATAGACAATGTTCTCCGCCTTTTTTGCGTTATAGAACTCCTTGAATTCGGCATAATCCTGCGCGGCGATAAACAGCCCGTCGCAGGTCGCCTTTTCATCGCTCTTGAAATCCGCATCCGTCACTTCATAGATCGCTTTGATCCCGTCGAACGTGGACGGATATGTAATGCCCCACAGCTTGTCCCACCACGAAGAGCCGAGTACTTCGTTTGTGAGCGAATACTCCTCATCCGCCCGGATATTCACTTCCGTAAAACTGTCCGCCACGGTATCGAACAGCACGCGGCAGTAACGGTCGTTGACGAGTTCTCCGCCGTACTTCTGCGTGTATTCTTTGAGCTTTGCCTCTATCTCCTCACTGGACAGCACATACTCGTCTGCTCTGTCCGTCCCCTCGCCCGCATACGCAAGCCAATACAAAGGCGAAACCTCCCGCGCCGTCTTGTTGACGACTGTCCCGCCGAGCTTACTCCACGAAGACGGCAAATTGAAGGTATAGGCGCAGTCCCAGCCATACAGAGCAGTAGATCCCGCCCAGCTCGTGACCGTGTAGTTCGCACTCCCCGCATAGGCGTGTTTCAACCCTTCCGTATTCGTGCCGACGTTCTGTCCGAGATAGGGAAGAATAGCGTCATATGCCTCTTTATTTCCCGTGACGAGAACGGGCGCGAGCGTTGCATCCAGCCATGTCGCATGGACGGCGGTCATCTTGCCATACTCCGAGACGACGCTGCGCGGGATGGCGAAGTACACGGAGTGCAGGCTGTCCTGCGTATAGTCGTTCTTTCCGTTCGTCCCTTCGGGGCGATAATAGGTGGAATGCACGTCCAGCGTGAGATACTTTTCAAACCCGTTGACGCGGCAGGAGAGCGTATCGCTCGTGGCGAGCTCCGAGCCGTACCCTTGCGCAAAGCCCGTATAGGTATAGCTCTGCGCGCAGGGATAGTCCGTGACCTGTCCTTTGTAAGAAAGTTCTACCCCGCTCACCTTGTACACGCGGGCGTCCGGTTTGACCGTTTGCAGGATATCCTCTTTCTCGCTCTCCGTAAGCTGCACCCTGAACTTGAAAAACCTGCCCTCGTAGCCCGCCTGCGTGGAGTAGTTGCAGAAGATAAGCGAGTATTTGGCATAGCTTGCTTTACTCCCGTAAGTGAGTTGGATCTGATTGCGGCTCGTCTGCGTATCGAATGCGATGTCCTGCGGGTTACACACATAGACATACAGCCCAAAATCCCCCTGCTTTTCCGCATAGTACGAATAACAGAACTCCGTAAACGAGACGATCTGCGGCTTGCCTTCCGAATTGTGCGGATAGTCCGCGAGCGAGAACTTCTTGCCGCCCACCGTTCCGCCCGTGAGATCGTCCAATACGTTCCTCTCCTCGAACGCTGCCTGTATTCCGCTTGCCGCAGAGGCGGACAGGAAACCCTGCCCGCCCATGACGACTCCGATACACACGAACAGCACGAGCAGAAAAGCGATGACTTGCTTTGTGATGTTTCGTAAAGTCATGTGTCCTCCTTATCCGGCAAAAACGATACTCGGCGGATCGAGCGTGATCCCCGTTACGTCCGTCCCGATATCAAACGCGATGCGATAGCTGACGTTCCCGTTGTACGAACTCACAATGAGCGCATACGGAAAGGGGTTGCCGTCAGATGCGTTCTCCGGCACTTTGACCTGCTGCCCGGGGTGAACGGTCTCCAACACGCATTGGATCGTCATATCCTCCCGCAGCGTGATCTCAAAATAGCTCTTCTGTTTCTTGAGACTGAACGCCGCGGACAGATCTCCCGCTTTGGAGTAGAGATATGTTTCCCCGTCCACCGTGTACTCGAAGTCCTGCTCCGCGTTCGGCACGATCTCCACGGAGTAGTCTCTCGTCTCGGACTGCTGCGTATCAAAGGTGTACTTCACATCGAAGCGATACGTCTTACCCGGCTCCAGCGCCAGCTCGCTGTTCTGCGCCAAAATCTGTTTACCCTCATGCTCCACGTAAAACGTCTTGAAGTCCTCGTTGAAACCGTTGGTAAACTTATAGATCACGGCGACCAGCCCCGCCACAAGCAGCAGGACGAGAATGATGCCGATAACTTTTGCCGCCAACTGTCCTTTACTCTGCATAGGCTTAAAACTCCAGCTCTGTTTCGGAGAGCGAAACGCCGCTCACCGCCGTGCCCTCGATGTCGATATAGATGAGGCCTTCCACCCCGGACACCTTATCCTTCACCAACACACACATCCTGCAATCGCTCGGCGCTCCGCCTCCGCGCGGATCGTAGTAGGCGGTCTCATAAGTGACGCGCGTCCCCGTTCTCGGCGGCGTGGACGGATGAAAGAAACTCGCCTCCGAACGGATCGCCCTGACTTTGAGCGTGTCCCCTTCGATGCTGCATTCGATGAACTGCGACGCATCAAACTCCACTTTGTTTCCGTTCCCGCCCGTGGCAATGTCGTAGGCGTAATAATACGGATCTTCCAGATCGATGACGATGGTATCTTCATAGAGAACCGCCGCATTATTGACGCCCTCCCGTTTCGCGTTGAACTTGCCCTGCATCGTAACGCTGACTACCTCAAAATCGCCGAACTTCTCTCCGACTTCCCCAAACTCGCCCACAAGCTTCAGCTTGACGGAATACTCCGCGTTTGCCTGCACCGTGATCTCGCTCGATGAGGAATACTCCGTGTCGTTGTACACGAATTTGAGACTGCTCGGCGCGCCCTCAAACGTCACCGTACAGGTCGCCTGAAAGCCGCCGTCACGCGTCGTCACGGTAATGAGGATGATGTCATCTCCGAATCCTTTGGTGCATGCGACCGTTGCCACGCGGCTCCCGTCCGACTCGGGCGTGACCGTCACATAATCCGTGACAAGCTCCGCACTGCGCTGTGCGCCCTCGCCCCATGCGACGGAGAAATCCACCTCGCGGTTATTTGCATTCTCCGGGACGACATACGCCTCGATACGCACCTCTGCTCTTGCCGTTGAAGGCGTGCCCTCAGGATCTCCGAACCGCGCAAGCGGTATGCCGGATCCGGCAGCTGTGAATGTCATCTTTTCCGGCATACGGTACAGCATTCCTGCGTCCATTGCGTTGCCGTCTCCGTCTATGACGGCTGCCTGTTCCTGCTCTTCGGCAGAGGAGCTCTTTTCAAACCAGCCGAGAATAATGCCCGCGAGCATCACACCCACGACGATAAACGCGACAAGCGTAAGCACCCATTTCACGGTGTCCGAACGCTTGTGTTCATAAAGTTCGTTGCTCATAATGCACCTCCATTAAAAAATAAGACTGCCTTCCGAAAGAGAAAGGTTTGCATAATCCCCCGCCGCGGGCCACGAGTACATAAGATAGCTGTCCTCCCGCGTATAGGTACTGTATTTCCCCTCTACACTTGCCGCGATGCGCCAGAGCACCGTGTCCTTGTCCGTCATGAGATACCGCTCCGCAAGCTCCTCACCCGAGAGATCTTTATAGTACGTCGTGGTCTTTGTCATCTCGCCCGAGACGAACGAGCCCGACTCATGGCGGAAGTTATACGGCTCAAACATGTGGTTATCGAAGGAGAACGTCTTGCCGATGGCGTTCTCCACCTCATCCACATAGGTTGCGCTGTACGAGCCCATAGAGCCGCCCGAGCCGTGGTTGTTGAAGTATGTATGGCTGTCATTTGCACCTGCACTTGTGAGGAAGGATACCTTACAGGTAGCACTTTCCGCGAGCGTATACACGTCCGAATAAGTAGCGGTTGCCCTCACCGTGTACACGTTATACGAGGATGTGCCGCCGTAGTAGGTGAAATTGATCGTTACTTCCTCGCCCGCGGGTATTTCCTTATTTCCCGTGCGGCTGCCTTCCAATGTGACGTCCATGCCCGTGATACGCTGTGCATAGTCCACCGTGCAGGTTGCCGAAAGCCCTGCGTAATCCCGCGACGTACAGGTGACGATGATCTTCTCACCGAACGCCTGTTTGCATTCGACCGTTGCGGTATTCGCGCCGTCCGAAGTTGGCGTGACCGTCACATAGTCCGTGACCTTCTTTCCGTTTGCCCATGAGGACGAATCGCTTTGAAATTTGACAGACCAATCAAAGGTTTTCTCTCCTTCATAGTCCGGCTCGACGGTCGCTGTGAGCGTATAGGCGGTGTCCGCCAATGCCGAAACGCCGTTTGCCGCATACGCCACGGGCATGATCTTGGCGGACATCAGGGAAATACTGTTCTCCGCCGTCTCGCTGATGATCGCGCCGTCCTTGGGAACAGTATCCTCTTCCTCCTCCTGCGGCCGGATAAACAGCGCACAGAGAAGCCCGATGGAAAGGATCGCCACCAGCGCGAGCGCGATAACTGTTACAATCCAATTCGTCCGATCCGTCCATGACTTGTCATTATAATCATTGCTCATTGTTACCTCCACATTTTTTCAGGAAATTCAGGGCTCGCAAACGCAAGCCCTGAACCCGGATTTTTTTATACCGCCGTCATTCCGCAAGCAGCATGTTGAGAAGCGACCTGTCCGAAGTACGCGCGGGCTTCACCGTGCATTCATAGACTTTGCCGTCCTCGTCCGCCGTACGGACAATATAGCGGTTGCCCTTGATGACCTGCTTCGTCTTTTCGTCCGCGATCTCGAACGGCTCGACGATGAGGTCTGCCCTGTCCGCGTCGCCGAATACAATATCAAGCACCGTATATCCGCCCATGTCGGTATCCTTATTGGGCGGTGCGACGTCGATCTTGACCTCGCGCCCGCGCACGACGCCCTTGATGTAGTAGTGATAACACGTCCTGCCGTTGTACTCAAAAGGTTCCTTCTGTACATAGAGCTGTTCGTTGTTGGTTATGTTTTCTGCCATTTTTCTTTCCTCCGTTATTTTCTGCCCCGCGTCTGCGAGATCTCGCGGGCTTCTTCCTTGCTCTTCCCTTCCGCAAGCGCCTCCGTCGTCTGCAATCTCTATGAGCGTAGGCGGCTTTTTTAATTCTCCCGTGAATTTGTTTACGGGAATATTC
>JAGHIT010000058.1 GCA_017887095.1 Clostridia bacterium | reverse complement strand
CCGACGGAATGTGCGACCTTTCACAAGCCGAAATATTTCATCAAGGTGCAGGAGAAAGTATGAAAATTATCATCACCAAAGATTACGAGGAGCTCTCCCGCCGCGGGGCGCGGGTGATGCTGGAAGTCGTAAAGGATAATCCGTATGCCGTGCTGGGGCTCGCCACGGGCACCACGCCGTTGGGGCTGTACGCGCACATGATTGCAGATCATGAGAATAACGGCACGAGCTACGCTCATATCCGCACGGTCAATCTCGATGAGTACAAGGGCTTGCCCAAAACGCATGAGCAGAGCTATGCGTTTTTCATGCGCAAGAACCTGTTCGACGGGTTGGACATCGACCCTGAGAACACCAACATTGAAAACGGCATGGCGGCGGATGAGGCAAAGGAGTGCGCCCGCTATGACGCGCTCCTCGAACAGCTCTCACGCGACATTCAGCTGTTGGGGCTTGGGAGCAACGGGCACATTGCCTTCAACGAGCCGGGCACGCCCTTCGGGAGCGGGACGCACGTTGTCACGCTTGCGGAGAGCACGGTGAAGGATAACGCACGGCTGTTCGATGATATCTCCGAAGTGCCGCGCAAGGCATTCACGATGGGAATTAAACAAATCATGCAGGCGAAGAAGATCCTCATCCTGGCGAGCGGGGCGAACAAGGCGGACGCTGTCTGTAAAATGGCGAAAGGGGAAGTGACGGAAGCAGTCCCCGCGTCCGTATTGCAACTCCATCCCGACTGTATTCTTATTGTCGATAGTAAGGCGGCGGCAAAGTTATGAGCTATCATATCGGCATCGACCTCGGCGGCACGTTCGTAAAGTTCGGCGCGGTCGGAGAGAACGGAAACATTCTCAGAAAAGATAAAATCCCCACGCCCGCGGGTTGCGATTACGGGGCTACCGTGTCCGCGATCGCAAAGGCGGTCAAAGGCATGATCGCGGACATGGGTATGCCGGAGAGCGTGGGCATCGGCTGCCCGGGGGTCATCGACGGCGAACACGGTATGGTCGTCACGGGCGGCAACCTCGGCTGGGAGGATAAGCCTCTTGCAAGCGATCTGGGCGAACTGCTCGGCATTCCCGTCACGCTTTGTAACGACGCGAACGCGGCGGCGTACGGGGAGTACGCCTGCGGCGCGGGAAAGGCGTATAAGAGCATCGTTCTCATCACGCTCGGCACGGGCGTGGGGAGCGGCATCATCTTCCGTGGGAAACTGTTCACGGGCGAGCTGGGCGCGGGCGCAGAGCTCGGGCATGAGGTCATTCGCATGGACGGCGAGCCTTGCACCTGCGGGAGAAGGGGCTGTTTCGAAGCGTACGCCTCGGCGAGCGCGCTTGTGCGGCAGACGAGGGATGCGATGGTCTGCCATCCCGAAAGCACCATGTGGGAACTTTGCAGAGGGAACGCGGACAATGCAGACGGCAGGACGGCGTTCGACGGGATGCGGCAGGGCGACGAAACGGCGAAAGCGGTCGTGGAACGTTATCTGAACTATTTGGCGGAAGGGATCGCGAATATCGTCAACGTGTTCCGTCCGCAGGCGGTGCTCATCGGCGGAGGAATTTCCGCGGAAGGGGAGACGATCACAAAGCCCTTGCAGAAAAAAATAGATTTGAAAATTCTCGGGCGTGGCAGATATGCGCCCGTAACGATCAGAGCGGCGAGCCTCGGCAACGACGCAGGGCTGGTGGGCGCGGCAATGCTCGCAAAGGAGATACAATGATCACATATATTCCGGACGAAACGCAGGAACAAACGGCAATATCACGTACCACCCACCTTTCCATTTCTGCGCATCAGGACGACATTGAATTTATGGCGTACGCGCCCATTGCGGAGTGCTTCGGCAACAAAGACAAGTGGTTCGGCGCAATCGTCGTGACGGACGGCGCGGGCAGCCCGAGAAGCGGCCTATATGCCGATTACACGGACGAGCAGATGAAGGAAGTGCGCGTCGTCGAACAGAAAAAGGCGGCTTGTGTGGGAGAGTACGGCTTTTTGGCAATGCTCTCGCACCCTTCCAAAGAGGTGAAGGACGCTGGCAATCCCAAAATCGTCGAAGAACTTGCCGACCTTATCCGAAGGGCAAAACCGAAATATCTCTATACCCACAATCTTGCGGACAAGCACGAGACGCACGTTGCCACGGCGCTCAAAGTCATCGCGGCACTGCGCATGCTCAAACCCGGGGAGCTCCCCGAAAAGGTGTACGGGTGCGAAGTGTGGCGCGATCTCGATTGGCTCTGCGACGACGAAAAGGTGTGCCTCGACTGCGGGGCGCACCCCAACCTGATGCGCTGTCTTTCGGCGGTGTTCGACAGCCAGATCGCAGGCGGCAAGCGGTACGATTTAGCGGCCGAGGGGCGCAGGCTTGCAAACGCCACGTTCTCCGCGAGCCACGCCTGCGATACTTATTCCGCGCTCAACTACGCAATGGATCTGACCCCGCTCATGGATGAGAAGGTCGATATTGCCAATTATATCGCGGGCTTTATCGACCGCTTCAAAGCGAAGGTTAGGGAAACAATCGGCAGATTTCTTGAATAGACAGGAAACAAAACTTACGTCTGTGTAAGGGAATAGTAAAATATCGAGTGGTACAGCCTTGAAAAAAGGTCTCGACAGCAGATCGCTGACAGAAGCGGTCTGTGTCGGGACCTTTTGCATTACAGGCAAAAAAATTTTTGAAAAAGTAAGAAAAAGTTTTTATAAGGTGCAGAAAACCTGCACCTTTAGCCTGTAGAATGCGGGCAGAAATCGGCGGAAGGAGGGAAAACGTGACAGCGGCAGACAGGCGCCGCGCCATCTTGGAGACATTGAGCTCGGAAAAGTTTACGACGCGAGCCAATCTTGCTTTCGAGTTTGGCGTGAGCAAACGGACAATCGATCATGATCTGCTGCTCTTGTCACGGAAGTATCCGATCTATGCCATCCCGGGGAAAGGCGGAGGGATCCACGTCATGGACAATTTTCGGTTGGACGGGCGTTATCTTACATAGGAGCAGACCGAAGTGCTTGTAAGGCTTACAGAAGAGGTGAGCGAAAGCGACAGCCGCGTACTTCGTTCGATATTGAAGAAGTTCGGTAAGAAGAAGGAGGACAGAGTTTGACGACGGAACAGATCCGAAGGGAATTACAGGATATTCGTTATTACTATTCACATAAGGCGATGTTTGACCGGGCTTCGGACTGTGTGGCAAAAAGCACGGCTGTGGGCTTGGCGGAAAAATATAACGCAGCGATCAGAAGCGCGCCGCCGCGGTTGTACGATCTCTACCTGTCTTTATATATTGGGAACAACACACAAGCGTCGCTTGCGGAGAAGAGGGGATACAGCGAGGGACATATCCGTTATTTGAACAGACAGCTGTACGCATTCTTTCAGGGTGCGTTTGAAAAAACCGACAAAGGAGATGACGAGCATGAAGATGGCAGATGAATATCTCGCACAGGTGACGAATGTGTACCGCACGCGGGAGTACATCGTATTTCAGGAGATCGGGATCAGCGACGATCCGGAGGCGGGAACGTATCTGTATAGTTACGATACCTATCACCGGCGCACGATGCAAAAAGACCGTGAGTATGAGAAAGCGTTCAAAGACCGCGCTCATATAGACGGCAACCGCATCCCCGTTTCAACGTATGTCAGAGAGTACGTTGAATAAACAGGCGTAACCGAACGCAAGGAACAAGAGGGCGAGAAAACCGTGCGGTACTTGCAAGTGTAAGAGCGGCCGCTCACCGCAGAGATTCGCACTGGGGCAAGTGTCCCGAAATCAAAAGCGTTCGTTACCATATTACAACTTCATATTTTTATTTCGCTTGGCTAACGGCAACACGGGCAGGCAACATGGCGTTGCATTCTTATCAACTGAACGGAGGCAACAAAGACAATGCCGAATAAGGCAAAACAAGGGCAGGAAACGGGCGCGGGGAAATATAACCGCCGTCGCTGGCAGATCCCTTCCAAGCGTGCGAAAGGGTATGCGGCAGACAGGAAGGCGAAAGTACATCAGCACGGCCCGAAAGAGGGCAAGGAACTGACAGATTATGAGGCAGGCATCCGCTCGGGATATCTTCAGTGTCAGGGCGACCATGCCT
>JAGHIT010000001.1 GCA_017887095.1 Clostridia bacterium | reverse complement strand
GGGAGGACATCGATACCCAGATCGCGGAGCACATGATCGTCGAGTTGTACTCCAAGTAACTTAAGTCATAAGGAGGTAACTTTATGATCGAAATGGATATGCCCAAGATCGAGGTCGTCGAGAACGATGCAAAGTCGTATGCGAAGATCGTCGGCGAGCCGCTTGAGAAGGGGTTCGGTCTTACGATCGGCAACTGCTTGAGACGTATTCTGCTCTCGGCGCTTCCGGGCGCCGCGGCGCAGGGGATCAAGTTCATGGACGGCACCGTAAAGCACGAATTTTCCGCGCTTCCCGGCGTCAAAGAGGACGTGACCGAGATCATCCTCAATCTTAAGCTGCTTGCCATCAAGACGAAGATCACCGATAAGGATTATACCAAGACGCTCCGCCTCGTAAAAGAGGGTCCTGCGGTCATTACCGCAGCGGATATCTCTCAGGATGCGGAAGTAGAGATCATTAATTCCGACCAGTACATCTGCACGGTGGACGAGGGCGGAAAGATCGACATGGAAATCACGATCGGCCGCGGCAGAGGCTATAAGCCCGCCAAGGAAAACAAGCAGCCCGTCATCGACTATATTCCCATCGATTCCATTTATACGCCTGTCCAGAAAGTCAATTACAACGTCGAGCCTGCTCGTGTCGGTCAGAACATCGATTACGATAAGCTGACGCTCGAAGTATGGACAAACGGTACCTTCTCGGGCAAGGAGATCGTTTCCCTTGCGGCGAAGATCATGCAGGATCATATCAGCTTGTTCGTTAACCTCTCGGATACCATTAAGGATATGGATATCCTCGTCAAGACGGATGACGACAAGCAGCAGCAAATTCTCTCCATGAAGATTGAAGATATGGACTTCTCCGTCCGTTCCTACAACTGTCTGAAGAGAGCCAACATTCATACCGTGGAAGACCTTATCAACAAGACGGAGGACGAAATGCTCAAGGTGCGCAACCTCGGCAAAAAGTCGCTCGACGAAGTCATGCAAAAATTGGAAGCATATGGTCTTTCGCTCACAAAAAAGGAGGATTAAATCATGCCGGGTAAATTGGGCAGAACGACGGAGCAGCGCCTCGCGATCCTGAGAAATCAGGCGTCTCAGCTTCTCTGGTACGGCAGAATTGAAACGACGGCTTCCCGTGCAAAAGAGCTTCGCCCCTATGTGGAGAAGATCATTACCAAAGCAATCAATACCTATGATGATGTTGTGGAGTACGAAGTCGTTGCAAAGGATAAGAAGGGTAAGGAGATCAAGTCGACCGCTGTGAAAGACGGTCCTAAGAAGCTCGCAGCCCGCCGTGCCATCATGGCAAAGACGTACGACCTGCAGGAGATCAAGGCGTTCAACGAAAAGAAGAGTGAGTATAAAGCGCGTACCGCAAAAGTACAGCATCCTTTAATGGAGAAGCTCTTCAACGAGATCGCTCCTAAGTACGCACAGCGCAAGGAAGAGGTCGGTCAGGGCGGCGGTTATACCCGCATCTACCTGCTCGGTCAGCGCCGCGGCGATGGTGCGGAAGTCGCAGTCATCGAGCTTATTTAATGCAACAAAGATCCCGAGTCAATCGCTCGGGATCTTTTATTTGTTCTAATTGCGTTGGCTTTGAAATAAGACACTGAAGGAAATGTTGAAGCGAGGGCCTTGTTCCGGCATGATTCGGCGCGCCTTTAATTTGCGGTCAGCGGTATGTTTCTTACGCTGCTTTGGGGTCCCTTGGTATATTTGCGCCGCCCGTCCCACTTGCGGGACGGGCGGCGCTGTTGTGTAGTCAGGATTTTGTCAACGGCTGTCACATTTTCCCTGTTTCCTGCGTCAAATAGAGTGAGAGGACAAGGGGAACGGAATATGAAAAAGGGTAAAAAAATGATGGCGTTCGCGGTAGCTTTTGTGTTGCTTGTCGCGGCGGTGATTGTGGCGGGGTGCGGTCCCGAACAGCAGTATGCGGAGTCAATCGGAACCATGCGTTCGTTGGAAGAAGCATATGAGAGCGGCTTGATGGCACAGGACGATATTCTAAGTATCGCCTATTATTACAACCAAGGGACGGATGGGAACGAAGAACTCATGGGGGAGAACTATGTCCCGAATCCCATTGTACCGGAAACATTGGACGAGGAGCGCGTCAATCAGATCAAGCGCACCTACTTAAATGAGGTCATTGCGATGCCGGAAGGTTCTTTTGAGCATGTTTTCATCCCTGCCTATTACGGCACTTATCATGAAAACATCGTCATTCACATTACGGATGATTACCACGGATACGACTATGTATTTGAGCCGGAGCACGAGATCGGCGGCGTTCGGTTTTATAACTATGCCGGCGCATTGCTGCGCGTCTGGCGCGCAGGCGCAGCAGAGTAGAAAGAGAATCGCAACGCAGAGGTTGTAACCTTTGCGGATCTGGCAGCAGAACATGGCGCCGCCGTCCCGCTTGCGGGACGGCGGCGCCATGGTAAAAAGTGTACAATTGTGAAAATAATTTCTCATTGGCAGCAGCGAACGCCGCTGCTTTTTGATTGCCTTTCCGGCGGCGCATGTGGTATAATGAAGTCGAAAAAACATACAGGAGAAAGGTTATGGCTGAAAAGAAGAACAAGGCACAGATGCGCTACAGCGAGCTGTCCTACGAGAAAAAGAACTATTTTGAACAGGCGTCCAAGCACGAGCGCAAGGAAATGTATGCGTATGCCGAGGGCTACAAGCACTTCCTGGACGTCGCCAAGACCGAGCGCGAGGCATGCGCTGCCGCCGTCGAACTGGCGCAGGCGAAGGGGTTCACCGAGTATCACTTCGGCGATCCGCTCACGGCGGGCGACAAGAAGTATTTCATCAACCGCAACAAGAGCATCGTCGTGTTCCGCGTCGGCACGCGCGATCTGGAGACGGACGGCTTCCGTATCCTCGCAGCGCACATCGATTCCCCCCGCGTCGATATCAAGCAGGTCCCCCTGTATGAGGACAGCGGGCTGTGCTTCCTCAAGACGCACTACTACGGCGGCATCAAGAAGTACCAGTGGACGGCGATCCCGCTCGCACTGCACGGCGTCG
>JAGHIT010000057.1 GCA_017887095.1 Clostridia bacterium | reverse complement strand
TGGCGCAGGTGGAAAAGGCAATCGCCTTCTTATCGGGCGACTACGAGGAGGCGCAGGCGCTTCTCACCGAGAAGATGACCGCCTTTGCCGAGAACGAGGAATTTGAACTCGCCCTCGACTACCGCAATAAGATCGAGATGCTCTCCCGCCTCGGCGAGCGCAGGATCACCGCCATGCCCCGCGACGTGGACGCCGATATCTGGGCGTTCGAGAGCAACGGGCTGTACGCGACGGTGAGCGTCATCGTCACGCGCGGCGGCATCATGCAGGGCGGCAGGAATTTTTCCCTCACCGAGGGCGCGGGCGAGCGCGGGGAGAGCTTTCTCTCCTTCCTCACCCAGTACTACGCCGCACATGAACTCCCGCACGAGATCGTCGCGGACGAACCCTTTGACGAGGAGTTGTTCCGCTCCTTCGCGCAGGCGCGCGCGGGGCGCAGGGTGACGATCACCCGCCCCAAGTTCGGCATCCGCCGCGAACTTTTGGACATGGCGCAGGGCAACGCAAAGGAGTATCTGGAGAAGTCCGTCTCTGCCGTCGAGCACCGCAATGACATGACCGTCAACGCCTGCGAGCGCCTTCAGACGCTTTTGCACCTCGCGCGCTATCCCAAGCGCATGGAGTGCTACGATATCTCCAACATTTCGGGCGTGGACAAAGTCGCGAGCATGGTCGTCTTTACCGACGGCGAGGCGGATAAAGTGCAGTACCGGCGTTTCCGCATCAAGACGGTCGAGGGCGCCAACGACTTTGCCTCCTTGCAGGAGGTCCTGCGGCGCAGGCTCGCAAAGCTCGGCACGGAGGAAGAGGAGCGCTTTATGCGCCCCCAGCTCATCGTCATCGACGGCGGCAAGGGACAGCTTTCGGCGGTCAAGGCGATCTTTGACGAGATGGGTGTTTCCGATATCGACCTTGTCTCCCTTGCCAAGAAGGAAGAGGAGGTGTTTGTCCTCTGGCAGGACGAACCCGTCATCCTCGATCGGCGTGACTATGCTTTAAAGACGTTGCAGCGCATCCGCGACGAGGCGCACCGCTTTGCCATTACATACTTCAGAAGCCTGCACAGCAAGCGCAATCTGGAGTCTGTTTTGGACGAGATCGAAGGGGTCGGCAGGCAGAAGCGGACGGCGCTCATGCGCACGTTCGGCAATATCGACAAGATCATGCACGCAAGCGTGGAGGAGCTCTCCGCCGTGGAGGGCATCGGTCCCTCGCTCGCCGCGCGCATCAAACAGCATTTCGAGGAATTATGAAGTATCCGCTTTTCTTATCTGATTTCGACGGCACGCTCGTGCGCTCGGACGGCACGATTTCCGAGGGCAACAAGCGCGCTATTGCAGCTTACCGCAAGGCGGGCGGGACGTTCGCCGTCTGCACGGGGCGAATGCTTACCTCCATCCTGCCCAGACTCAAAGAACTGGGCATTGAGGACGGTTTGGTCATCGCCTATCAGGGCGCGACCATTGCAGACGTCGCCACGGGCAAGCTCGTCAAGGACGACGGGTTCTCCCGCGAGGATGCGCTGCGCGTCGTGCGTCTCTTGGAGGAGAACGGACGGCATGTGCACGTCTATACGGTAAACGACCTGTACGCCAATCGCCGCGACGAGGCGCTGGAGATCTATGAACACATATGCGGCGTCAGGGCGACGATCGTCAGCGATATGTCGCTTGCGGGGTTTATCGAAAAGAACGACCTGCGTGTCGTCAAGGCGCTTGCCATGGTGCGAAAGGATGATCGCGCCGCGCTGATCGAAGAGCTTCGTCCTAAGCTGGGAGACGGTTTTTTTGTGACTTGTTCGGCTCCCATTCTCGTCGAAGTCATGCCCAAGGAGCAGACCAAGGCGGCGGCGGTGGACTTTCTGTCTCAAAAGTACAGTATTCCCGCGGGGAAGATCGCCGCGATCGGCGACCAGCTCAACGACCTGCCCATGATCATGCGGGCGGGGGGAAAGTTTGCTGTTTCCAATGCGGCGCAGCCATTAAAGGATGCGGCGCAAGTGGTAGCGGATTTTGAATCGGACGGCGTTGCCGAGGCGCTCGCCATCGCCATGCAGGACTGACGGTACAAAATTGAGGGGGACGTTCCCGCTTTTTGCGACCAATTTCCGCTGACAAAGACGCGATCAAGGAGGGAGAGATGAACGAGACAATATTACCCAAGGAAACCGTGATGCTCGATAAGTTTGCATCCGATCTCGGACTGGAGATGCTGTATGCGGGCAGGGGCATCATTACGCTCACGACAATCAGCGTCGATCGTCCGGGACTGCGTCTTGCGGGGTTTTTCAGCTATTTCGATACCCAGCGTATTATGGTCATCGGACTGACTGAGCATGAATACATGCACTCATTTCCCTCCGATCAGCGGCTGGAAAAAATCAGAAAACTTTTTGACTGCGGCGAGATCCCGTGCGTCATCTTTGCACGCGATCTTCCCGTTTTGCCCGAGTTTATGGAGTGCGCCCGAGCGACGGGGACGCCTATTTTTCGTACGAGCAAAATGACGTCTTCGCTCATTGTCGATCTGAGCATCTACCTCAACCGTCTGCTCGCGCCCATGACGACAGTACACGGTGTGCTCATGGATGTGTTCGGCGCGGGAATCCTGCTCATGGGAAACAGCGGCGTCGGCAAGAGTGAGACGGCTATGGAACTCATCAAGCGCGGTCACCGCCTCGTCGCGGATGACTCAGTGCTCATTCGACGTATTGAAAATGATTTGGTTGGTACAGCGCCCGAACGTATCCGTTATTTCATGGAGCTGAGGGGTATCGGAATTATCAATGTTAAAAATATGTACGGTTCGGGTGCAGTCATGACGGAGAAGGCGATTGAACTGGTGATGGAACTCGAACCATGGAGGAAGGACAAGGAGTACGATCGCATCGGCGGTGAGGAGAACGTGGAGACAATTCTGGGTCTTAACGTCCCCAAACTGACCATTCCCGTCAGTGCGGGGCGCAATCTTGCCATTCTCATCGAGGTGGCGGCGCGCGATCAGCGTCTTAAGAACATGGGCTACGACGCTGCAAGCGAACTCATTGCAAGAACGATAGGACGATAAATGACGGAACTGCTTGCCCCTGCGGGAAATGAAAAGTCGGCATACGCGGCGCTCCGTGCGGGCGCCGACGCCGTATATCTGGGACTGACGCGATTTTCCGCGCGTGAAAGCGCGGAAAATTTTTGCGTTTCTGCGTTGGAAAAGGTTACACGCGAGGCGCATCTTCTCGGCGCAAAGGTATATGTCGCACTCAATACACTCGTCAAGGACGAGGAACTTACCGCCTTCTTTGCCCAGGCGCGCGAGGCATGGAACGCGGGCGCGGATGCCATCTTGTTGCAGGATATCTTTCTTGGCCGCAAGCTGAAGGAGACATACCCCGAAATTACATTGCACCTCTCTACGCAGGCGGGCTGCTGCAACGTCTACGGCGCGCAGCTCGCCAAGGAATGTGGCTTTTCCCGCGTCGTGCTCGCGCGCGAGACGCCCATCGAGGACATCCCCGCGATCGCGCAGCTGCTCGAGGTCGAGGCGTTCGTGCAGGGAGCGCTGTGCACCTGTTTTTCGGGGCAATGCTATTTCTCCAGCTTCGCGGGCAATAACTCGGGCAACCGCGGCAGATGCAAACAGCCTTGCCGCAAGAAATATACGATCGACCGCGCGGGCTTCGATGCGCCCGCCTATGCGCTGTCCCTTTCCGATCTCTCGGTGGGGGAGGACGTGCAAAAACTGGTCGACGCGGGCGTCGGGTCCCTCAAGATTGAGGGAAGAATGCGCTCGCCGGCGTACGTCGCGGCGGCGGTCTCCTACTATCGCGCCCTGCTGGACGGCAAGCCCGCGGGGGAGGCGTTTTCCGAGATGCGGCGCGCCTACAACCGCGGCGACTATACCCGCGGGCTCGCCTTCGGGCAGGACGCGCGCCTTCTTTCGCGCGACGTGCAGGGGCATATCGGTGAGAAAGTGGGCGAGATCGTCCGCGCGCAGGGGAAAGCCTACCTCTGCAAGAGCGACTATGCGGCGGAGCACGGCGACGGGTTCAAGGTTTTGTGCGGAGGCAAGGAGGTGTGCGGCGCGCGCTTTTTCGCGCCCGCGCGGGACGGATTTTTGCTCACGTCCCCCGAAAAACTGCACATCGGCGACGAAGTGCGCCTGACGCTGTGCGCAAAGTCGGAAGAAAAGGCGCTCGCTCTGCGCCGTCTGCGTACGGTGGAAGTCTGCGTGACGCTGCTTGCAGGGCAGCCCATGCGCGCCGTCTGCGAGGGCGTGGAACTGACGGGTGAGGTGTGCGAGGCGGCAAAGAGCGCGCCGCTCTCCGAGGCGGACGTTGTGGCGAACTTTTCCAAAGTGGACGCGCTGGCGCTCGCACCCCGCGTCACGGTGCAAACGGACGGCGTGTTCGTGCCGAGATCTGTGCTCAACGCCTTCCGCCGCGCCTTCTATGAAAAGCTGTATGATGCGCTCTCGCCCGCCCGTGCGCCACTTTCCGAGCGCACGCCTTTTATTCCGTCGCTCTCTTTTGAAAAGAGTACGCATTCGGCGGCGATCGTGCCCGCGGGGCTTTCGGCGAATACCGATCTCGCCATCGAAAAGCTGTCCGATTATCAAAGCGCCGCGCTCACGAAGGGGGCGTGGCTGTACCTGCCGCCCCTGTTCACGCAGGCGGACGAAGCGCTGCTCGCGCCCGTCCTGCGGGAGGCGGAAGGCATCTATTGCGAGGGGACGTACGGCGTTTTTCTCGCCAAAAAGTACGGCTGCAAGCTGTTCGCGGGAACGGGCTGGAATCTATCCAACCGCGTCGCTGTGGCGGCGGCGCTGGAAAGAGCGGAATACGTTGCGCTTTCCAAGGAACTCACCGTGCGCGAGCAGGACGCGCTCTCTGCGGAGCGGACGTTCGTCCTTTCGGGCGGGGACTGCAAGCTCATGGATCTGTGTTACTGCCCGTTCGGAAAAAGTTGCAGGACGTGCGATCGGCGCGTCGTCTATCGCCTCACGGACGAGGCGGGGCGCGCTTTTCCGCTCAGGCGGTACGCGGCGGCGGATGGCTGCCGCTTTGAAGTGTACAACTGTCTGCCTCTCGCGGCGGGCGTCGGAAGGGCGGGTGCGCTCGTCGATTGCTCGCTGGGGGATAAAACCGTCCTCAAAAACGTGCGCGATCCCGCCGCCGTGCTGCCTGCCTCAACGCGCGGTCACGGCGCAAGGAGTTTACTATGAACGAACATGCAAAGCGACTGGAACTGGATAAGATCTTAACGGCGTGCGCCTCGCATGCCGTGCTCGAAGCGGGGAAGGAGAAGATCCTCGCCTTAGAACCCGTGCGCACCGTCGGCGAGGCGAAGGAACTCCTCGATCTCACCGAGGAAGCGAGCCTTCTTTTATTTTCGCTTGGCTCAGGCAAGGTGGAGGAATTCCCCGACTGCGAAGACAGCCTCGCCCGCGCGCGCAAGGGGGCGACGCTCTCCATGGCGGAGCTTCTCGGTGTTGCGCGCCTTCTGCGTGCGGCGCGCGTGCTCTATTCGTCCGTGCGCTCTTTTACGGATGAACGCATCGTAAAAATGCGCGCTCTCACCGAGCATCTCATGTTTGATCGCAATTTGGAGGAGGACATCGGGCGCAAGATCCTGAACGAGAACGAGCTCTCCGACCATGCGAGCGAAAAGCTCTTTTCGTTGCGTTCGCAGATCAGGCAGCTGGGCGAGCGCATCCGTGCCCGTCTGCAAGGGTATCTGGCAGGCGAGGAAAAGAAATATTTACAGGACGGCATCGTCACCGTCCGTGGGGATAGATTCGTCATTCCCGTCAAGGCGGAATACAAGCGCAGCGTCAAGGGCTTCGTGCACGACCGTTCCCAGAGCGGCGCGACGGTGTTCATCGAGCCGGAGGAAGTGCTGGAGATGAACAACGAGCTGCGCAGTCTCATGCTGGACGAGCGCGAGGAGGTCGAGCGCATTTTGGCGGAGCTCTCCCGCGCGGTCGGACGCATGCACGATGCGCTCCTGCACGATATGGCGGTGCTCGCCGAGGCGGACAGCTTCTATGCGCGTGCAGAGTACGCCTATTCCGTCAAGGGCGTCAAGCCCGCGCTCAATGCGAGCGGCGTGATCGAAATTTTGAAGGGACGTCACCCGCTTC
>JAGHIT010000006.1 GCA_017887095.1 Clostridia bacterium | reverse complement strand
TTGACCATCTCCTCGGCGACCTCCAGCACGTCCGGCAGTTCCGCAAACGCGATCTCCGGTTCAATGTGCCAGAACTCGGCAAGGTGGCGCGTCGTGTTGGAGTTCTCCGCGCGGAAGGAGGGTCCGAAGGTGTAGATCCTGCCCAGCGCCGTCGCGGCGACCTCGCCCTCCAGCTGACCGGACACCGAAAGCCCCGCCTTTTTGCCGAAGAAGTCGTCCTTGTAGTACGCCTCCTCGCTCTCGTATTTCGCGTTCCAGGGCTGCGTCGTCACGCGGAACATCTCGCCCGCGCCCTCGCAGTCGCTCGCGGTGATGAGGGGCGTGTTGATATAATAGTAGCCGCGCTCATGGAAATAGCGGTGTACAGCCTGCGCCGCGACACTCCGCACGCGAAAGACGGCGGCAAACGTGTTGGTGCGGAGTCTCAGGTGCGGGATACCGCGCAGAAAGTCCAGCGTCGTACGCTTCTTCTGAATGGGATATTCGGAAGGGCACTTGCCCAAAAGTGTTACTTCTGTCGCATTGAGCTCCGCCCCGTCGCCCTTGAATGCCTTGACGACGATGCCCTTTGCCCGCACGGACGCGCCGCACTTGGTGCACTCGGGATCGAGCGAAAGGTTATTCTTATCCACGACGACCTGCAGGCGGGAGAAGCTCGTCCCGTCCGTGATCTCCAGAAAGGCGATCGCCGCCGAATCGCGCGCCGTGCGCACCCAGCCGCAGACGGTGACCTCCTGCCCCATCAGGGACGCATCCCTGAGCACTTTTGCAATATCGGTATGTTTCATTTGGAAGCCTCCAAAAATAGCTTACATTTTGATGTTATACGCCTCATGACACGCGCCGCACGTCATTGCGCGCATGTCGTACTCCCCTCTTCGGGCGGCGGATTATCGTAAAATAACACACGCGCTGCGCGCAGGCACTTTTCCGTCTGCCGGAACGCCGCCGACCTGAAAGAGCACATCGCCCGAACAGTCAAAGGAGATCGGTTCCTCTCTGTCCGCAGGGTTGAGAATGACGAGGATGCGCTCGCCGTCCGCACGCCTTTCGTATGCAAAGGGGTACTTGCCCGCTTCGGCATACACGGGAACAAATTCTCCGAAAGACTGCAATGCCTTATGTACATGCCGCAGCCGCAGGAGCGCCCTGAGGGTATTCAGCAGGGAATCCTCCCGCGTCTCCTGTTCCGCGACCGTGGGCGCGTCCGCGCTCCGATCAAAGGGAATATAGGGCGTATCGCCCGTCGTAAAGCCGAATCCCGTGCGCTTTTCCCACTGCATGGGCGAGCGTGAACCCGTACGGTCGTAGCCGCCCTCTACCGAAGTGACGCTCTCCAGATAACGCATTCCGATCTCGTCGCCGTAATAGAGGAATGGCGCGCCGCTCATCGTCAGCAAGAATGTAAAACAGATCTTCAGATCGCGCGCATCCCTGCCGCGCGCAATACGTGGCATGTCGTGATTGCTCGAAGGGATGCAGATCAGCCCCCTGCCCTGCGTCGACGCAAGGTCGGCAAGATAGGCTTCGAGGAACACCGTAATATCCCCTTTCCCCTCACGCGAGAAAAAAGGATGCTCGCAACGGAAGAGCGAATTGTAGGCGGGCGGACCGAAGTGCAGCATGAAGTCCATGTGGAAGCCGCCCTCGATGGACTTGGCGGGAACGCCCCATTCGGACACCATCGCGCAATGCGGATACTCCGCATCGAGAAAGGCGCGGAAATCCTGCCAAAGTTTGATGGTCTCCGTCCAACCCTCGTCCGCCTTGACGAGGCTCGCCGCCATATCGACGCGGAAGCCGTCCGCGCCCAGATCCAGCCAGAAACGCATGACGTCCTTGATTGCCTCGCGTGTTGCGAGCGCGGCGGGCGAATCGGGTGCCATCATCCATGGACGGGTACATTTTGCATAGCCATAATTGAGCGCAGGCTGATTGGAAAAGAAATTGACAGCAGCCGAACCGTCCCGCTGTGAAATGCCGCGGATACAGGCGATATCGGTACTCTCCCAAATGGAGTTTGTCCAGATATACCGGTCGGAATACTCGTTTCTTTCAGGCTGCATGGACGCGCGGAACCAGGGGTGCTCAATGGACGTATGCCCGGGGACGAGGTCGATGAGAACGTGCATCCCCCGCGCATGCGCCGCGTCAAAAAAATTCTTGGCATCGTCGTTGGTGCCGTAGCGGGGCGCGATCTTCTTGTAATCTCGCACATCGTACCCCGCGTCGCCAAAGGGCGAATCGTACCAGGGATTGACCCAGATCGCATTGCAGCCGATCGATCTGATATAGTCCAGCCTTTGGATCATGCCGGGGATATCGCCGATCCCGTCGCCGTTTGTATCCTGAAAGGACTGCGGATAGATCTCATAAAACACGGCGTCCGAAAGCCACTTGGGAAGTTCCCGCATCACAATCTCTCCTTTATTTTTTGTCCGTCTGCGCGGCGCGCTGTCAAAACGTCCGCAAGCAAAACCACGCTTTTGCGCAGCGGTACCCGATTTGTCGCTCCGCGACCTCAGCGGGTGAATGCGCGGGCGTCAACCGCTCATTGCCCGCGCAGAGGGCAGCGCCCTCCCCCTCACGGCTTTTTTCCGCGTCAGTTCGCGGAAAAAAGCGTGAACAAGCTATTTTTACGTCCGCAAGCAAAACCACGCTTTTGCGCAGCGGTACCCGATTTGCCAACCCTTTGGCTTTTGGGGAAAGAGTGAATGCAAGCGAAGTAAAACGGGAAGCCCTTGAAATTCGCTTGCAGAGAGAAAACGAGCCGCAGTCTCGCCGCGGCGGCGTTTTCTCTTCACTCACGGAATTTTTACGAGCCTTTGCTCGCAAAAATTCGTGAACTTAGTATGCTCTCGCAAATACCACCGTATGATCCGCCTTCTTGCCGCAGACAATACAGGTCTCGGACGTATTCTCGTCATCCATGACGCGCGCCGTCGCCTGCGCAAACTCCTTGACCTTATCTTCACATTCACGGCAGCCGCACCAGCCGGCACGGACAAAATTTGCGTTATCAACGCCTGCAAGCAGCTCATCCAGCGAGTTTGCGCGCACGATACGACTGTCCATACGTGCCTTCGCACGGTCGTACATGTCGGTCTGCACGGTCGCAAGCAGCGCCTTGACCGTCTCCGCCGCCGAGGAAAGCTCCGCCTCCGCCTTTTCGTGCGTGTCGCGACGCACGGTCACCATCTTCCCCGCCTCCAGATCGCGGGGACCGAGCTCGATGCGTACGGGAACGCCCTTCATCTCCCATTCGTTGAACTTCCAGCCGGGCGAATTTTCGCTCTCGTCCAACACGACGCGCACGCCCGCCTTTGTGAGCGTGTTCTTTAATTCCCTGCACGCCTCAACAACACCCGGCTTCTTGGACGCGATGGGCACGATGACGACCTGCACAGGTGCGACAACGGGCGGCAAAATGAGCCCGCGCGCATCGCCGTGCGTCATGATGATCGCGCCGATCAGGCGGGTGGAGACGCCAAAGGAGGTCGTATAGCCGTACTTCTGCGTCCCGTCCTTATCGAGAAATTTGATGTCGAAAGCTTTCGCAAAGTTCTGTCCGAGATAGTGCGACGTGCCCGCCTGCAAACTCTTGCCGTCGTGCATCATCGCCTCCATGCCGTAGGTCGCGACGGCGCCCGCAAACTTTTCCTTTTCCGTCTTGCGCCCCGTGAGCACGGGCATCGCGAGACAGTTTTTTGCAAACTCCTCGTAGACGGCGAGCATCTTGAGGGTCATGTCGACCGCCTCCGCCTCGCTCGCATGGACGGTATGCCCTTCCTGCCACAAAAATTCACTCGTTCTGAGGAAAGGACGGGTGGTCTTTTCCCAGCGCATGACGTTTGCCCACTGGTTCATGAGCACGGGCAGATCGCGGTAGGACTGGATCCACTTGCTGTACATGCTGCCGATGATGGTCTCGGACGTGGGACGGATGCAGAGCGGTTCGGCAAGCTTTTCACCGCCCGCGTGGGTGACGACCGCGACTTCGGGCGCAAAGCCCTCGACGTGCTCCGCCTCCTTGGTCATAAAGCTCATGGGGATGAGCAGCGGGAAATAGGCGTTTTCAATGCCGTGCGCCTTGAAGCGTGCATCCAGTTCCTTTTGAATATTCTCCCAGATCGCATAACCATAGGGACGAATGACCATCGTTCCCTTGACGGGCCCGTAATCGACCAGTTTGGTCTTGACGACCACGTCGGTGTACCACCGGGGAAAATCCGTCTCGATGTCGGCGATCTGCTCTACAAACGTGTCCTTTGCCATAAAAAAGCTCCGAAAGAAAAAAATAGATATGGTTATTATACCATATCTTTTTGCGTTCGTCCATCATTTGAAGGCGGGATTTGTTCAGCTCCTCCCCTTTTTCTTGCCATACGCGCCCTGAGAAGCGCTTCCAACCGCTTCTTCCGTACAGGCGGCAACACCATGAAAAAGGCGCGTTCAAGCGGATAAAATAAAAGCGTGACGCTCACCGCAGCGCACAGTGTCTGCGGTACCATTGCGAAAAAACCCGTGTAAAAATAGCCGATCGCGACATCCATGCTCCAACCGTAAAAAAGCGGCGTGATAACATCGCTTAAAAGCGTAAAACACACCGTGCAGAATGCTGCAAGCGACGCAAGAACAGCGACTTCATGCCCGATGCGCACCCTGCCGCCCAAAAAGAGCAGGACGACGCTCCCCACAAAGAGGGCGAGAAGCACCGCAAAGAGCGCCCAGAGCATGACTTCCAGCCGCGCCGCCATCAGCGGCGAGACGGGCAGTCCGAGAATCGCCAGGGCGAGCGCCCCCGCTGCGAGCAACAGCACAAGCGCGGGGCAGACGTATTCCGCCCAATGCCCGCGCCGCTTTCCCATCGCGCCGAACACGAGTGCAAAGGCGTTAAAATAGATGAGATACAACACGATGACGTCGGGAGCAAAGCCGAAGATGAAATTGCGCAGCAGCGAGAACGCCGTCGCCGTGACCATGCCGTACTTTGCGCCGAACACATAGCAAAAGACGAGCAAAAACGCCGTGACCAGCTCCACGCCCGCGACAAAAGAAAGAGCGCACTGCACGGCGAGGAGCAGCGCCGTCATGACGGCGCAAACGGCGACCATCCGCGCAGCACCGTCCCCGTATCTGTCCGTATGCCTTTCTTTTCGTTCCTTCATGGCTTAGCTTTCGATCGCCGTCCAGACGAGGGCATACAGCTCCCCTTCGACAAGCGGAAGCCCCGAAACGCCATAGCTCGCGCTTGCCAGCGTCTCGCCGCCATATTCCCAGGTCCCCCACGCGGCATTGGAATATTCGACGCCGTCCAGGATTCCAAGCGTCGTGTAAACAGCCCAATAATATTCATCCGTTGCCTCCCTGCCGTTGAGGGAAGTGAGATAAAACCCGTATTCAGACTCGCTGCCGTCCATCGTGATCTCACCCGATGTCGCAAAGAACGCGAGCGCATCATACAGACTTCTGTCTGTATCGCTTTTATCCGCTGCAATGACGACGCAAGTTTCATCGTTTGCGACGAGACGGAATTCGGCATCGCCCTTGTCTGCGGCCTGCGCGCATCCAATCAGTGCTCCGCACATCAATGCTGCCGCCAGCGCGCCCACAACAAAAAAAATCCTCATGTGTTTCATAGATTACCTCCTACGTAATCGCCCGAGCGGGCTTGAAACATAATATTTTCCACGAACAGCAATTCTGAACTGCCGACGGAATCAAAAAAAGCACACCCTTTGGTAGGAGCAAAGAGTGCGCCGAAACAAGGGAGCGGCGCATGGCGCCGTACCCTGATTTCCCGACGTACTCTTCTCCGACCCGAAAAGAGCGTGGTGTGCCGATAGGGGCAGGTCTCCTGGCTTCGTCGTCACGGACTACGCTCACAGCACTTTGCTTTCGAGCGCATGCTCTGCCGCAAAGTGCAATCTCGCTTCGTCGTTCCTCCTCTTCAACAAAAATCTTTCTAAGAAATCTTTTTGTCGATTTCATAAGGATACAATGCAAGGTGCCTATTGCGAGCATTTGGCTTACACCAAATGCTACGCTTCTTACGCCTGCTGCTCCTCTTCACCAAAAATCTTTCTGTGAAATCTTTTTGGTGATGACTGAGGATGTCACGATTTTTGACTACGCTCACAGCACTTTGCTTTCGAGCGCATGCTCTGCCGCAAAGTGCAATCTCGCTTCGTCGTTCCTCCTCTTCGACAAAAATCTTTCTAAGAAATCTTTTTGTCGATTTCATAAGGATACAATGCAAGGCGCCTATTGCGAGCATTTGGCTTACACCAAATGCTACGCTTCTTACGCCTGCTTTTCTCGCGCGGTGGATTCCGCGCTGCGGTCACGGTTTTTGACGGCAATGTCAAAAACCGCAGTTCGGAACGCGCACACAGCACACCGTGCTGATGTGCATAACGCGTCCCTCACCCTCTTCACCAAACATCTTTGGCAAAGAATCCCTGTTTCGTGACGACTTCCCGGCGCGCATGTTCCCGCATCCTTCCCGTTTTCACAGTGGACGCGTGCGCCGCCGAACAGTAGCGGGGGCTGCGGAGGAATGACCTCTCTTCCCTATTGAACGCCCGCCGCAGCGGGCGTACCCCCATCGGTTTGAAATTGTATGCTGAAACGCACCATCATGTGCGTTGCAACCTCGATGACCCTTCCGCTCCTCTTCGCAAAAATCTTTTCTTCGAAAAGATTTTTGCGAGTTATTGCGGTTTCTTCTCTATTGTAGATTCAAGGGAGGGTGTCCCGAAAGGACAGGCGGGTCGATTAAACCCCTTCGTCTCGCTGACGCTCGCCACCTCCCCTAACCCTACGGGTCAGGGGAGGCAAGAAAAGCGCACCGCCCTTTGCTATAATTACGCCGCAAGCAAAACCACGCTTTTGCGCCAGCGGTACCCTATTTGCCAACCCTTTGGCTTATGGGGAAAGAGTGAATGCGCAGGGGCTATATTGTAAGCCCTTAAAGACCTGCGCAGAGAGAAAACGGGCCGCAGTCTTGTCGCGGCGGTGTTTTCTCTAAATCTCACGGCGAATATTTTTGCCTTTGCAAAAAGATTCGCGTGAATTGTGTCATATCTCTCCTCGCAAACTCTTGGAAAGATACCCCAACGCAAATGCACCCGGTCCGACATGCGATCCGATGACAGGTCCCATGATCGAGACAAACGGCTGAATGCCGAAGCGCTCCTTGACGTATTCCTCCAGTTCCTTCGCGCAAGGTTCGTTGTCGGTATGGACGATGAACACATAGTTGTGATCATCGGGTCCCTCTTTCTCCATCTTTGCCTTGATAAAGGCAATGGCTTTTTTATTTCCCTTGACCTTGTCGATGACCTGAAGCTTTCCGTCGCAGTCAAAGGAAAGAACGGGTTTGATATTGAGCATGGTCCCAACCGCCGCGCTCACCCCGGAAACCCTGCCTCCGCGCTTGAGATAGTACAGATCGTTGGCGACGACAAAATGCTGAATGTGCAGACGAAGACTGTTGACGTAGTCGTATGTCTCCTGCGCCGTTTTTCCCGCGTTTCTCCAGTCGAGCGCGATCCTGACGAGCGCTCCCTGTCCCGCGGTCGCGGTGAGCGGATCGACGACGTACACTTCGAACTTGGGATAATCCTTCTTGACGTCCGCAGCCGCCTTGGCAGCGACCGTCTTTGTCGGCGAAAGCCCCGAAGAGATGGTAAAATGCACCACATCTTCCGCGCCCTCCTCCGCCATCTTCAAAAAGTGCTGGTAGTGCGACTCATAGTTAAGCATGCTTGTGCGGGAAAATCCTCCCGCACGCAGCTGATTGTAAAAATCGACGTACTGACCGTACTCGGTAAAATTGTCGAGACGCTCTTCCATCTTTCCGTCCTTTTCCATTGTAAAGGTAAGCGGAACGAATTTGATGTCATTCTCCACAATAAAATCGTGATACAGATCGCAGGTCGAATCGGTGGAAAGTGTAAATCGATTCATAACGGCCTCGCTCCAATATTTTGTGACATTATAACACAAATACTGTACATACGCAAGATTTTCCGAAAAAAACCTCTTATTTTTTCAAAAAAGGTATTGAAAATAGCGCGTAAAACCATTATAATGGAACTATGCGGGCAGACTGCGCATGAATGCGCCGTAAATCCGATTGCCCGCGGGGGGATTATGACAGAACAAGATTTTCTCAACCTAAGGAACGGTACCGACGTTCGCGGCACTGCGATCGCAGGCGTCGAAAACGATCCCGTCACACTGACGGATGAAGCCGTTCTTGCGATCGCCAAGGCATACTGCGTCTGGGCGGCGAACAAGACGGGCAATCCCTGCCCGACCATTGCCGTCGGACATGACTCCCGCCTTTCGGCAGATCACATTGCATCGCTCGTCGCCGAGGGTGTCACATCGTGCGGCGGCAACATTATCCTGACGGGACTCTCCTCCACGCCGTCCATGTTCATGCTGCTGCAGGACGATTTCGGCGCGGACGTCTCCGTCATGATCACGGCAAGTCATCTGCCCTATCAGAAAAACGGGCTTAAATTCTTCACGAAAGAGGGCGGACTGGAAGGCTCGGACGTCGCGGACATCCTCAAGATCGCGGCAGCGGGAAATTTCCCGAGCGGCAAAGGCACGGTAACAAACAGGAGTTATATTGAAAAGTATTCCGCAGACCTCGTGGAGAAGGTGCGTAAGGCCTGCGGTTCGGACAAGCCTCTTGAAGGTAAGAAGATCCTCGTCGACGCGGGCAACGGCGCGGGCGGGTTCTATGTCGACCTCGTCTTAAAACCCCTCGGCGCGGACACGACAGGCTCGCAGTTCCTCGATCCGGACGGTTCTTTCCCCAACCACATCCCCAATCCGGAGAACGAGACGGCGATGCAGTCCGTCTGCACGGCGGTCGTCAAGAACAAGGCGGACTTCGGCATCATCTTCGATACCGACGTCGACCGCGCGGGTGCCGTCGCCCCCGACGGCGAGGAGATCAACCGCAACCGCCTCATCGCACTCATTTCCGCCATCCTCCTGCAGGAACAGCAGGGCGCGGTCATCGTTACCGACTCCGTCACGAGCGACGGGCTTGCACAGTTCATTGCGGCGCACGGCGGTATCCACCGCCGCTTCAAGCGCGGCTACAAGAACGTCATCAACGAGGCAAAACGCCTCAACGCCGAGGGCAAAAACTCCCCGCTCGCGATCGAGACGAGCGGTCACGCGGCGCTCAGGGAAAATTACTTCCTTGACGACGGCGCATATCTCGTCACCCGCCTTCTCATTGCGCTCGCAAAGTGCGCCAAGGAGGGAAAAGATCTGACGGCACTCATTGCCGACCTGCCAGAGCCGGCAGAGGCAGCCGAAGTGCGCCTCGGCTTTATCCCGGGCTGCGACTTCAAGAACTTGGGCAAGGGAGTCATTGCCGACTTCACCGCTCATGCCGAACAGACGCCTTACATGACGCTTGCGCCCGATAACTGCGAGGGCGTGCGCGTGAATTTCGATCCGGAACACGGCAACGGCTGGGCGCTGGTCAGGATGAGCCTGCACGAGCCGATCATGCCCATCAACGTCGAATCGGACAGCACAGGCGGCAACGCCGTCATCATGCGGGAACTCTATGAGTTTCTCTCCGGGTACCCCTTCCTCAACACAGACAACCTCAAAAAAAATATATGATATAGGAGAAATAACACTATGAACGTTCAACAGACCAGCATCAACGCCATCCGCATCCTTTCCGCGGAGGCGATCCAGAAGGCAAATTCGGGACATCCCGGGCTTCCCATCGGTTCCGCGCCCATCGCGTACACACTGTGGCAGAACTTTTTAAAATTCAACAACGCCAACCCCAAGTGGGACAACCGCGATCGCTTCGTCCTCTCTGCGGGACACGGCTCCATGCTCGACTACTCTCTCCTCTATCTGTACGGCTTCGGACTGACCAAGGAAGATCTGATGAACTTCCGCCAGCTCGGCTCCAAGACGCCCGGACACCCCGAATACGGTCACACGGTTGGCATCGAGACGACGACAGGACCTCTCGGCCAGGGCATCGCGAACGCCGTCGGCATGGCGGTCGCCGAGGCGCATCTTGCGGCGGTGTTCAACCGCGAGGGCTTCCCCGTCGTCGACCACTACACCTATGCGCTGTGCGGCGACGGCTGCCTTGAGGAAGGCATCTCCTACGAGGCATGCTCGTTTGCAGGCACGCACGAGCTGGGCAAGCTCATCCTGTTCTATGACGACAACGACATCACGATCGAGGGCGATACGGACATCACTTTCAAAGAAGACGTTGCAATGCGCTTCGAAGCGCAGCACTGGCAGGTATTAAAGGTCGATCTCGTCGCCAACCCGGACGACGTCGCCCTTCTTTCCAAGGCGATCGAGGAGGCAAAGGCAGAGAAAGTCAAGCCCTCGATCATCATCTGCAAGACCAAGATCGGCTACGGTACCCCTTTGGAAGGCAGCCACAAGTGCCACGGCTCCCCTCTGGGCGCGGAGAACCTGCAAAAGACCAAGGAGCACTTCGGCTGGACGTGGGCGCCCTTCGAGGTCCCCGAAGAGGTGCTCGCACACACCGCCGAGGCAGGCAAGAAGGGCGCTGCCGAGGAAGAGGCATGGAAGAAGATGTTCGCCGAGTATGAGAAGGCGTACCCCGAACTTGCAAAGGCATACAAGGCGGCAATGGCGGGCGAAATGGTCGACCTGACAAAGGTCGAGGACCTCATGAAGTGGGAGAAGCCCATGGCGACCCGTCAGACATCCTCCGTCGTGCTCAACAAGATCGCGGCGCTTCTGCCCGATCTCATGGGCGGCTCGGCGGACCTTGCGCCCTCCAACCTCTCCGACATGAAGGACACGGACACCGTCCGGTACGGCAACTTCTCCGCAAGCGACAAGAGCGGCAGAAACATGCACTTCGGTATCCGTGAACATGCGATGGCGGCGATCACCAACGGCATGCAGTTACACGGCGGTCTGCGCTGCTACTGTGCGACCTTCTTCATCTTCTCCGACTATTGCAAGCACGCAATGCGCCTTTCCGCGCTCATGAATATCCCTGTCGTCTATATCCTGACGCACGACTCGATCGGCGTCGGCGAAGACGGTCCCACCCATGAACCCGTCGAACAGCTCATTGCGCTGCGTTCCATTCCGAACATGAAAGTGTACCGCCCCGCAGACGGCAAGGAGACGGCGGCGGCATGGATCTCCGCACTCACGGGTACGGCGCCCACGGCGCTCGTCCTGACCAGACAGAACCTGCCCCAGTACGCAGGGAGCGGACTGGTCGCACTCAAGGGCGGCTATGTGCTCGAGGACTGCGAGGGCTCGCCCGACGTCCTGCTCATTGCGAGCGGCTCGGAAGTCGAACAGTGCGTCGGCGCCAAGGCAAAGCTCGCCGAGGAAGGTATCAAGGCGCGCGTTGTATCCATGCCCTGCATTGAAGAGTTCGAGAAGCAGAGCGCGGAGTACAAAGAGAGCGTCATCCCCTCCTCCGTCAAGGCGCGCGTCTGCGTCGAGGCAGGCTCGCCCTACAGCTGGTACAAATACGCGGGCGATAAGGGCGAGATCATCGGCATGTCCACATTCGGCGCGAGCGGTCCTGCAGGCAAGCTCTTCCCTCTCTTCGGCTTCACGGTCGAGAACGTCGTCGAAAAGGCAAAACTTTCGATGAGCAAGTAAAGCGCGATGGCTCGGGCATTCGCCCGAGCCTTTCTTTTCAGGCTTCCCCTTGGAACAAATTCGTGCGTTATACAGACAGCGGTGCGGCTTCTGCGCACACATGAGCTTAGCAATTTTGCATATACAAGCAAAATTGCCGACCAAAGCACAAGTATCTACTTGTGCGAGACAGCTGTCGCCGAAGGTGACTGATGAGGGGTACCCTTTGAACTACAAAAAAGCATCTATAAGGAGTATCTATGAATTTATCCGATATCAAAGCTTTATACACCCACAGGCAGAGCTGCCGCGCCTTTGACGGAAAACCCGTGCCCGAGCAGCTGCTCAAAGAGATCTGTGAACTTGCCCTGCTCGCGCCCTCCGCCTGCAACGCGCAGCCCTGGCACCTGTACGCCGTGACGGGAGAGAAGGTCAAGGACGTTGCCGCCTGCGTACAGGGGCTGGGCATGAACAAGTTTGCAAACGATGCGGGAGCGTTCGTCGTCGTTACGGAGGGCAAGAGCAACTTGACGGCAAGACTCGGGGACAGGCTCAAGGATCAGAACTTCACCCCGGGCGACATCGGCATCATGACGGCGCACCTCGTCCTTGCGGCGGAGGCGGCGGGGCTCGCTTCCTGCATCCTCGGCTGGCGCAGCGAAAAAAAGCTGCGTCCCCTTCTCGGCCTGCCCGAAGAAGTGCGCATCCCCT
>JAGHIT010000056.1 GCA_017887095.1 Clostridia bacterium | reverse complement strand
GCGATCTCGGGTACAACGCCGCCGTACTTTGCCTGCGTCTCCGCCGAGGACGCGATCTCGTCCGATAACAGCTCCCGTCCGCGTATGACGGCAGCCGCCGTCTCATCGCAGGAGGACTCGATTCCTAAAATAAGTGGATCTTGCTTCATTTTTTCCTTAAAAAATTCAAACTTTTCTTTCGACCGAAAGAAAAGTTTGAATTGTTATTACGATTTTTTGAGATAGTCGATGATAAATCCCTGAATGTCGCCGTCCATGACCGCCTGCACGTCGCCCATCTCATAGCTCGTTCTGTGATCTTTGACGAGCGTATAGGGGCAGAACACATAGGAGCGGATCTGCGAGCCCCATTCGATCTTCTTGGTCTCGCCCTTCAGAGCCGCCTCCTCTGCCATGCGCTGCTCGATCTGCTTCTCAAGAAGCTTGCTACGAAGATACTTGAACGCCATTTCCTTGTTTTGCAACTGACTGCGTTCGTTCTGACAGGTCACGACGATGCCCGTCGGGAAATGCGTGATGCGGATGGCGGTCTCCGTCTTATTGACCTTCTGCCCGCCAGCCCCCGAAGAGCGGTAAACATCGATACGGATATCCTCATCTTTGATCTCAATTTCTCCGTCATCTTCCACTTCCGGCATGACCTCAAGAGAGGCAAAAGAAGTTTGGCGACGCTTGTTCGCATCAAAGGGGGATATGCGCACAAGGCGATGCACGCCGATTTCCGCCTTTAGGTAGCCGTAAGCGTTCTCGCCCTCCACTTTAAAATCCACCGATTTGAGTCCCGCAGAATCGCCCGGCAAACGATCGATTTCGGTGACCTTGAAGCCATTCTTCTCGGCGTAGCGGCAATACATACGATATAGCATCTGACACCAATCGCATGCTTCCGTCCCGCCGGCACCGGCATGAAGTGCAAGAAGTGCATTGGAATTGTCGTATTTCCCACGCAAAAGAGCGCGGATCCGCATGTCCTCAATGTCCTTCTCCGCCGCCGACATCATGCCGTCCAGCTCGCCGACAAGATCTTCTTCCCCTGTCTCTTCAATGAGGTCAATGATCTCCAAAGCATCATCCAACGCCTTCCTTCCCTTTTCATAGGAAGCGATCTTGCCTTCAATGGAAGAGATTTCCCGACCGATCTTTGCCGAGCGCTCCAGATCCTGCCAGACTTCCGGTTTTTCCTGTTCCGCTTTCAACTGTTTAAGTTGTATATAGCGATTGTCAATATCGAGGGCGTACTTGGCTTCGCCCAGCGTTTCCTCAAGAGATTTAATGCGTAATCTGTAATCGTCTGCTTTGAACATAAATTTCCTTATATCAATAGGGTCTGCCGTGGCACTTCTTATACTTCAATCCACTTCCGCAGGGACAGGGATCGTTGGGTCCGATCTTCTTATCCTTCCTGATCGTGGCAGGGTTGAATTTTGTATCGCCCGAAGTACGAAGGGAATCAACGTCCACAGCTTTGGGAAGCGTTTCAGCGCCCACCGTCTCCACCGGCTCTGATTGCTGCGACGCAGCGGGCTGCGTATTCTGAGACGCCTGCGCCGGCTGCTGCTCTGTCTGTTTGTTCCCCTGTTCCGATGACACAGCCGACGGCTGAGCAGATTGAGGAGACTGCTGAGCAGGCTGTGCGGCCCGATTCGCCGAAGGGAAAATGCGCTGCACGGGACGGGGCTGAGCCTTGATCTGGCATTTCAACAAAAAACGAATGGTACGTTCCTGGATGCGCTCGACCATCTCATCAAACATGGCAAAACCTTCCTGCTTATACGCAATTACAGGATCGGTCTGACCATAGGATCTCAACCCGATGCCTTTGCGGAGCTGATCCATTGCATCGATATGATCGATCCAGTTGCTGTTAACATAGGAAAGCAGGATGTCACGCTCAACCTTACCGAAATCCACGCCCGGCATCTCACTCTGGATGCGTGCGATTTTTTCCTCATAGCACTTCGTCGTCTTTTCGGAGATGCGTTTGAGTGCAATATCGTAATCCCATTTCCCCAGCTTCTCACGGGTCACATAATTTGTCCCCTCGGGCAGGAGATAGCGCTCCAACGCCGTATTAAGATCTTTCTCGCTCCACTTTTCGGGCGAATCTTCAATATTGACAGTATCTTTCAGAATTTCTTCTACATACCCCGGGATATACTTGAGTACCTGTTCATGTACATTTTCGCCGCGGATAACGCGCATACGCTCGGCATACATGATCATGCGCTGCTTATTCATGACGTCATCATATTGCAGGACATTTTTACGGGTTGCGAAGTTTCTGCCTTCGATCTGCTTCTGAGCATACTCAATAAGATTTGTAAGCATCTTCGCTTCAAGACTTTCATCCTCTTCCATCTTACTGCGCTCATAGATCCGCTTCATTCGGTCTCCGCCAAAACGCTGCATAAGGTCATCCTCAAGCGAAATGAAGAAAACGGAGACACCAACATCGCCCTGACGGCCGGAACGCCCACGCAACTGATTATCGATTCGGCGGGACTCATGACGTTCGGTACCGATGATACAAAGACCGCCCGCGTCAATGACCTTCTTTTTCTCCGCATCCGTCTGCTCTTTATAATTGCGATATAGCGCATTGTACCGATCGCGCACATCGATCGCTTCCCGATCATCCCCGAGATCGACAAATGACGTAGCACGCTCGATCACCTCGTGCTCTACGCCCTCCTCGCGAAGCCGCTTTTTGGCAAGATATTCCGGGTTACCGCCGAGCAAAATATCCGTCCCGCGCCCTGCCATATTGGTAGCAATCGTAACTGCGCCGAACCTTCCCGCCTGCGCAACGATCTCCGCCTCGCGTTCATGGTTCTTGGCGTTCAGAATATTATGCTTAATCCCGTTGCGAATGAGAAGCCTGGAAATTTCTTCGGATTTATCGACGGATACGGTACCCACAAGGATGGGCTGCCCTTTTTCATGCCGTTCAACGATTTCGCGGACAATCGCCTTCTTCTTCCCCTCCACGGTAGAGAAGATCCTATCCTGCATATCAATACGGCGCACGGGTTTGTTGGTGGGAATCTCAATAACGTCCAGAGAGTAAATTGTACGGAACTCGCCCTCTTCCGTCTTTGCGGTACCCGTCATGCCGGAGAGTTTTTTGTAAAGGCGGAAGTAATTTTGGAAAGTGATCGTCGCATAAGTCTTGTTCTCCTCACGGACCCGCACGCCTTCTTTGGCTTCAATTGCCTGGTGCAACCCGTCGGAATATCGTCTGCCCTCCATGAGACGACCCGTAAACTCATCGACAATGACGATCTCGCCGTCCTTGATGATATATTGCTCGTTGAGATGGAAAATGTGATGCGCTTTGAGAGCCTGCTGGATATGGTGGTTGAGTGTGGCGTTTGCGACATCCGCAATGCTCTCGACACCGAAATACTTTTCTGCTTTTTCGGCACCGTACTCAGTAAGGCGCACCTGACGTTCCTTGCGCTCGATAACAAAATCCCACTGCAGCGCCTCTGCCGCCGCAATCTTCTGAGCCGTAGGAATATTTTTCCTGCGGGACGTCTCTTCAGCATCCTTCAGTTCATCATCAAAACCGCCCGAAAGCGTCCTGACAAATTTATCCACTCGCTGATACAATTCGCTTGATTGTTCGCCTTTTCCGGAGATGATGAGGGGCGTACGCGCTTCATCAATAAGAATTGAGTCAACCTCATCGACAATGGCAAAGTTCAGTTCGCGCTGCACCATGAGCTTCAGATCATTTTTGAGGTTATCTCTCAAATAATCAAAACCGAATTCATTATTGGTTCCGTAGGTGATATCGCATTGATAGGCTTCTCGCTTCTGATCATCGTTCATGCCCGGCACAACAACGCCTACAGTAAGCCCCATGAATTTATGGACCTTCCCCATCCATTCCGCATCACGACGGGCAAGGTAGTCGTTGACCGTAACGATATGCACGCCCTTGCCTGCAAGAGCTTCCAAATATGCGGGAAGAGTTGCGACAAGCGTCTTTCCTTCGCCCGTCTTCATCTCGGCAACGCGCCCCTGGAAGAGGCAGATACCGCCGACAATCTGAACATGGAAGTGACGCATCCCGAGTACGCGTCCGCTCGCCTCTCTGAGTACAGCAAACGCATCGCAAAGAATATCCTCCAATGTCTCACCCTTTGCGAGGCGACCTTTCAGTATGCCCGTCTGTGCCTTAAGTTCCTCATCAGACATTGAGGCATACTTGGGCGCAAGCGCTTCGACGGCATCGGCCGTTTTATTGAGTTTTTTAAGACTTCTGCGGCTGTCACCGCTCATCAGATAACGAATCAGACCCATATTATTTGCTCCGTTTGCCCCCGCTTTGCTCACGCGCGCGAGCATCACTTTATTTCAACCCGTCTATTTTACAATATTTTTCCAAAAATTCAAAGCGATTTCGGGTGGTTTTTGATATTTTCTGTATGCCGACAGGTTTTCACGGCAAACTCCCTCAATCCAATGAACAGCTTTTCGTCTTTCTCATCGTGTTTTCCCGAAAATATGTGAAAATATAACCCAAGCCGCAACAATACGACAGAATCCGAATGTTAAAATGAAAGCATGATGCTCTTATCCGTTCAATGGCTCGGCGCCCTTTATACCTTTTTCGCACTCTTGATCTGCATCATCGTAATATGCGGCTGCAAACTCGCGCGCATCGGATTCCGAACAATCGGAAAAAAACTTCCTCCCGAAGCGCCGCCCAAGGAAGATAAGCCTCCCGAGCCCGTATACTACCTCGTCGAACGCAAAAAAAAGCGCGTGAAGGCGGAATACTCCGACCCCAAGCGCATTCAGTTCAAATGAGCGACCGCCCCGGCATCGCGGAAGATCACAGTCGGATCCCACGCAACTCCGCTATTATGCCTGCCCGTGCGCAGACAGGTATTTTTGCCATGTCGCAGAATACCTGTCACAAAACGTCACATTTGTGATCGCATCATAGGCGATCATCACATGATCCGTCCAGACGCCTTCCGCATCCACGGAACGGAAAACAATATAGGATTGCGCCACATCTGTCACATACCCCATCTGAAAAAAGTCTTTTCCCGGGGTATTATTTTCTATGATGACCATGCGCCCGAAACGCTTTAGATCGCAAAAGACAGACTCCCAGGAAGAAAGATCGATTTGCAGAGGCTTGAGCTGCCCGGGCAATCCGCATTCCCTGCACATACGATCGAACAGCGCGCCGCATGGTTTCGCGAGGCGCAGATCGGAAAGCCTCCCGATCACGAAACCGTTCAGCAGAAAATCATCCTCCACGGCAAAGCAGATCAGCCGTTCGCTACCGCCAAGAACATAGCAATACCTGTGGACATCATCATAGAAAAAAGCACACTCGCAGAGAAAACGCTCCGCTTGCGCCTCACGCAAAACGCGCATAAGTTCTGTCTCGGATCGGTGGCAATGAAACATATACACTCCTATTCCGCCGTGAAGCAGACCAATCCGGTGACCGCCGCAGCAAGAATTCGCTCAGTCCTCGTAGCGCTCAATATTCTTGCCGGAATCCCAAAGACGTTCAAGGTAGTAATAAAGACGGGAATCCTCGTTGAAAATATGCACGACGACATCGCCGTAATCGATTACTCCCCACCTGCCTTCCCGAAGCCCCTCTTTACGAAGGGGCAAAATCCCTTCTTTTTCCAGTTTCTCTTCCACCGCATCGCCGAGCGCACGCACTTGGGTCGTACTGTGGCCGCTCGCAATGACAAAATAACTGCATACAACCGTCTGATCGGCAACATCCAAAATGACAATATCCTGCGCCTTCTTTTCCGAAAGCGCCTTTGCGCATGCCATTGCAAGTTCATGTCCAGTCATGCTAAAATCCTCCTCTTGAATGATTTATCATAATTTTAATTAATACTATGTCAGACATATTACTGTGAAAAAGTTACCTTTTTGTATTGATAACCTTTTCAATCCAATGATACGCCTCTTTCGTTAATGGATAAACAGATTTTCCGCCCCTCTCCAGATATTCATTTTGCTGACGAAGCGCCAAGTAGAAACACTCTTCCAGATCTTTCCAATACCATTCCCTTAGCTTATCCACCCCAAAAAACTCCCTTCCGTCTTCCAGCATATCCGCTAAAAAAACGAGCATCCCAAGAATAGTCATATCAGCTTTACCGCTTGTGTGATAACGAATCGCATCCAACACCTCATCGTCATCGATCTGAAATAATTTCTGAGCCAAAAATGCCCCCGTAAATTGATGCACAACCGGCGCGGGAACATTTTCAGGCACCGTAAACCCCTTTAAAAGCGGTGAATCGAGCGAAACATACTTCCCGCAGTCATGCAGCGCCGAGGCAAGCAGTGCCTTCCCATCCGACACCCCCACATCGGACGCCCTCGCAACCGCCATGCGCGCCACACGATAGCTATGTTCCCGACGCGCCTCCTTTTCCAACGCCAACGCGGGAGCTATAGCAGGATGCGTATACAGCCCTCTTTCCACGATATAGCGCCAGACATCTTCATTCAGATCGTAAGTCTTTTTTCTGAACGCCAAATCAACGCGAAGCAGACGAGACGATACCGAACTTCCCGAAAAAGGGACTTCAACAAACTCTTTTCCGAAGCGAGCCCGAAAACGCCCGCGAAGCCTTGCAGGCGCATCCCCACTCCTGCCGCATGCTGCAAGCGTAACATTGGTTAAAATATCATCCGGATTTTTCCAAGTAAAGAAATCTTCCAGCATATCCGAGCCAACAAGAAAATATCTTTCGGCATCGGGATAATTCCTTGCAAAACGTCGACAGGTCAAATAGCTGTAGCTGGTTCCCTCCGAACGTATTTCTTCGTCACAAATTCGGACCCACGGAAAAGAACGAAACGCAATGCGGCACATCGCAAGACGCTCCTCACCGTCAGCCGATGCCCCCCAAAGCTTATGCGGAGCCTTTCCCGCGGGCATCACAATAACCTCATCCAACCCGAGCGCCTCTTTTGCGGCCTCCGCGAAGCGGACATGTTCAATATGCACAGGATCAAACGATCCACCAAAAAGCGCGATTTTCATGACTTCATTATACTATAGTTTTTACGCCTTTGCAAGTTTAATATGTAATTTTTATGGCAAAAATGAGTGCATGAGACGATTCGACTTCCCATTGTTCGCAGACACAATTTTTTATACCGCAGCCTGCTGGCTGATGAGCGTAGGACTCTTCAGATGGCTGGATATATCAGACTGGGCGTGTTTCTCCGCCGCAACGTTGCTCGCCCTCGCGCTCGGCGCCATCATCTTTCTCTGTCTGTCCGGAAAACATCGCAGGAAAGCCCTAAGCAAAAAACTACAGACCGAAAAAGACAAACTAATGTTACACCTTGCTTTGGAAAACGACGAGTCCGTAAGCGAATTACTTCTGACCGCCCTGCTCGCAGACGGCAAAAACGCCTCAGATCAAGACGGGAAACTCATTCTTGACGACGCATCGCTCATCCCGATCTTCACGATGCAGCCAATTTCAGCGGATACAGTCGCACTCCTTTTGAAAGAATATGGAAAAGCACCATTCATAATTGCCTGTAATGAACTCACCCATGAAGCAGAACATCTGCTTGTATCATTTTCGCGTCGCTTTATACAAGGCAACGAAATCTTCGAACTGCTCTCACGCACACAAAAAATACCGGAAAAGCTTATTTGCGGAGATATTCCCAGACACACAGTCCGAACCAGACTTCGTCTCGCTTTTTCAAAGCGCAACGCCTATCCGTTTTTTGTAAGCGGCGCCGGACTGCTTGTTATGAGCTTATTCGTTTTCTTCCCCATATACTATCTGATCACGGGAAGCCTCCTCTTGATCGCCTCCATTTGCATCCGAGCGCTTGGATACGCATGAATATTATAAAAAATTATATAGTATGTCAGACATATTACTATGAATAATAAGAATAATGCTTGTTTGAAATGCGCCCCCTAAACTTTTTTTGGGGGCGCATTTCAACAAAGGAACATTTTACGAAAGCGAGCATATCGCCTGCGCAATCGTCCGAATAACATCGGTTGGATCAGGCGAATATTCCCCCATCCGCATCGCAACAAGCTCCCCTGCACGCCCTAAGAGGAAACTTGCACAGCAGCCTGCGTCATAAGGTTCGATATTACGCGCACAGATCCCCGCAAGCAATCCGGAAAGAACATCTCCGCTTCCGCCTTTCGCCAACGCCGGAGATCCTGTAGGATTGATCGCCACCCGAACACCATCCGTAATTATGGTACGATTATTTTTTAAAAGCACGGTCAGCTGATTTTTCCGCGCAAAATCACGCGCTTCCTCCACTGCGTTTGCTAAAATTTCAGGTACAGACTTTCCTGTAAGACGGGAAAACTCTTTCGGGTGCGGTGTGACGATCACTCGACATGATTTCTCCCTTAGAACCTCAACCCCATATGTCGCGATCGTATTCAAAGCATCCGCATCAAGAATGAGTGTCCCGGTATAGACGCTCAGTAGCTCAGCCAAATAAGCATACAGACGTTCGCTGATCCCCGTTCCCATGCCGACCGCGATACTTCCGGAAGCAAGGATATCTCCGTCGATCGTTTTAAACGGGCGCAGAACTACCGCAGGCAGCCTGCCGATCGCATAAGGAAACATCTCTTCGGTCACACACAACTTTGTATAACCTACGCCGGATTTTAAACAAGCCCCCGCAGCGAGAAAAGCAGCCCCGCTGTATGTCCCCCCCGCTAAAATGGTTGCAGTGCCATAAGTTCCTTTATGTGAATTGGATCGGCGCTTTGGGAAGAATTTTTGTACATCCGCATTTTCCCAAACTTCCGCCCCGGTTTCCGACGAACTGATCCCTATCTGCGCTACACTGATCTTACCTGCATAATCTGCGCCATCCGCGAGAAGCAGCGCCTGTTTGCACTGCCCCATCGTCACAGTCTCATTTGCCTCGACGCACGGATCAGACGCAATGCCTCCCTCCAACAACCCACTCGGAAGGTCGCAAGCGATCACATATGCGTCAGAATTGTTGATGTATTCAATCAATTTACGATAACATCCCTCGGCAGGCCGCGTCATTCCCGTCCCAAACAAGCAATCCACAATCATGCGGTACCTGCGACGCGGAAGTTCTGTCAGCACTTCTCCTCCATACTTCGCCCGCACAGCTTCGCAATCTTCGGAAAATCTTTCTGCGAGGCACAAGACCGCCACTTCTTCACCGCGTTCAAGCAAAATACGTGCCGCAACAAAACCATCTCCGCCGTTATTTCCCCCACCACATACAAAGAGAACCTCATCGGTTCCTTCGGAATGCATGGCAACACTGACCGCATCGGCAAGCGCCTGCCCCGCGCGCTCCATCAGGATCATTGAGGACGTACCTGCCGCAATCGTTGCCGCGTCAGCACGTCGCATTTGTTGATTGGAATATGCATAATTCATGACTCGTCCTCGACCTCTCCGTTTTTCCTCTCTGCGACAATCTCCCTCAATGCTGCGTTAGCCGTATCATAGTCAAAACCCTTTGACAGCAAATACATATAGGTCTTACGGATCATTGCGGACGTCATTTCCTTTCCGCGTAAATATTTTCCCGCCACTGAAATTGCCGCATCACTTTCGTCTCCCCGCTCTTCCAAAGCCGCTTCAATGCAATCCTCCGCAACTCCTTTTTTTCGAAGTTCCATACGAATCAAACGGCTTCCCTTACGTTTCCCCACGCTCTCCACATAATCCTTCGCGTAAACAGCATCGTCAAGAAATCCGTACTCCTTCATTTTTTCGACCACATAGTCGGAAACATTCCCCAGGAAGCCTTTTTGACGGAGAAAGTCGCGCACCGCCTGTTCCGTCTTCATGGAAACGGAAATATGCGTGAGCGCTTTATCAAGCGCAGTCCGTTTCTCTCCCTCAAACTGTAATTCAGACAGTTCTTCTTCAGTAACTATGCTTCCGACCTTCAAACGATGTTCCAGGACCGTAATCAGCTGCATCCCACAAAAAAATCTTCCGTCAACCGAAATATTACAGCGTGATGCATCATGCTTCTGCGGCGTAATTTCAGTAATTACCATACCTCAGACACCGCTCCAAGTACGGTTTTCCTTGAACCAATCCGTTTCCTTCAATATGATATCATGATTGCTGCACCAAAGTTTCAGAATCCCTTCTTCATCATTGACCGACCCATAGTAAAAAACAATATCCCCATTCATCTCACAAAACCCATCCGTCTCTTCTTCCCACATGATGGTCACATAAATTTTATCGGTGTAAGAACCAACCCTGTCAATAAATGCCTGTGTAGGGAAGACGTTTTCTTCTGCAGCACCGTACTCATTATACCCGGCACAACAACAGACGGCAACATACTCCGGCGTGATCCGCTCCAGCAATGCACTGGTTGATGATGTCTTACTGCCATGATGACCCGCTTTATAGAGTACCACATGCGGAAGCTCATTGTTTTGCACGAGCCGCTCCTCGCCATCCTCCTCCAAGTCGCCTGTAAACAAATAGTGATTTTCCTCTTCATCCGATTTTTGTGAAAGCAACATGCATACGGAATAATTGTTCTCATCGCCGGAATCATGATCGTAATAATAATTGTACAAAATATTCATGGAGATATTCTGCGCTTCATCCAAAAAGTATGTACGTTCCGCGCCGCCCGTTTGATTCCAACATTGCGATGCCGTAAAGATCTCTGTCCCCCGCGATCCCGCATATTCCAATGCCGTCAGGTACCGACCATATAATGTAGGATTTCCGGAAGCCGTCTCCGTCTCCTTGTTGGTGCGGTCAAAGGAGATAATCATCCCGATCTCATAACTATACAGTATTCCGTTATATGTACCCTTAGTGCTCGTTCCAACCAGTCCTGCGATGTGATCTGTGTCAGCATGCGTCGCAATGACATACTCCAAAACGCCGTCCGTACAATAATCTTCCAGGTAATCCTTGATCTCATCAACATTGCCCTGCGTAGGACCTGCATCGATCAATACTTCTGTATTTCCGACCTTGATCAACGTACAATCACCGCTTGCTTTCACTGCCGGCGCAATAAAGTGGATAGAAAGATCGGCAGAAGCGATCTCCTCAGCATTGCCGCTGACAGCAGATCCGCCCTGCGAGGGATTATCTTTTTCATCATCACTGTGCTCAGGGCTCGTCATCCCGATGTTATGTAAAAATTCGTCCAACGTAATCCCTTTGCTGTAAATGAGAAAATACCAGCATACACCCAAAACAATCGCGATGACAAGAATTACCGCGAACAACCCCCAAAATATTTTTGTTTTACGAGATTTTCTACTTGCCATGCGCTACCTCAATAGGAAAATTTTAAAAAGCTCCAACTCATAGCAGGAAGGCTTAAGCTAATTTGAGAGCCATCCTTAACATTCGGAAGATCTTTCCCGTGCGGAACAACAGCAGTCGGCTTATCAAAAGAATTGACGGCAAAAAGATTTTCGGAGGTCATTTCCAAATATTCTTTCGCACACAGCATTCCGAACGACCGAAGTTCCAGAGAAATTTCTTGTGTCTCCTGCGAATAATTGCAAAGCGAAACGCATACTTCCCGCTTCCCCTTATCATGCGTGATCGCCTCATTGACACAACGCGCACGCCCATACATCGTTTCGAACGTATCGGAATCGGAAATTGCCCGGACCGTCTCCCCTCCGGCATTGTTTGCAATGGTACGGAACGGATAAAACGAAGTCTGACAAAACGTTCTGCCGCCCTTCTCCGTCATAATTGGCGCAATGACATTGACGAGCTGTGCGAGACAAGCAACTCTTACGACATCACAGTTGTTGAGCAAAGTGTTCATCAGCCCCGCAAAAACGAGACTGTCCTGAAACGTATAAACGTCCTCCAACAGATGAGGCGCACGCTTCCAGATCGGCTCGTTACGAGGAGCGTTGACCGTCCAGATATTCCACTCATCAAACGAAATACCCACGCGCTTAGCCGAGCGCTCCCGTGCGCGTACATATTCAATGGTCGCACGCAATGTACCGATAAATTCGTGCATGTCGTCTGCACTACCCAGAAAATCTTCTAACGGACGCTTCCCGGATGCACTGTACATGTAATATCGGTGCATGGACAAAAAATCGATTTGTCCGTAAGTATGCTCCAACACTTTCCTGTCCCATTCGGGGAAGGTGGGCATGTCGTGATTGGACGAACCGGAGACGATGAGCCTGAGCTTGCCGTTCGGTCCCGCCTTGCCGTCCATCTCGCCGTTCGTCCAGCGCATGAGCTTTGCCGCTTCCAGCGCCTTTCTGCCATACTCGTCCGCGGTGAGATGCCCTGTCTGCCAGGGACCGTCCATCTCATTTCCGATACACCAGTAACGCACGCCGTAAGGCTGCTCCGCGCCGTTTGCGCGGCGCATGTCAGAAATCGTCGTCCCGCCCGGGTGATTGCAGTACTCCACGAGATGCGCGGCATCCAAAATGGTACCCGTCCCCATGTTCACCGCCATCATCGGCTCGATCCCGGCAGTCTTACACCACTTCATGAACTCATCCGTGCCGAACTCATTGGTCTCGGTCGAAAACCAAGCGAGATCAAGGCGCACGGGTCGCTTCTCCCTGGGGCCGATTCCATCCCGCCAATCATATCCGGAGAGGAAGTTCCCGCCGGGATAACGGACAATCGGGACATTCAACTCCTTGATGAGTCTCATCACATCGCGACGAAAACCGTTTTCATCCGCAGAAGGATGTCCGGGCTCAAAAATACCTTCATAGACAGCTCTGCCAAGATGCTCAACAAACGAACCAAAAATATGACGATCGATCGTCCCGATGACTAAATTCGCGTCGGCAAAAATCTTTGTTTTCTTCATGCATCCCCCAATCTTCTTTGCGCTCAGACAAGCCCGACCGCGCCCGCAATATTGACGACCGCCTCATCTATATTATGCAAAAACTTATTGATCGCTTTCTGCGCCCCGCCATCGATCACACCGTCTTCCGTCGTGCGCAGAATTTTTATGATCATATCAAAATTTCCGTAAATGACAACGCATTCCGGATCCAAAGCTTCAAGCACCGCATCCCGGTTCCCGTGTTGAACCGCGTGCATCTTTTTGATTGCATCGTTCATCTCTGTAAATAATGCAACATTTCCCGTTGCAAACAGCTGCTGCATCGTACCATTCAGGCGTACGAGCTGCGTCAGAAATTCTGTCACCTCTTTGCTTGCTTCTCCATCCATTATAGTTCCACTCCATTTAACTTTAAAAGCACTCTTGCACTCTCCACGCTGTCCTTTCCCGTCTTATTTTTGATGGGAGCGAACTCCCGCTCCCGCACGACCTCATAAGGAAGGCAACTTCCTGCCTGACGAACCATATCAAGGATAAGAGTCTCAAATTTATAACCGTTTTCATGCTCGGGAACTACAAGAATACCTTCATCGTTGAGATACGGAATCTTTTTGTTCGCCGCATGAACAGGAAGATGCTCCCTAGCAATTCTTTTCAAGACATCGAGACGGAACAGATAATTGAGCGTTACACCGAAAGAGTAGATAAGACGCCCCTCGCCGTCACGCAGATTCGCCATCTTTTCACTTAATTCATAATATTCAATGACATTGGGAATCCCGTCCTCAAGGCATAGCACGCCGACACGTTCCTCCGGATACGCCTTGCGCACAAATTTTGCCCCGGTCGCTTTCCCGCTCAGGATCGTCGCCCCGAGAAATTCCGGATCGGCAATACGCTGTAAGACATTGTCTACAGCAAATACGTTAAACCATTCCACTCCGCGGGCAGACATTTCTTTCACCAACCCGGCACGCTCCAAAGAAATATACCATCCGCCGTTTCCGTTCGGAGAAAGAGCAAGACTATCCTTGGCAGACATGAGAAGCTGCCCGCGTTCGTCTACAGCAGGCGCCATCTCCTGACGGAAGAAAAACACTTCCTCCGAAGGATAGCCAAAATAATCGTGCTCTTCCAAAAAATCGCGGGTTGCCTCGTCATTAAGCACACTTGTCATGATCAGCAGCGGAACAACCGCGCCGCATCCCTGTGTCACATCCTGCAGATTGCGGATGAGCTGCTCAAAAATGTATAAGTGTCTTGTAATACCGATATCGCATGCGCCCTTCGGGCCGTCAAGCCCAAGACGTGTTCCCTGCCCGCCTGCAAGCAATACCGCCGCAACTTTTCCCTTCCGGATCGCTTCCCGTCCGACAGAGAAAAATTCCGCGCGCTGCAGTTCAATCATTTCCAAAGAAAGCCCCTCGATCGGTTCGATCCTGCCACGCTCGCCATTCTCGGCGACGTGCGTCAAAGAGACCGTATCCCAGTCTATACTATCGATCTGTGCAGACAGATTCTCTCTTTCGGCCGCATCCAGCTCTCCCCACCACTTCAATACGTGCGTCTGTCCATGCGCCGCAAGCAGGGCTTTAAGTTCTTCATATTGCATGTTGTCCTCCGATGTAGTTTTCCTTCCTCTTCTCCTTACAGAAACCAGATCTGCATATCCTGTTCTCCTCGATTTGCCCAACAATAATATGGAATAAGGATAAGCTCGCATTCTTTCAGCACGGGAGATCGGTATGTGTAAAGCGCCTGTGCAGGCATTTCCCGATAAGCAGGAACGCGGACGCGGACACCGTACTCCGTCCGCTCAATCGTAGCGTTATCCAATGACGGGATCTCCAATGCAGACAATTCGACGCCGTTATCCGCCGACTCGGCGCAAAGAACAAACGGTCCGTATTCTACCGCCTTCCTACCGACGTCCGCACGAATGCGGGCATTGGCGTACACAAAGCGGACACTCATTCCGAACCTGATGGAAATATTCGTTTGTCCGTCCACAGCAAAATACAGATAGTCTTCCCTTTGCTCGGGCGTAACTTCAGCCCCATTTACCCAACAGGCAATCGATGTCTGCCATGCGGGAATACGGAATGCGATCCTCCCGTTTCCCGTAAGCGCCGCAGACACTGAACCGGAATAAGGAAGATCGGTCATCAGCGATAACGTCATGCCACAGGCAGAGACTTCGGAAGAAATGTACTGATCGACATACAGAACGCCGTCCTCTTCCCCGTAGACAACCCCGCCAATCTGCCCGAACAGACGAACAAGGTTGGGCGGACAGCAGGAACAATCAAACACCTCCACCCGTTCCAGCAGCGGTTTAATGGGCATTCCGGGCATCGTACGCGCGTAAGCGGCGTATTTTGCGTCCGCTTCCAGCGGATTGACATAGAAGAAGGCCTTTCCGTCCAGCGATTCCCCCGCCAGGACATTGTTATACAGCGTACGTTCAAGCGCAGCATGATATTCGGCACGATTGCCGGACATTGCCATCCTTTCACAGAAAAATACAAAGGCGATCCCCGCGCAAGTTTCGGCATACGCCTCAGCGTTGGGCAAATCGTATGGAATTGTGAAGCGCTCGCCATACCAGCCGGATCCGACGCCGCCCGTGATATAGAGTTTTGTGCATACAATATCATCGTAGAGCGCACGGCACGCCGTAAGAAGCTCCTCATCCCCCGTCAACCTGCCGACATCCGCCATAGCGCTGTACAGATAGAGCGCGCGCACAGAGTGTCCGACCGCATCCCGCTGCTCCCGCACGGGCATATGCGACTGATCGTAGGCGCGGTCCATGTTCGGATAGATCTCCTCCGCCCGCTTCCCGCGCTCATCCAGGAAGTACTTGGCAAGCGTGAGATAATTCTTCTCACCCGTATGCTCATACAATCGCACAAGCGCAAGCTCGATCTCCGGATGCCCGCACGTCGTAAATCCTGTATCCCTGCACACATAGAATCGCTCGAAAATGTAATCGGCATACCTGCACATTGCCGGAAGGAGATCGGAATTGACGCCGCACTTGTCAAGCGCGACTGCCGCTTCGATGAGGTGCCCCGCGCAGTAAAGTTCGTGTTCTGTGCGCTCCATAAAGATCTTATCCGGCTGATAGACCTGATAAAAACTGTTGAAATACCCGCACGGAAGCTGATTTTTCACAATGGTCCGCACGGTCTCGTCTATGATCGCCCGCACATCTTGATCCGGATAGTCCGCCTGAAGATAAGCTGCTGCTTCCAGCCACTTGGCAACGTCCGAATCATAGAAGATATGCGGCGGTTTCTCCCGTCTTTCACAGCGAATCGCATCAAAGCGCCCCGTCTCTTCAAATCTGCGATAAATGTTTTTCAAAGAGACCGTCGCATTCAAAGCCCGTACTCTCTTCCAGAAGCCCTCTTTGAGCGAGACGCTCTTATAATCGATCGGTTTCACAAACTTGCCCTTCTCTCATGTCGACTGATTTTATTATAAAGAAAACGGGCAGAAATGTCAATCCCTGCCCGCTTTTTTCATTTACTTTTTCAGCAGGAACGCGCCCGCCTTATAATCCGTCACATCGTCAATGAGAAGCATTCCGTCCCTGACTTCATACCTGAGATCGGTATAGCAATCGACGAGACGATAGCCTTCCATCTCAATCTCGATCTTTGCATCCGCAATGAGTCGGTGAATGATGACGAGGCGCTCGTCGCCGAAATCTTTGACATAAATCTGCCTGCCGACGGGTTCACGATAATACTCCACATTGCAGTCGATCAGACGGATATCGCCGTCGCGAACAATATGTTTGATCTTCTGATAGAATGCAAGCCCGTCCTGCACAAGACGCACCTTGTTCTCCGGCATGTTGAGCACGTCCCCCGAGAGGCAGATCCTGCCCATCATCGCGGCACACAGCGAATAAATAGTGCGCGAAGGAGCGTCGTTTTCGCGCAGGACCGCCCAGATCTGTGACTGACGCGCGGGGATGACGCGGGAAACGTTTGCAGCGACGAGCGGGATCTCCGCACACTCATGCGCATCGGAGAAGGAACACATGGAGACCATACCCATACGCTGCGGCTCGATGCGACTGCCGCCCGAGGCACAATTTTCAATGACCAGATCGGGGATTTCCTCTTTGAGTTTTGTCAGCCAAAAGAGGCTTTCCTCTGCGACCTGTCGCCCGCCCTCGCCGAGGCTCTCCGCCCCGTCGCAGCCCATGCCGTAAGTATCGTTATAGTCGATCTTGATATAACGGAAATCGTTCTCCTTGAGAAAGTCGACCATGCGCGCGGAAATATATGCTTCAACTTCCGGCTTTCGCAGGTCAAAGAAACGACGGTTTTTACTCGTGATGACCTTATTATCACGCGTCAGGAGCATGTCCTCGTTGTAGAACGCCTCGGAATCCCGCCCCGCATTCTCAAACTCAAACCAGATGCCGGGGATTTTCCCCTCGGCACGGATTGCTTCCGACACCGCCCTGATGCCGTCCGGGAAGAGAAGCTTGCTCTGCTTCCAGTCGCCGATTGCGTTGCACCAGCCCTTGTCGTCCGGCTTGTACCAGCCGCAGTCGATGACGAAATAATCAACAGGGAAGGGACTGATTGCACGCAGAATCGCCTTAATATTTTCCTCGGAAGGACACCCCCAGGTCGTGCAGTATTCGTTAAACAGGACAGGCATTGACTGTTCGCTCTCGGGGACGGTAAGGCGGGCATCCTGTTCATGCACAAAGGCATTACAGACGGCATTCAACCCACCTCTTTTGACGGTGAAATACGCCTTTGGCGCCGCAAACGATCCACCCGCGGAAATGGTCTTTCTCCAGTGCGCGAACTCATAGTCCCCCATCCCGGCAGAAATAGAACAACTCTCCTTCTCCTGATAGACTTCCATCTGCCAGGAGTAGGGCGCATCCAGCATAACACCCCAGGTGATATCCGCATCCATCTCCTCGATCGCGGCAAAGGGAAAATAGCCGCGGTTTGACATGCTGCCGACCTGCCCCCATTTCTCCACCTTGACGCCGTAGCGCGCCCAGCTCATATCAAGACCGAGATGGGCAAAATCGTCCGTTTTGAGACGACATTCCCGTGACCAGGCACTTGTCAGACGATGAAGCTGCAGTCCGACCGTCGAATTTACCCCTAAGGACGGTGCAATAATGCCGCTTAGGGAAAGACTCTCCAGCATCTCCAGCGTGCGCGCCTCCTCCGAGGCGTTCTCATAGACGATCTGCACGGTAAAGACGCCCGTCTTTGCGGAATAGGATAACATGTGCGTATACAGGTTGCCACGCGCGTCCGAAAGCAGGGTGACGACCCCCTTTTCGTCCGCCGCCTGCGACTCCACTTTGAGGAGCGTTCCCTCGCGGTTGCGCATCGTGACACCCTGCGTATAGTCGATCAGCCCCTCGTCCCCCGTGAAGGCGACCTGCACGAGACTGTCACAGCACAGGTTTGCGTCCTCGCCCAGCGTCCAGTCGGCGGGATATGCCGCAAGCCCGATCGTCGTCTTGCCCTCGTGCCCCTCGACGGGCGTTTCGATATAGTAGACGGCAGTATCGCCGAAGACATACTTTTTGAAAAACATACTACCTCATAAAATGCGGGGCGGTACGCCGTACCGCCCCGCCAAAATCGCTGATTTACTTAAGCTTCCAAACCTGATCTGCCCACATCAGATCTTTCTTGAACTGCTCGAGCTTGGTATTCTCGTCAATGACGACGACTTCAATACCCCACATATTGCCGAGGTCTGCCATTTCCTGTACGGAAAGCTTGGAGGAGACGACCGTATGGTGCGCGCCGCCCGCATAGATCCAAGCCGCAACGCCGTCCTTGAAGTTGGGCTGATACTTCCACATCAGGCCGCCGACAGGCAGGTTGGGCATCTTATGAGGATACTTGACCAGCTCGATCTTCTGGATGATGAGACGCAGTCTGTCGCCCATGTCGATCATAGAGACAGCGACCGCTTCAGGCGCATCGATCCCCTCGAACACGAGGCGCGCGGGATCGGACTTTCCGCCGATGCCGAGAGGATGCACCTGGATCTGAGGCTTGGTCGCAGCGAACTGAGGCGATACTTCCAGCATGTGTGCGCCGAGGCAAAGCCCGTCCGCAAGGTCATATGTGTAATCCTCCATGAGACCCGTGCCCGTCTGACCTGCCATGTACTGCATGACGGCACCGAGAGCCGCAATCTTCCAGTCGCCCTCCGCACCGAAACCGTAGCCCTTGCCCTGCAGATCCTGAATGGCGAGGCCGGGAAGCTGGTTGAGCCCGTGCAACGCGCCGAAGTGATCGACGATACCGATATAGCCGCCCTTCTCCTTGCAGAACTTGTCGATCGCGATCTCATACTTCGCCTGCTCTCTCACGACATCGATGCGCTTGGTGCCCATCGTGTACTTCTCGTCGTACTCTGCCATGAGCGCATCCACTTCCGCATCCGTGACCTTCTCGATATACTCAACAAGATCGCCGATGGGATAGTAGTCCACCTGCCAGCCGAGATCGATGTGCGCTTCGACCTTGTCGCCTTCGGTGACGGCAACGTCGCGCATGTTGTCCGAGAAGCGGCAGACCTTGACCGTCTTGGAGAACGCATAGCCCGCAGCCACCTTGCACCAGGAAGCGAGCTGCTTTAAGGCCTCTTCATCCTTGTAGTAGCCGACAATGACCTTGTTGTCCATTCTGAGCCTTGTGACGATATAGCCGAACTCTCTGTCGCCGTGTGCAGCCTGGTTCTCGTTCATGAAGTCCATATCGATGGTGTCATAGGGAAGCTTCTCGTTGTACTGCGTCGCAAAGTGGCACATGGGCTTTTGCAGCATCTTCAGCCCCTTGATCCACATTTTTGCGGGCGAGAAGGTATGGCACCAGGTGATGATACCGATGCAGTTGTCGTCTGCGTTGACCTGCTTGACCGCAGCAATGACTTCATCCGAGCTCTTGCACGTCGTCAGATATTTGACGGTGACAGGCATTCTTTCGTTGACGTAGTTCGCCATCTCCTCGGAGTGCTGTGCAACATGCGCAAGCACGTCATCGCCATACAGCGTCTGCGAGCCGGTCAGCCAGTATACAACTTTCTCTTTCATAATACGTTACCTCATTCCTTTTTCAATTTAATTTCTATTTTTTCTCCGAAGCCGTCGGAGTACGGAACACAAGGATCGCCCCGCAATTGGGTGTAGACAGGACTGAGACGAGTTGATCCCCTTTTGCTTCCCGCGCATTGGCGATCGCCGCGATACGTTCTGCGCGCTTGGTGGGGTTAGGTGTATATTCGATCACTTCCGTCTCGATCATATCCTGCCTCCTTATTTCTTTTTTGTCTGCCCGTAGTAGGCGTTCTTGCCGTGCTTGCGCATATAGTGCTTGTCCATCATGAACTGATCGGCACGAGTGACTTCGGGGTTGATATGCTCGGTGAGGAACGCCATCTTGGCGACCTCTTCGATGACCGTCGCGTTATAAACAGCATTGTCGCCGTCCTTGCCGAAGGAGAACACACCGTGGCTCTTGATAAGCACTCCGGGAACTTCCAGGGGTTTGATCTTGTCGTTTTGGAACTTTTCGATGATGGCAAGCCCGGTGTTCTTCTCGTACTCGCCCTCGATCTCCTCCTTGGTCAACGAGCGCGCGCAGGGAATATCGCCGTAAAAATAATCCGCGTGCGTCGTGCCGTAGAAAGGAATGCTGCGACCCGCTTGTGCCCATGCCGTTGCAAAGGTAGAATGGGTGTGCGTGACGCCGCCGATGTCGGGAAACGCCTTATAAAATTCGATGTGCGTGGGCGTATCGGACGAGGGACGAAGATCGCCTTCGACCACCTTGCCATTGAGGTCGACGACCACCATGTCCTCCGCCTTCATCTCGTCATACTCGACGCCCGAGGGCTTGATGACGACAAGGCCCGAAGCCCTGTCGATCTCAGAGACGTTGCCCCAGGTAAACAGGACGAGCTTGTTCTTGACGAGGTCAAGGTTTGCCTT
>JAGHIT010000055.1 GCA_017887095.1 Clostridia bacterium | reverse complement strand
GCCGTCCAGGGGCGCGAAGGGCGCCGCAAGGCAGGTGATCTTGTTCATCAGCCCCTCCACGTCCTGCGCGGGGTCCATGCCGAGGAACTGCAGGTCCACCGTCGAGAAGGACTTGTGCCTGCCGTTGCCGGGATCGGCAAAGACGAGCGCCGTGTTGGTGCGCGCAAAATCATAGTTGCGGGCAAAGATCCTGTCGCCGTCCGCCGTGACCGCGGTGAAGGAACTGCACGCGATCTCGCTCTCCGAAATGGTCATATCGATCAACCCGCGCGTAATATTTTTGGTGATAAAGTCGATGAGTTCACCGTCGCTGGACGCGCCGCCCTGTGCGAGATAGTCGTCAAAGTAAAAGCCGCCCGAAATATCCATGCGGTAAACGGCGCCGTCCTGATGCGCCTCGTTGCGGTCCGCCACCTTCGTGAAACTCGCGACCGATGCGATCTCATGCCGCCATACGATCGCGACCGCACCCACGAGCGCGGCGCACAATATGATGACCGCGACCAGCACCCAAATGACGATCTTCGCCCACAGGGGCATCCTGCGCTTTGTAGTTTCCGTTGCCATAATTACTCCTTTTATTCACTTTGTAAACAGCTTGGGCATTATAGCACTTCGTAATTTTTTTGTCAACAAAAATTATGACAATATCGAATATTTACAAAAAAATCGTTATTTTAATGACGCGCCGCGCGGCAGATTGCCGCGCGGCGCGCTATTATTGTGATTCTTCAATTTTCACCGTATCTTTTCGCTTGAAAAAATCTCAAGCCGATACTCCGCTTCCGCCGTCCCCACCTTCCACTTCCGGAAGCGTCAACGACTGCCCGCCATACTCAATGACGATATTCATCTGCTCTATGGTACGCACGCTTCCGATTCCGGCCATATCGGTGACGATGGTCTCCTCCTGCCAGACAGCGACCAGCTTTCCGTCCTCATTGAACTTCAGGACGACGTCTTCCCCGCCGACATCCTCTTTGAGCACATAGCCGCTGCGCGAGTCGCTGTAAACATAATCATCATAGTCGGCAGAGATCCCGCTGAGCGGATCGAACAATGCCTCTGCCGCCATCATTCCCTTGCTCCAAGTTCCGCCCGCATTCTTCCAATAACGATTATACAGGATACCGGATTCGTCTCCGGAAGGTTCGAGATAGAACTCCTCCGTCGGATCGGTATCGTCCAGAGAAATGTCTCCGTAAGCGCCGGTCTGATACGATTCTTTCTTTTGATAGATCAACCCGTCCGCATGCACGGTCTCATACTTAATGACCTCTGTGCAGGTGTACTTGATGCCAAGTACATACGACGTATCCGAAGACGATGTCTCATATGTGATCGCACTGTTTTCAAGCGAGGCGTCAAGATCGGAAAAAAATGCATCCCACTGTTCCCGCGTCACATGCGCGGAAGGCGTTCCCTTGGCCTCCGATGAGATGGGCGCACAGGCGGCAAAGCCGACTGCCATACAGGCGGCAAGAGCCCCCGCCGCAAAGATCATGCCAAATTTTTTCATGCTGCTCCTCCTTCGCCGTATCGTTGCGGCGATTTAACGCCGGCACGCGCTGTCCGCGCCGCACCCTAACCGATACAGAGCTATTGTATCATGCCGATACCGCAATGTCAAGCATCGTTACATACAGATTTTTTTTGCAATGGCGCCCGAACCAATCGTTCGTCCGCCGCCCAAAACGATCGCCATCTGCGGATCGTTTGCAATGTGCGCGTCCATCTGCAGACGGTCTGAGACATAATCGGCGAAACCGGCAAGTCCGCATACGCCGCCCGCCAAATAAATGCCGTTTTTACACATGACGGCACTGACCTCTGCTGGAAGTTTCTTCAGGATAAGTTCCGCATACTCGATGATCTTATCCACATAGATGCGGATGGGAAGCAGAATATCCGCCGAAGAAACAGACACCGAGCGGGGCTTGCCCGTCGTGACGTCCCTTCCGTTGACAATGGTACTCTGATTGTCGTTTTCGATGAGACTTCCCACGGTATTCTTCAGTTTTTCACTGGACAGCGAGCCGATCTTTAAATTGAACGTTTCCGCAACGTGATCGATGATATGCACGTCCATGTTGTTGCCGCCCACGTTCATCGTAAGTCCCGCAATGATTCCGTCCAGAGAAAATGCGGCGCAGCTTGTTTTTCCCGCCCCGATATCCATCGTAAAAGCGGGCGTTGACTCCGAAAGCGGCACATCCTGTCCGAGTGCCGCAAGATAAGGCGTTTCGGCAAAGGTAACGCGGTTCAGCCCCGCCGAACGCGCGACGCGACAGTATTTTTCCCGCGATTCAAGGCTGCACGCACAGGGTACGCAAAAAAGCGCTTCCACCGAGTAGGCGCGCCGCACGACCTTTTGTAAAAAATATTCGAGCAAAGCGGCGGCATAACGCTCGTTGAGGATCTCTCCTTCGTATACGGGAAAACAGACGTCGGTGAGTTCCGCCGTCTTCCCAAGCAGACGCTTGGCTTCGTTCCCGAAAGCACGGATCTCCCCCGTCTCTTTCTGAATGGTGACGCAGGTCGCCTCCGCGAGCACGATCCCGCTCCCTATTTTATAGATCTTCGTGACCGCAGTCCCGAAATCGATGGCAAGTCTGAGCATGGTGTTTCCTCTGTAAAATATGCTTACCGCAGCAGCCCCGCTTCCCGCAGCATCCCCGCGAGCCGTTCGACGGGCAGCCCCATGATGCAGGAAAAACTCCCCGCATATCGCTTTACGAGCGGGAACCCGTCCTGAATGCCGTATGCCCCCGCCTTGTCCAGCGGCTTTCCCGTTGCAACGTACGCCTCAATGACCGCGTCCGTAAGCTCTTCAAACGTCACATCCGCCTGCGCGACGTCAAGATATTGCTTTCCGTCCGCAATCAGGCAGATCCCCGTGTACACGGTGTGCGTTCTGCCGGAGAGAAGGCGCAGCATACGCCGGGCGTCCGCGTCATCCGCGGGCTTACCCAAAATGACACCGTTCAGCGAAACCACGGTATCCGAACCGAGCACCGCGTCATGCGGATGCCGTGCGGCAACATCACGCGCCTTTCCCTCTGCAAACGCACGCGCCGTCTGATAAGCGGAAAGCCCCGCGCCCACTTCCTCGAAGCGCGAGGGCTCGATCTCAAACTCGGAAATCAATCCGGCAAGCAGTTGTTTTCTGCGCGGTGAAGCGCTGGCGAGAATAAAACTCACAGAATCTCCAGATTTTTGCGGAAAGTACGCTTGAACTCCGCGCCCGCCTCCATTGCCTGGCGAATTTCCAGCGCCGCGTCGCCTGCAAGTTCCGTCTTCATGATGACGGAATCCCCCAGCACGTCGCAATTGATACCCGTCACAACGCCCATACCGCTGCGGTCAAGCGCTTCGCCGATCCGCAGGAGGACGCCGAGTTTCTTTACGACATCCTGATCCTCTTCGGTGACGATATCTTTATAGCGCGCCCATTCGGCGGCATTGAGCTCCCCTTTCCGGCTGCATCCCGCCACAAATGCGGCAAGCACGATCTCGCGGTGCGTCGCGCCGTATACGCCCGAATTGAGGATGATATACCGACTGTGTTGTTCGTGGTTATAATAGCGCACTTCCCGACCGCTGTCATGCAGACTGGCGGCGATCTTGAGAACCTTCAGATAGACGCGAGGAAACTTATGCAGTACTCTGAGCTGTTTGAAAAGCTGGATGGAGAGACGCACCGTCTGCTCGACATGCTTTTCGTTACAGCCATAATATTTGACAAGCGTCGTCAAAGAATAGCTCAATACGTCAAGAATGGGACGTTCCACAGTCTGCGGCACCGCCTGATTGAACATAATGCCTTCCCGCAGGCCGCAGCCGCCGATCGTGAAGGATTCAATGTGCAGATAATCGGTAAACGCCTTAACGATAGCCAGCGCGGCGGGCATGATATCTGCGCGCGCAGGCGAAAGCCCGCGGATACGCTTACGCTTTTCCACATCGAGCACGCGCACCATCTCATAGATGGAGCGGAAGTCCTCCACGGCGAAGGAGTAATTATGCACGGTATTGAGCGGATATTTTCGTACCAGCCGATTGATTTTGTACAAATTACGGAAAGACCCGCCGACGCCGATCATCTGCACGTCCGGCTCGACTTCCGAAAGCCATTCGATCTTTTTGAACTGCTCGGTGAAAAATTCCTCGATCTTGCGCGTCTGCTCTTCCGGAGACACGCCGTCGTCTGCAAACAGATCGGTCAGAGTGACCGCGCCGAAGGAGAGCGACGCATAATTGAGCACCGTTCTCCGATTATAATAGATGATCTTCGTGCTGCCGCCGCCGATCTCCAGAATGATCCCCTTGGGGATATCCATGGAATTAATGACGCCGCGGTAAACCAGAGTCGCTTCCTCTTCCTCGGAAAGCACCTCTACGCGGATCCCGCAAGTCGCCTGGATCTCATCCAGAAACGATCGTTGATTTTTTGCGCGGCGAACTGCAGCCGTCGCCACGGCAATGATACGCGTGACGCCGCTCGCGTCGCACAGTCTCTTAAACATTTTGAGCGTTTTATTGGTTTCCGCAACGCGCTGCGGTTTCAGAAAACCGTCTCTGTCCATATCCTGTCCGAGACGCACGCTCTCTTTCAGTTCGTCCTCTACCATGAAGTAACCGCCGCCGAACAAGCGTACGATCACAAGGCGCGCGGAGTTGGAACCGAGATCGATGATCCCGATTTTTTCCGATGTCTGCAATTCAGCCTCGAGTGCCGTCCGTTCCATTCCGTTCCCGTCCTTTGCGTGAAATTTCGGACCTCATCCGTCCGATCGGGCAAACGATGGGGCAAGCTCCTTTTCTTCTCTCTACCCTAATACTGCCCCTATTCTACCTATCTGCAACATTTTAGCACAGGAACGGGAGTTTGTCCATACCCTTTTTGAAAATAATTGCATGGATTTTTCAGATATAACCGCATTTTCATACGCTTTTTTCACATTTTTCACAAACCGCGGACCGCTCCGCATCCATTGGCGCATCGCAGGGAAAGATCGTTCAGTTTCTTGTCCGTAAAGACCGCCTTCCGGAGAACGCGCCTCGGAAGCGAAAGAGTGAAAGAACAATGAGAAACGCGCCAAACGCACGCTCGAGCGCCGCGGAAGGCAGGCAGGTCGCCAGCAACGCGCCCGGAACGGAAAACAAAAGCGCAGGCAGAACAAAAAAGAGCAGCCCGTCCCGTTTGACAAGCCCGTTCTTCGCATGAATGGAGAGCGCAAGCGCCGCCATCGGCAAAAAGGACAAGAGATTGATCCCCTGCGCCGCGGCCTGATCCACGCCGAAAAGCGTGAGGAGCGGGATGAGCGCCGTCCCGCCGCCCATCCCCATCCCGCCCAGAAGCCCGCCTGCCGCGCCGCACAAAAACAGAGTCAGAAATGCCACGACAGCAACGCCTTTATGCCGGCAACCAGCATGAGCATAGCAAACAGGACATTGACGGCGCGCGCGGGCAGAACGGGCAGGAGCTTTGCGCCCAACGCGCCGCCGAGCGTCACGCCGATGCATACCGGCAAAAAAATGCTCCAGGGAACCAGGCCGGCCCACAAATATACGCTGACACTGACAAGCGAAGCCGGTAAAATGCATGCGATCGCCGTCGCATGCGCCGCGGCTGTTCCCCTCCTTTCGATCCGTTCGAGAAGCGGTACGGCGATCATCCCGCCCCCGCCGCCGAACACGCCGTTAACGATGCCGACCGCACCGCCGCCCGCAAAACGCTTTGCGCTCTTCCCCGAAATACGCATACCCAACGCCTCCTTCCGCGTTTCTCCGACAGTTTGCCCCACAGAAGAAAAATTTTTCCGCATTTCCACGAAATCATAACGATTTTCATGCGGAATTGCTTGCTTCTCACGGCGTTTTATATTAAAATATAGAGGTGTATTGCGGCGGTTTGCCCGCGCATTTTGCCGCGGTACTCCAAAGAAACAAATCGTCGCATCCCATAAAGGATGCACATGGAAAGGATGATTTATGGCTAACGATTTCAAACATTGGAAGCGCCGTTCGATCGCGCTGTGCTCGCTGGCTCTCTCCGCCGCGCTCTCAATGGGCGTCTTTGCGGCCTGCACGCCCGCAGAAAACCCGACGGACGACGAAGAGGAGGAGACCGTCTCGCAGACGGACACCCAAACGATCCGCAACGGCAATTTCGAGTTCTATACCGAGAGCGACGTTGAAGTACAGGATGAAAAGCGCGCCCTCATCAACACCCCCACCAACTGGTCGTTCACGTCCGGTTCGCCCACTTCGGACGCAAGTTCGGGCATCGTGGATCTTACCGAATGGGACTATCTGGCAACGTCCGGAAGGGCTTTTACTTCCGTCGAAGACGCTGTCGCTCACTGGAACGACGAGGGCGTGACCGCCTACGACAGGCTCAAGTTCTATGCCGATTTCGAAGACGAGATCGCTGACCTCGATTCCGGCTCCGATGCGGCAGAGCTTTTTGACGAATATTCCTACTCCATCGACTTCGATGATGTGGAATACCTCTCCAATATCGAAGCGCCTACGGTGCACGAAGGCGCCGCAGAAGGCGAGACGAGCGTCCTCATGATCCACAACCGCCGCACGTCCGACGGCGTGCTCGGCACGGGTCAGTATTACACTTCGTCCACCACCGTCACGCTCTCCGCGGGTACGGCGGCCGAACTTTCCGTCTGGGTGCGCACCGACGATCTTACCCACTACTATGAAGACGACGAGCTTGCAGTGGAAAACAACGCCGGAGCCTACATCCGCATCAATCAGACGGTAGGCGGCACTTCGCTCGATCAGATGCAGATCAAAAACATCAACACCAAGGGCGAGTGGAGACAGTATAAACTTTATATCCGCGCCAATTCTTTCGCAACGACGACATTCACCGTTGTATTCGGTCTCGGGCAGGGTTCATCCACGAACCGCCTCGAGTACGTCAACGGCTTTGCCTTCTTTGACGACCTCGTCTGCACGACGATCAGCGATGCAGCATACGAGGAAGCGACGGCGCAGGAGAGCTGCTCCATCGACAGTCTTGCCGAGGACAAACTCTTCGATGCAACCAAACTGGGGGCAGACGTCAACACCTTCAAGCTTGACCTTGATGCAAGCTTCGGTGCGGCGGACGACATTTCGATCGATGCGGACAGCGTTGCGATCACGACCGATCCCGACGGCAACAGACCGCTCGTAAAATACGACGGAGAGTATCCCGACGATTACACCAAAGTAACGACGATCGCAGGTCTTCAGGCAGATGCCGCAAACAACAGCTATCTGAAAAACATCTACGATACCGACTTTGCCGACGGATTCCTCTTTGACGGCACTCATGACGCTTCTACGGCGATCATGCTCATGTCCGTCAGCAGCGCTCCCTATACGGCAACCACCGAAAGTTACTCCCTTGCGCCCGGTAAGTATATGATTATCTCCTTCTGGGCAAAGACGAGCAAGATCTCCGGAACGGGAGCTTCCGCAACGCTGGTGGACGGCGAAAACCGTACTTCCATCTCGGCTTTTGACACGACGACCGCCGAAACCACGGATATCGACGACGACAATAAGGATATCTACAACGGTTGGGTCCGCTGCTTCTTCTTCATCTCCAACGAGACGGACAGCACCAAGGAATTTACGCTTGAGTTCTCCTACGGCCCTACCGACGTCGCTTCTGCGGCGCAGACGGCATACGACGACGGTTACGCGGCGTTTACGGGTTTCGAAGTCCTGAATGACGTAGACAAGAAATATTTCGATTACGCCACGACGGACACATATACGCAGGTCGTCACGCTTGCGGGAAATGTGGACATCGATTCTCAGTTTGATGCGGCAGGCGTTTCCTCCGCAGATATCCGCGAGACGCTCGCGATTCCCGCGAATTTCACGGGCGTTCCCAATGCCAGCAAGTCCCTTGTGACGGGCGGCGTGAACAATGTCCTTCCGGAAGGCGTCCATACCGGTCTGCTCAACTCGAAATACGCGGACGCTTACCGCGAGAACGCCGACAATGCGGCTTGGGTAAACGCCCTCACCGCGCTCAGCTCCGCAGACGCAACGGGCGAGGAATGGTGGGCGGATATCTTCGGCGACTATAACGCCGACGGTTCCGCGGCATATCCCCGCATTGCCAACCAGCCTCTGGTTCTCCTCAACACTTCGGGCAACGCGGTCCCTTCCTATGGCTTCCTTTCCGATACTTTCTCGGTCGCAGCGAGCTCTTATCAGAAGATCTCCATGCGCGTCAAACTCTCCGCCGGTGCAACGGCTACCATCTATCTGATGGATACCTCGGACGTCAAGAAAGGATATAACGATCCGCTCGCATACGGACTTCCCGCCGTTACGTTCTGGTACGATGACAACGGCAATATCGTAAAATGCGATCCTGCCTCCGAAGATTTCAACGCGCGCACGGACGTGCTGTTCTACTTGGAGGAGAACGGTCTTTATACCAAAGCCGGGGCAAACGACGGCAAGTACTATGCCAATCTGCAGAACTATGACGAGGATGAGTCTCTGAACAAACTCGCCGTAGACGCCAACGGCAATACCACGATCGCTTACTACTACAACGGCGGAAGATACTATGCGTACCGCACCGAGATCTCCGCAAACAACTACGACTACTCCACCGAAGTCTTTGACATCTACGACAGCCTGACCGAAGAAGAAAAATCCTGCGTACGCTATGATTACACGCAGACAGGAGCGACCGAAGCGAAAATCACCCTTGTCGGCACTGAAGAAACAGCAGGTCGCTGGATGGAAGTTTCCTTCTATATCGCAACGGGTAACACCGCGAAAGATTATAGGCTGGAACTTTGGGCAGGCTCCCGCGACTTTGAAGTTGCGGCTGACGGCACCGTCACTGCAACGGGCACGCAGATCCCTGCAAACAGCTACTTCTTCTTTGACAGCTACGCATCGACCAACGTCGCCGACGATTATGCGGCGCTGCTCGCCGAAAAAGTGGATGATCTGAAAGAATCCGAGGAGAACCTCGTCGACCCCGAAGATCCGACAAGCAATCTCATTTCCTCGCTTGCAGGTTACTACACCTTCACCTTCTATGACGCAAAAGATTATCTGCGTTACGACGCGACCGCGGATGAGGAAGATGCCGGAAATCCCTACGGTTCTTATACGCAGTCGTCGTACAGCGAGGAAATTGCATGGCTCAATTACCGTGCGGACGGCGAGACCTCCCTCTTTATCAACTATGCGGCCTCCGAAGTTACGGTGGAGCAGGACGATCTGAACGGTTCCGACGAAGACACCTCTGACACGACCACAACGGCGAATGGCGAGACGAATATCTGGCTGATCATCTCTTCCGCGATCCTAGCCTTTGCCCTCATCCTTGTAGCTGTTCTGATCATTGTTCGCCGTATCGCAGAGAGAGTGAAGCGCATGAATGCCGCCAAGATCAAACCCGCAGCCGCGCCCATTCCCAGACCTGCCAAGAAGGAAAAGAAGGCAGAGCGGAAAGAAGAAAAGGAAGAGGCGCCCCGCGACGAAGACGATCCCTATAACGAATAATGTGTAACGCCGCCCGCGCGGCGTCACCGAATACGGCGTCCGCCCGAAGGATTCCTTCGGGCGGACTTCTTTGCAAAAAAACAGGGGCCTGTACAACGAATCCGATTGCAGAACGCCTCTAACGATGTGAACGCCATGACGCGCCGACGCCGCCCGCGACGCTTCCGATCGCGGACAAGTCTCTGCGCGCGGCCGTCAAACGAATTGCCATGATGATGCTGCGGGAGCGGGGATTTCCCCGCACATAAAAATTTACAAAAAAATGACACTTTGTGTACCATTCTTTGAAGCATTTTTTTTTGATCTGCGATATAATAAAGCGGTCTAAAAAAGGAGGAGAGATCATGCCGGCGATATATGCCCATAAAATGTTCGGCGAACGGGTTATAAGCTGCCTTTCGCGCGAACGGTATCCGGAGATCTTTGCGCACTGTGACGCTTTTGCACTGGGGCTGCATGGTCCGGACGTACTCTTTTATTACCAGCCTCTGCATAAAAACAAGATAAACACTCTGGGCAACGCCATGCATGAATCTTCCGCCGCGCCATTCTTTGCGCGCGCGCGCGACATTATACAAAGTGCCTCGAATCCGCAGGCATGCCGTGCTTACCTGTATGGATTTGTCTGCCACTTTTGCCTGGACAGCGTCTGTCACCCGATCGTCTCCGACCTGATGAAACGCTATCAACTGACGCATACCGCCGTCGAGGCGGCACTCGAGCGCAATTTACTGCTTGCCGACGGGCTGGATCCTTCTCGTGCAAAAATTTTCCTGCACATTCAATCCACTCCGGAAACAATTGATGCGGTCTCTGCCGTATGCGGCGTACCGAAGAAACAAGCAGAAAAAGCAATCCGCTCCATGCGCTTTTATTCGGAACTGTTGCGTGCTCCCGGCAGCGTAAAGCGCAGCATCATTCGCGGAGCACTGCGCCTTACGCGCAAAAACAGCATCCTCGATATGATGCTTTTGCCGTCGGCACCTTCCTCCTATACGGAAATCGGCAATATTCTTTCGGCGCAATTTTCCGCCGCTCTTCCAAAAGCTCGTTCGCTTCTTGCCAATCTGCGTGCCTTTCTGGACAGTACGCAGGCATTGGACAGACGCTTTTCCACAAACTACGAATCGGAGGAACAGATATGAAACGACTGATGCCCGCAAGGAAGCTTGAATGGAGTTGGATCCTGTACGACGTGGGAAATTCGGCGTTCACGCTGCTCATCAGCGCCATCATGCCCATCTATTTCAACAGCTATCTTGCAGCAAACGCGGGTATTGGCGAGACGACCGCAGGCTCCTACTGGGGATTTGCCACCGCCATCGTGACCATCTGTGTCGCCGTTCTAAGCCCTATCTTTGGCACATTGAGCGACTTCAAGGGGTACAAGCGCCCTATCTTTTTGTTCTTTGCGGTCATGGGCGTCATCGGCTGTGCGGCGCTGGGCATCCCCATGCCGTGGCTGGTGTTCCTCATCGTGTTTGTCATCACCAAGATCTTCTATTCGGGCAGCCTCGTCTTTTACGATGCCATGCTCGTTGACATGGCGTCACCCGCGCGCACGGATATCGTCTCCTCCAAGGGATACGCGTGGGGATATATCGGAAGCTGCATCCCCTTTATCATCAGCATCCTGATCGTCAACTTTTCCCCGCTGGAAACGGCGGTCTCCATGCCCATTGCGACCGTCATCAATGCGGTGTGGTGGATCGGATTCACCATCCCGCTCATGAAGAACTACAAGCAGACGCACTTTGTGCCACGCACGCCGCACGCCATCCGCGACAACTTCAGGCGGCTGTTCTCCGTCTTTTCCAAAAAATCCGCCATCCCCAACAAGAAGGGCATTATCCTCTTTTTGATCGCGTTCTTCCTGTACATTGACGGCGTTTACACCGTCATCGATATGGCGACGACCTTTGGCACAGCGATTTTCCCCGATGACGGAAACCGGGATACTCAACTCGTTCTGGCACTACTCTTGACGCAGTTCATCGCCTTCCCTGCCGCCATCGTGATGGGAAAACTTGCGGATAAAGTCCGCATTGAACTGTTGATTTTGATCAGCATTGTCGCCTATACGGGCATTGCGCTGTTTGCCGTGTTCATGTACGAAATCTGGCAGTTCTGGATGCTCGCCGTTGCAGTCGGCCTGTTCCAGGGCGGCGTGCAGGCGCTCTCCCGCTCCTACTTCGCCAAGATCATCCCGCCCGATCAATCAGGATGCCTGTTCGGCATTCTCGATATCTTCGGCAAGGGGGCTTCCTTTTTAGGCACTCTCCTGTCAAGCATCATCATGAATACGACGGGTTCGGCAAACCTTGCCGCCATCCCCATTGCCTGCCTGTTGGCGGCGGGCGTTGCCGTGTTCCTGATCGCAGCGCGCATCAACCGCCCCTACCTTGCCAAAAAGGCAAAAGAAGAGCAGGAGACAAATGGCAAGCCCGCGTCCGACCCCGCCGACACTCCCGATATTTCCGACGCTGAAATACAACAGTCATAACTACGCACAGCAAAAAGGCGGCGGCTTTCCCGAATGGGCAAGCCGCCGCCGATTTTATGCCGTTTTCACGACCCTTCGGGCGACGAAACTCAATGCTCGCGCAGTCCCTTGGGGTAGTGGTTTTTGAGCGTTCCGCCCGCCGACTTTGCAAGCCCGACGGGATAGCCCCGCCATGTGGCGATGCCCCAGCCCTCCGGCATGCTGCTTGCGAACGTCTCGCCGCGCAGCCAACGCATGCAAGCCGTGTCGTCCAGGGGCGCAGTACGGCGCACGTTCTCCGCTTTGGCGCTCATGGCAAGAGCGTGGGAAGGCGTAAAGCGCTTTCCGTCAAACCTGCCCAACTCGACGCCTGCGCGCAGAACGCGCCCGGCAAGAGCCGGAAGACCTTCCGGCAAAAGATACATTCTGCCGTCCTTGAGCGTCGTGACCGATCCCGACGGCGGCGAAAAAAAGAAGTCCGACGCGAAATCCTGCCATGCGCGCTCCGCCGCCCGATCGCGCATCTGCGGGAAGGCGGGCGCATCATAGCGCTCTCCCTCCTCTTTGACGAGCTTCGCCGCATAGTGCCCCTCGCCGCGCACTTCATGGGGCAGAAGCAGGCGTTCTTCTAAAAGCGTAAATTCGGGATGGCGCGCAAGAAAGGCGCGGATCTGCCCCTCGTTCTCGCCGTATTCAAAAGTGCACGTCGAATAGACGAGCATGCCGCCCCCCGCAACGAGCGCCGCCGCATCATCGAGAATGGCGCTCTGGCGCGCAATGCAGCGAGCAACGTTTTCCTCGCTCCACTCCGCAACGGCGTTCTCCTCCTTGCGGAACATGCCCTCGCCCGAGCAGGGCGCATCGACGAGCACCTTGTCAAAATACGCGGGCAGTTTAACGGCGAGAGATGCGGTGTCCGCACTGATGACGGCGCAATTTGCGACGCCCAGCCTCTCCACGTTCTGCGAAAGGATGCGAGCGCGGTCATAGACGTACTCGTTGGCGATCAGCACCCCTTCTCCCCCCATCGCTCCCGCGAGCTGCGTAGTCTTGCCGCCGGGCGCGGCACACAAGTCGAGCACGCGTTCCCCCTTTTTTGCGCCTAAAAGGGGCGCGGCGCACATGGCGGAAGGCTCCTGTGAATAAAATAATCCCGCATGGTGCGCAGGGAGCGAGCCAACTTTCTCCAGGTCACAATAAAAGCCGCTTGGCTCCCACGGGACGGCGTCGCCGACGGGCAGGAGTGCCGCAAGCTGCGCGCCGGTGAGTTTTAATGGGTTTGCGCGCACGCCCTTGCAGGGCGCTTCCTCCATGACGCGCAAAAAGGCGGGGAACCGCTCTCCCAGCCTTTTTTGCATGCGCCGTAAAAATGTTTCAGGCAAAATCATATCTCTTGCAGGGCGTGCTCGAGGGACTCGAGCGGGACATAGGATGCCCCTGCGGACACCGCGTTCTGATAGCGCACGCCACCCTGACCGCGCGCAATGTAGACGTTGCATTCAGAGGGGTGCGAGGTATACTTCCCGCCCGAGGCGAAGATCGCCGCAACAAGACGAACAGAGAGCGGCACTTCCTCTTCCACTTCTTTGGAAAAGCAAAACACCTTTCCCTCCAAAGTGCCGCCCTTGGCGCGGCGGTGCATATGCTTATTCACATAGCGATAAAACTCATCATGCGCCTTGGCGCGGCGGTCACGTTCCTCATCGCGTTCGGCAAGATACGTCTTCAACCCCTGCGATGCGAGCGGACTGATCTTATAATCGGAAATACGTCCCGCACGGATCTGATAACGGGACACAAAGTCAGCCACGGTAAGCAAGCTCTCGCTCTTGAGAAGCGCTTCGCAGACGCGCATGGTTGCATAAGCATCATCCACGGCACGATGCGGCGTAAATTCCACCCCCAACTCTTCCGCCATTGCGCCCAATCCCAGCTGACGGGAAAAGTTGTGTTTGACATTCATATAAAAAAACTGCGTATCGTAATAGGAAAAGCGAAGAGACGGCAATTTATAGCGGCGGGTCTCCAAGTTCAGGTAATTCACATCGTTGAGCGTCGCATGTCCGAGCACGACGTGATCCTTATTTTCAAGCAATGCTTTTATGCGCGCATACGCTGCAGGAAAGGCGGGATACTTTTTAAAATCCTCATAAACGTAAGGAAGAACCAATCCTTCCCGTCCCTTACGGTCGGTGAGGTGAAACTTTCCGCGCGGATTGAGGAGGATGTCCTCCCGTTCCAGTACGCGAAAGGCTTCGTCCGCCACAACGTATCCGAAAGCACAGATTTTGGCAACGCTCTTATAGACGCACGCACATTCGATATCGAAAAATACGTACTTCATGAACGGGGCAGGATCTTCTCCTTTCCGCCCATGTAGGGACGGAGCACTTCGGGGATATCCACGCTTCCGTCGGCGTTGAGATGGTTTTCCAGGAAAGCAATCAGCATTCTGGGCGGCGCGACCACCGTGTTATTGAGCGTATGGGCGTAGGCCGTTCCGTTTGCACCCTTATAGCGGATGCCCAACCGCCTTGCCTGCGCGTCTGTAAGATTGGAACACGATCCGACTTCAAAATACTTCTTCTGGCGGGGCGACCACGCCTCCACGTCCACACTGCGATACTTGAGGTCGGCAAGGTCTCCCGTGCAGCACTCCAGCGTGCGGACGGGAATGCCCATGGAGACAAACAGCTCGACGGTGTAATTCCACATTTTATCGTACCACATCTCGCTCTCTTCGGGCTTACAGATGACGATCATCTCCTGCTTTTCAAACTGGTGAATACGGTAGATGCCGCGCTCCTCGATGCCGTGCGCACCCTTTTCCTTGCGGAAGCAGGGCGAATAGCTCGTCAGCGTCAGGGGGAGCTTGCTCTCGTCAATGGTCTGTCCCATAAATCTGCCGATCATGGAGTGCTCGCTCGTGCCGATGAGATATAGATCCTCCCCTTCGATCTTGTACATCATGCCGTCCATCTCTTCAAAACTCATGACGCCCGAGACGACGTCCGAACGGATCATGAAGGGCGGGATGCAGTATGTGAAGCCCTTATCGATCATGAAATCCCTTGCATACGCGAGCACCGCGGAGTGCAGGCGGGCGACGTCGCCCGTCAGATAGTAGAAGCCCTGCCCGCTCGTGCGGCGCGCGCTGTCAATGTCGATGCCCTGCAATCTTTCCAGAATATCAAGGTGATAAGGCACTTCAAAATCGGGCACTTTGGGCTCTAAGAAGCGCTGACGTTCGACGTTCTCGGAGTCGTCCTTTCCGACAGGCGTCTCGGCGCAGACAAAGTTGGGAATGCGCATCATGACCTCTTTGAGGCGCGCGCTCACCTCCTCCGTCTCCTTTTCGATATCGGCAAGGCGCGCGGCATCTGCCGTGACCTGCGCTTTGACGTTTTCCGCTTCGTCGAGCTTCTTCTCGCGCATGAGTGCGCCGATCTGCTTGGAGAGCGAATTCCTTGCGGCGCGCAGAGCATCGCCCTCTGTCTGAAGGGCGCGGCGGCGCTCGTCGAGTGAGAGCGCCTCGTCTACAATGGGAAGTTTGTGATCCTGAAATTTCTTTTTGATGTTTTCACGCACGCGATCGGGGTCGGCGCGCAGAGCAGCGATATCGATCATGATTGCCTCAAAAGGTTTTTTCTTTAATTATACACCCTTTTTGCGGGAATTGCAACCTTCCCCGTGCGTCATGCCGAAAAAAAGAGAAAGTTTCCGTCTTCTTTTGACATTTGCGCGCATAGGGTGTATAATGCTGAAAAGACCATTCATGCAGGAGGAGGTGTATCGGTGTACGAACGGCAAAACCCGCACGTCGAACAAAATGCGGCCGACGCATCCCCGGGACGCAGCGCACGCACGGAACAGGTTTCACGCAAGAAACTCATGAAGCAATTCCGCCGTGCCAAGCATATTCCCGAAGCGGAGGACGTCGAGCGTTTTTCGCCCGATCCCGAAAAAGGACTCACGGAAGAACAGGTCGATCTGCGATTCTCGCAGATGCTCTTCAACGACGTCAATAAAAAATTCAGCAAATCCTACACGAGCATTTTCGTCGGCAATCTCTGTACGGTATTCAATTTCCTTTGTCTGATCGTCGCCCTTGCCTTGGCATATGCCGGAGCGGAGCTTTCGCAGTTTCTCTTTGTAGCCATCTTTGCCGCAAACCTTCTGATCGGCATCATCCAGGAGATCCTTGCAAAAAAACAGATCGACAAACTTGCCGTGCTTGTTACTTCCACCGCCAAAGTGGTTCGCGGCGGCGTCAGACGCGAAGTGAACGTGCGGGACATCGTACTCGACGATATCCTGCTGTTGGAAGCCGGACAGCAGATCCCGGCAGATTGCATCCTTCTGGACGGCAATGCCGAAGTCAATGAATCGCTCCTGACGGGAGAATCTGTCCCCGTCAAAAAAGCCGCAGGCGAAATGCTCTATGCCGGGTCTTTCGTCGCAAGCGGCGCCTGCCGCGTACGCGCCGATAAGGTGGGCAAGGCAACCTATCTCAACAGTCTGACTTCCAAGGCAAAAAAATACAAAAAGCCGCGTTCGGAGATCATGAACTCCATCCGTCTGTTTATCCGCGCGATCAGCATCCTCATTCCGCTCGTTGCAGCGGCGATGATCTGGATCAACTGGAAAGCAACGGGCGGAGACGTCAGCCAGACCATTCAGTTTACTTGTGCTGTCATTGTCGGAATGATCCCTTCCGGACTGTTGCTCCTCACCTCTTTTGCGATGGCGGTCGGCGTGCGGCGGCTGGCAAAGAAACACACCCTCGTACAGGATCTGTATTCCCTGGAGATGCTCGCACGCGTCAACGTACTCTGTCTCGACAAGACCGGCACCATTACCGACGGAAGAATGACTGTAAGCGACTGCATGATCCTCAACAATTTTGTCGATCACACGCTGGATGAGATCATGAGCAGCATGCTCGCCGCCCTGGATGACAATAATCAGACGTCCATGGCGCTGCACGAGCGTTTCGGGCATACTCCCGTCATGAATGCAACGGCGGCGATCCCCTTCTCCAGCAAGCGGAAGCTTTCCGCCGTTACGTTTGGCGAAGAAGGCACCTTTGTCATGGGTGCGCCCGAATTCGTACTGCGCCCCATGCCGCCCAAAATCGATAAGATCGTCAAACAATATGCCGCGGCAGGACTGCGCGTTCTTGTGCTTGCCTATTCTCCCGGCGCGATCGCCGGCGACAAAACCCCTTCCGTCCTGCGGCCTGCGGCAATCATCACGCTTGCAGACAACATCCGCGAGGACGCCGCCAAAACCATTGCCTGGTTTCGGGAAAACGACGTCGACATTAAGATCATCTCGGGCGACAACCCGGTCACGGTCTCCGAGGTCGCCCGCCGCGTGGGCGTGTCCAACGCCGAGCAATACGTATCGCTGGACGGACTGACCGAACCTGAAGTAGAGAATCTGGCAAACAAATATACGGTATTCGGACGGGTCACTCCGGAACAAAAGGCTATCCTGGTACGCGCGATCAAACAACAGGGGCATACCGTTGCAATGACAGGCGACGGCGTCAACGACATCCTTGCCCTCAAGGAAGCAGATTGCGCGATCTCCGTTGCAGCGGGCAGCGAAGCGGCAAGAAACGTCTCTCACCTTGTCCTTACGGACAACAACTTCCTTTCCCTTCCCAGCGTCGTGTATGAGGGCAGACGAGTCATCAACAACATCAAGTCAAGCGCATCTCTGTACATCATGAAAACGCTTTTTACGGTGTTCCTTGCGGTTTTCTGCTTTTTCCTGCGCGCACAGTACTTCTTTACGACCAACAATATGCTGCTCTTTGAAACGATGGTGACGGCCCTCCCGTCAGTCGTGCTCGCATTGCAGCCCAACGGTGAGCGGGTCAAGGGTAAATTTATTCCATTTGTCCTTGCCCGCGCCATTCCGGGCGCCCTTACACTGTTTTTGTGCGTCCTTGCCGTATATGCAGGCATTCAACTCTTCCCGGAAGAATTCGGCGCGCTCAATATCGCCATCCCTGTAGACAACGGCCGGACATTGGACGCCATCAATCCGCTCTTTGTCCTTGCCGTTACATTTGGCGGACTGGTGATGCTCTCTCATATTTTGAAGCCCTTCAACTGGCTGCGCGCCGCGATCTACGTCGTTTCCGTGGGCGTATGTATCCTCGTGCTGTGTATACCCGTTTTGGGCGAACTCATCTATACGGGATGGTCGATCATCGAACTGGATCTCACGCAGACCCTGTACTTATGCTGTATCATTCTTGCCGCCTTTCCCGTCTCGGGCTGGCTGGTTCGGTTGGGTGACTTTTTAAGCCCGAACGACTGAACAAAACACAAAATTATACGAACGCGCCCGCCGATAGGCGGGCGCGTTCGTATACGGATTCAATAACCTTTATCCGTTTCTTTTTTCCGAATCATTTTGTCCGGACGGGACATCGATCCGAATCTGCCGCAGTTTTCCGTTCGCGCGCACGATCATCACGACCGCAAGTCCCGCAACAAACAAACCGACCGCTGTCCCCGCAATACCGTTCAAGATCCGCATGGCAGAAGAGAGCGTCTGTTCAAGAAAAAGCGTCATCGTCGTCTGAAGCGCGATCAACGAAACGAGCGCGGCCGTCAGATTGATGTTACGCAACGCCCACAGCTCGGGATCGTCCATCTTATGCACCTTCACAACGTTATAAATCGCAAACGCTACTTTATAAAAGGTATATGCCGCCGATGCGATCATGGTGATCATTGTATATGTATGCAGATTTTGCATCGCGATCTCTTCCAGCCGACCGCCGGAAGAGAGAAGAAACTGTACCATCGCCAGCATGAAAAGCCCTTCCAGAATAAGGAGCGCAATACCGCAGTTCCGATAGATCCTGAGCTTTTCCGCCGTAAGCGACCGCTCGTCTTTGATGCGCTTTTTCGCCACCCGCGTTCCGCCGAGGACATCGTACCGAAGTGCACCCAAAGCAAAATAGTAAGCCGCGAGCGCGCCGTACCAAAGAGACGCCGTAAGCACCGCGATAACCAGATTGAGTACGACATATCCGACGTTGACGATAAATGAACATGCCGAAAAGAGCAGCGTGCGGTGCTCATATGTCCCCAGCCATTTGCCGAGTGCGGGATATTTTTTCCCGAGTGCGGCAATAGCGCCCGACGCACGGGGCACAAATTTGACAAGCGCGTAGATCGCATATGCCAAAAAGAGAGCGGCAAGCGTATATACGAGGTATACCCACCAACCCTCTGACTCGAGCGCAACGACTGCGATACTGCACGCCGCCCCGCCAAGTCCCAACAGCCATGCAACGATCAGCCACGCACCGCGCGGTTGTTTGAAACGTTCGAGCAGTTCTTTCATATACAAGCTCCATACAGCGTTTCCGACCGATCGAATTCAACCAGTTCGCAAAAAAAGGTGTTTGCTTGTTTTATTATATCAGATTTCTCAAAAAATTGCAATGCCCCCAAACGCTTGCGTCGGTGCAGATTTTGCCGTATAATATTTGTATGGACAAGACGATCACTTACATTGTAACGGGCTGTACGGGTTACGTCGGAAACGTGCTTACAAAAAAATTGCTTGACGAAGGCTGCCGCGTCGTCGGGCTTGCGCGCAGCAGGAAAAAAGCGCAGAGGATCTTTGGAGAGCACGCCCCCACGCTTGTATACGGCGATATCTCGGACTGCAATGCGCTCGACGCGCTCTTTGCAGGAGACGGACCTTTTGTCGTCATTCACACCATAGCAAAGGTGACCATCGGCGAAGGCAGCAGACGGGAACTATACAACGTGACCGTGGAAGGAACGCGCGAGGTGACCGCGCGGTGCATCACACATCACGCCAGACTGCTCCACATCTCCTCTACTGAAGCATTGGGCGGCATTTTCGACGAGGACGCGACCTATGTCCCTGATCCCGCACGTTGTGAGACGGATTATGCCCGCGCCAAAGCGGAAGCAGACAGGATCGTACTCGATGCCGTCCGCGAGCGCGGACTGAACGCCAGCATTTTGCTTCTCGCAAGCGTCCTTGGCCCCGGAGATTATTCCTACAGCCATATGACACAGATGATGATCGAATTTATCGAAGGAAGGCTGCCTGCTTCCGTCAAGGGCGGATACAACGATTTTGATATCCGCGACGTTGCCGACGTTCTTCCCGCCATCGTCGAACGGGCGAAGGCCGGCGAGAGTTATATCTTTGCCAACCGTCCCGACGAGATAAACGACGTACTTTCCGTCATTGCCGGAATGACGGGACGGCGCGTTCCCCGTACGCTCCCGCTGTGGGTGGCCAAGCTGGGCGCACCCTTTCTGCTCTTGGCGGCAAAATGCAACGGCACACGACCGCTTTACACAAACGCCGCGCTCAAAGCGCTCAGAGCGCGTGCGGATTTCCCGCTCGGAAAGACGCAGCGTACATTTGGATACGCCCCGCGTCCCCTTGAAGAGACCGTGCGCGATCATGTCCGTTTCCTTCTGGATGAGGGCATGGCGCACCTGAAATAACAGCATGACGCGCCCGCAGGCATAATGCCTGCGGGCGCGTCTCATTGATTTACGCATTGCATCGTATCTGCGTCCGCGTCAGAGTTTATACTTTGCCGTCAGTTTGAGTACGGAAGCAAGACAGTCGTTGAGCGTATTTTTTTCATCCATGGTCAGCAGCCGTCCCCGCATCGCAAGCAGCGTTTTTCCGAGCATGTCCGCCTCCAGACGATCTGTTGCCGCAAGTTCCTCGCGGCGAAGCTTATCGAGAAGCGACAACGCATACGAAAGTTCGGGCGCTTCCTGCACGGGCGTTTCCTCTTCAAAACAACATACCTTTGCAGGCGAAGCCGGTTGAGCGGACGCCTGCGCGGGCGCATTGGACAATTCCGCACGGAATCGCTGATAGATGCGCTCATCGCGCGAGGTGCGGCGCAGCTTCTTTGCATGTTTTGGCAAAAGCAGGAGCAACCCTGCTGCGCATGCGATGAGCGAAAACAGCGCGGCATAACAAAGGGTTTCGCCGACGGTTGCCGCCGCACTCATAATCGCAACGCCTGCCGCCCCCAAAATCCCCGCGAGCACGGGATATGCCCTGCGTCCACCGAAAACGGCGAATGCAACCGCCGACGCCACGGTGAGCGCCGGACAGAGGATGAGCGGGACCCACGCGGGTACCGCCGCAAATACTTCCAAAACCTGTCTGAAAATTTCCATGTAATGACCTCCGTTCAAGGATATCCAATCCACTAGAAAAATATAAGGAAAAATATAAAAATTTGTGCCGAATCCACGCGAAAAAACTCACATCGAGAGTTCCCGGCAGCGCGCGATATTCACTATATATGCGCGCACGGTATTCTCATCGATCCTGAGTACCCGCGCAACCGCCTTTCTGTACAGCAGAATCTGCACCGCGTACTTTTCCCGCAGCGCCGCATCGGGGAGAACGGAATATTTATAATCGATAACGATATACCCCGCTTCGTCCTCCGCGAGCAAATCCACCGCTCCCTGAAATACGATCTCGTCCGTAGCTTCCGTATCCAGGATTTCGTCCGCCTGCAGCCGCACGAGAAAGGACTGCTCTCGGCGATAACGTCTCCCCTGAAGCGAAGCAAGGACGGGAAGCGCAAGTATTTTTTCAAGCTGTCCGACGTCCAGTAGCGCCGCCTGTTCTGCAGTGAGCAGCCCCTCCCGCTGCATGCGCGCGAGTTCGGGACCGACCTCGCTCCCATAGCGCACATGCTGCAAAAAAGCATGATATGCAATGCCGGCTTCCTTGCTCGTCTCACCGTCAAACGGTTCCGCCTCATCAAGAAAACGGAATCTGCCTCCATCCATTGCCGACTGCCGCGACAAAAGCGCCGTTGCAGAACTTTTAACAGGGATACGGACACCCTCCTCCCACGCGTAGGGCCGTTCATACGCCGCAAGCACGGCATCGCGCAGACGCGCGTCGGGCCGATGCACAAGAGAGCGACGAGCAGGCGCCATCTGTTCTTGGTGCGCCTCCGGCACAAACCACCGCGCACAGGCACGGAAATCAAAGAAATCGGAAAACCGCTTTGCTCGGGCGGGAGTAAGAGCGCGTTCCGCCTGCTCCCGGAAGATGATGTGCAGACGGTACTTGGCACGCGTCATCCCGACATAGAGCAGGTTCCGCTCCTCCTTCCGCTCTGCCGTCTCTTCCGCGACCGCACATGCCCGACGCAGGACAGTCGTATACACCAGTTTGTTTTTCGTATCGTACGCCTTGGGCGCCGCAACCGGCTGCGCCCGGGGCACGGGCTGTGCGAACATGACCTCATCCCGCTCGCTGCCGCCGCGGAACCGAACATCCGTCCCCGCAAGTATGACGACCGGGTACTCCAGCCCTTTGGAAGAATGCATGGTGACAATGCGGACTGAATCTTCGCCGCCGCTTTCAGCATATCCGATCTGATAATTGCATGCGCGAAGGCGGGCAAGAAAGGTATTGACGTCCGCGCTCTCCCCTTCCGCTACGAGACGCCGGACCCGCGCCAGGCGGCTGCGTCCTCCCTCCTTGGCGGCGATCTGGGCTTCCAAACCGAGCGCAAGCAATTCGTTCATGATCTCTGCTGCAGTTTCCGTCTGTGTATGCGCCTTCAACTCTTCCGCAAGCACACGAAAAGCAGCAAGCCTGCGCGCCACAGAATGTGCAGGCTGTTCCTTCTCAAACGCAGCGCATGCCTCACGGAAGCTGTCCTGCAAAACGCCTTTTTCCCGGAAATAAAGGCGTACCTGCGTGAGATCCCGCTCGGTCATCCCGCCCACCGACGAGAGAAGCGCCGTACAGTAAGGGATATCCTGCTCGGGATTGTCCAAATAAGAGAGCCAGTCGATAAGCAGACGTGCTTCAAAAAAATCGCACACATTGACCTCAGCCGCAGCCGTGACCGGAACGCCGCGCGCAAGCAATGCGCGGGCAATGTGCGCCGCTTCTCCTTCCCGGCGGCGGGTGAGAACGGCAATATCGCCGAAAGTCACTTTTCGCACGGTCTGCGTATCGGCATCGAACCATTCCGTGCCCAATTCCGTTTCCACAAGCCGGGCGACTTCCTCCGCAAGCGCATCCTCGCGTTCCGCGCCCGCATGCCCCAAAACGGAATAAACGCCGCGCGTCTCCCCTTCCGCCGTCTTTCGCTTGGGAAGCAAATAATATTTCGCTTCGCCCCGATGCTCGCCGTATCGTTCGCCGCCGCGCATGGGGACATATCCCTCTGCTATATCCGAGAAAACAAAATTGACTGCCTCAAGTACGGCAGGCGCGGAACGAAAATTCGCAGAAAGCCGCAATGACCGCGCAAGGCTGCGTTCCTTTTCCTCAAAAAACTCCGAACGGCTGCCACGAAAACCATAGATCGCCTGTTTGGCGTCGCCGACCAGAAATATCTCGCCGCTGCCCAAGCGGGACAGGATCGCCTCTTGTACGGGATTGACGTCCTGATATTCATCCACGAACACCGCATGATATCTTGCCGTAAGATCGCTCCGCACCGTCGCATTGTCCAGCAAGCGAAGCGCGAGCTGTTCAAGATCGTTGTAATCGAGCACGCCCGCCTCCCGTTTTTCTCGGGCATAAGCGGCGTCATAGGCGAGAGCAAGCTGTCCGAGCGCTTGTGCAAGTTCGTTTGCCTGCCGATAACGCGCATATTCCGTTTCACGGTCCGCATAAGATGAAATTTCCGAAAGCATACCCGAAGTCTCCTTCTTGGCACCTGACAAAAACCCGATCGCAGCACGCTCCTCATCCGAAGCGCTGCGTTTGACAGGCATGCGTCCCATTGCCGCGCATTCCGACAGCACGCCCGTCATGGCGAACAAGTCTTCCCGCGCCGCTATGTTTCGGCAGACTGAAATGACCATGTCGGCAAGAGCCGTAAATTTCTCTCCGAGCGCAGCATAGATATGCCCCCGCTCTTCCAGCCCGCGTATGACCATGTCCGCGCGTGTGTGAAGATCGGAGACAAGCACGGAACAGATCTCATCAAAACCGTCCGACGCCCCCATGTCTGCAAGGATCTGCTCATACCCGGCCAACCCCCGCGCTTTCTGATAAAGTTCGACAACCAGACTGCGCAGCGCCGTATCCTTTTTCTTACGAAAATAAACACTCAGAAGGAGGCGAAAAGAAGGATCGGCTGCCGCATATGCCTGCTCGAACACGTCATCCAGCGCGCGCGTACGGAGTCCCGCGCTCTCGGCATCCTCACCGCCGACAATCCGAAATGACGGATCGACGCCTGCCGCATAAAAATAAGTACGGATGAGCCGCCCGCAAAAGGCATGAATGGTACTGATCTCGGCGAGCGGAAGCGCCGCAAGCTGCGCTTTCAGCCTTTCCCGTTCGGCACCCGAACTTTCCCCGATCCCTTTCAGAAGCGCAAGCCGCAGGCGGTCGCGCATCTGCGCCGCCGCCTTGTTGGTAAATGTAACGGCAAGGATATTCCGGACATCCTCTCCGCCCAATATCAGAGAAACGAGCCGCTCGATCATCACAAAGGTCTTGCCGCTCCCCGCCGACGCGGAGACAATGACCTCTCCGCGCGTATCAATGGCTGCGCGCTGTTCCTCTGTCAGCGTAACACTCATATGTCCTCCTTGGCTCCGCGCACCACCGCGGCAATTTCCGCAGCTTGCACTCCTTTTTCTTTGCGCGGCTCACCCGTAAAACCGCATGCACCGCGGAACGCGCAATAATCGCAGCTACCTTCATAGGGAGAAGGCCGTACATTCCCCGCCTGCATTTCCCGCCGCGCCCGATCCGCGACCAATGTGCCGTAGGTGAGAAAATCCTTAAACTCCGCTTCCGCAAGCCCGCGGGAAGGCGCCCCGTCAAAAAGCCCCCCCTTGGCTCCCGCCACGCTGTCAAGCAGGTCGGCGACATCGGAATTATAAAATCCCTGCATGCGAAATTTAGCGTCTTCGGGCGCAGTAAACCTGTCCTCGGCCGGGAAATAAAATGCGCCCGCAGGCCGTCCTCCGACAGAGGCTGCCAAAAGATACAATTCCAGCTGAAGACTCCTTCCCGTATAATATGCTGTGGCAGAAGCATCAAAATGTCCCGTCTTGTAATCCACGACGCGCACATAATCGCCCGCCGTATCCACACGGTCCGCTTTTCCCTTCATCCGAAGCGCGGGAAGAGACAGTTCCTCTTCCCGATCGCGGATACGGAACGCCGAACCGTGTACGGAGGCATACACCGCACAGGAAACCCGTTCGCATTCGGCGATCAGCCGTTCGCCCGCATAACGACTCGCGCCCGTATCGTCATAAACGGCATACCTTGCTTCGTTCATGAGCGAGATCGCCGTATTGCGTGCCAGCGCACGACAGTCCGCTTCAGACGAAAGTTCTCCCAGCGCGCTCCCCATGCGTTCAAGCACTTTATGCACGAAATCCCCCGCGTCCCGGGCAAGCACGGCTCCCTCCTCTCTCTCTTTGACACGCAGAACATGCTTCATGAATCCCGCATACGGGCAAGCGAAATATCCTTCGAGAAGGGTGGGTGACGTCTCCCCGGCGAAATAAAGCTGCGCTGCCTCCGGGACGGGCTCTTTCTCGCCTCCCTCGGTGAGATTGCGCAGCGTATCCTCCCCCACGCGCTCGGCGAGCGCCGCCCAGACGGAGGAAAACAGCTTCGGATCGTGCTCCCTTCCCTCTTCAAAATCCGCTTTTGCCGCAAGCAGCTTTAACAACGCAGGTACGCGTTCCGAACAGTCATAGGGAAACAAATCAGGCAGCGGAGCAGACGCAAACAAGCGGCTCAAATAGGAATACGCTTCCCCCGCCGCACGTTCTTCGCCGCGCACTTTTACGGGACGGCTCACATACAATTCATCCGAAAAAGCACATGCGTTGAGCGCAAAACTTTCTCTGGCACGGGCATTGACGACAGAGATCGCCGGTTCTACATGTACGGAAAGCGCGGCCAGCCTGTCCATCTCTGCATCGGTAATGACGGAAGTATCCTCCCCCGTACGGGGAAGCGCATCTGTCAGACCGGTCAGGAACAGCACTTTTGCGCGCGCGAAACGGCTGTCCGTTGCATCGCCGAGGTATACCGTATCTGACAACGAAGGGATCATTGCCGTCTTGAGCGCAGCGGCGCCGCTCTCAAAGAGCGCCGCGAATTCGCGCGCCGTAAAGATCTTTCCCCCCGCAACGCGAAGTTCCGCCAGCATGCCGTCCAGCTTATCCAGTTTCAGGAACGTCTGTTCCGCTCCCTCTGCATGCGCAGAAAGCGTTTGAATCACAGAGTCCGCCCCGACGAACGCGCGCAGCATGGCGATCGCGTCCGCAAAATCCTGCGCACTGCCTCTGCGGGGAAGCGCATCCAGTACGCGCAGCATGCGTTCCCGGCAGGCGCGCAGCAAGGCAACTTCGTCCAATGATATGCCCTGTACGTCCTCCCGTATGGCGCGCCGATACCCGCCGCGCCAATTCCCGTATTTCATGAGATAATTGCGATAACCGTGCGACGCGCCGAAGCATACATTGGCAGCAACAGCGTCCACCGATTCCGGTCTGCCGCCATCGGCGACCGCGCGAAGAGCCGCCACCACGAATCGCACGAACGGATGACGGGAAAAAGGTCGTTTCCTGTCCGCAAAATAGGGGATTCGGTAGGAGGAAAACACCTTTTCCATCACCAGGCGGCTTTCCTCATCCGGCGTCAGCACGACGATATCCCGATAGCGCAATCCCTTCGCTATATAACGTTTGATGAGCGCACACACGGTGTTCGCTTCCTCCGCTTCATCCTGTGCGGAAAAAATACAGACGCGCTGCGTTTTTTCAGGTGGCAGAGAAAACACTTCGGGCGCAAACAGTCCACAGCGCACGCGCTCAGCATCTTCCGTCAGCGTACACGGCGCCATGACGATCTCCGTCTCTCCGATCTCCGCACAGATGTCCCGAAAAACGCGCGCCGCTTCGTTGGTATACAGCGGCTCCTTCCCCGCAAGAAAGATACCCGTAACGTTTGCCGCGTTTTCTGCCGCCGCACGGATCCCTTCCGCTGCCTGACGCGTAAAAGACGGGAACGCAACAAAAAACACATTGATCCCCGCCAGGCGCTTTCCGATCGCTTCGGGAAGAAGCGCAAGATATCCGCTCTCATCCAGCAATGCGTTTTCCGAAAGAAAAGAGGCGTACCGCTCAGAAAGCAGCGCAAGATCGGTGAGCTTTGCGCGGAGCGCCCCCTCCGTTGCTTCCGCGCCCGCCCGAAGCTGCGCTGCATCCACACGAGAAGCGGCGAGTTGCGCAAGTGTTTCATAAACCGTCTCCGCAGCGCCCGCAGAAAAACAAGACAATTCCCCCTCACAATCCGTAAGAATGGCAGAGAGCGCCATGACAGACCCCTGTTTGGAAAGTACTTGCCGCTCGCCCGACAAAAACCGGGCAAACGTCGTAACTTCCGTAAGGAACGTCCCGCCCGTTTCTGCCAGAACGGCGCGTTCGGCGAGCAATGTAAGACTGTCCTCACAGAACACGAGGTTCTGCTCGCCGCGCTCTTCGCACCGCTTCACGCAGTGTGCCAACGCCGCAAGCGCATCGTCCGGCGTCGGCGCACCGATGATCATTGCCATAATTCTCTTCTCCTTTTCCGACTTCCAACATTATATCATACTTTCCCGTCAGTTTTCATAAAAATTTCCCTGTATTTCTTCGATTATTTTTTACAAACAAAAAATTTTATGTTATAATGAGAAAAAACTGACGATCCGGAGCTTTCCATGAAAAAAACATCTTTCGCCTGCCTTGCTCTTGCCGTCCCCTTTCTCGCACTGACGGCATGCACGGCGGTAAATAATCTGGCGCTCAGCGCCAACTGGTACAGCCGTACCAATTCCACAATCAACGCCAATACACGCGAAGAACTCAGGTATCTTGTGTTGTTTGAATCATCGGACGGGAACAATTTTCTCAGCTACGGGGAAGGCAGCTACACAACCGTTCTTTCTGCAGAAAACACGGTGCTTGCAGGCGGGGAAAACGAAACTTGCTATCACCTGACGAGCACGCTGAATATTCCCGTTACCTATACCGTAAACGGTGAGACGGAAACATTTGAAGACGTCGTCACGTCCGAGGTCTGGTTCCGCGATATTCGTTTCTCGCTCGCCCCCGTCAAGAGCATCAAAACGGTGCTCTCCCACTCTCCCGTCACCGTTACACCTGAAACGACGGAAGATGCGTACGAAACGTACGACTACACATACACAACGACCTACAACAGCGATTGCACCGGAGCGACGGTTCAGATCGACAACCGCATCAACGACAAGAGCGACACATACGAGATCGCTCTGAGCGGCAGCGGGACATACTTCGATAACGAGCAGATCCTCTTTGCCCTGCGCGCCGTCAATCCCTCCTCGGGCATCACGTTCCGCTCCGTCAATCCCGTGACCCGCCAACAAGCGACCGTGGCGCTGACAGATGCGGCGACATCCGCGTCGACAACACTGAATTTTTCTTTAAACGGTGCTGAAACCGCGGAACACGAAATTCCGGCCTACACTTTCTCGCTTAGTTATTCGGGCGGAAACGGCGGTCTTTCACAGAGCTACACCTATGCCGCTCTCTCAGACAGCAACAACAACACCTATCGCAATGTGCTTCTGCGCATGGACGTTCCCATCCTGCATTCGCTGGGGACCTTGCGGTATACCCTCTCTTCCGCGCAATTCAGTGAAGTGTGATCACAACAAGAGCGCTGACAATGCGCATTTCACAAAAGATTAAAAAAGAGATAAGATTTTCAAAAATCTTATCTCTTTTTCGTTTCCGCTGCTTTCAAAATATCCGGGGTTCTCCGGGAAGATCAACGACGGCACGATTTATTTCTCATAGACGCTGCGCTTCAGGATCCCGATATAGGGCAGATTGCGGTACTTCTCCGCATAGTCCAGCCCATAGCCGACGAGAAACTCGTCCTCGACGGAAAAGCAGATAAAATCCGCATTCGCATCCACGACGCGCCGCGCGGGTTTATCGAGCAGAGCGACGACGGTCACAGATCTCGCGCCCCGTTCCTTAAAAAATTGGCGCAGGGTGACGAGCGTCCTGCCCGTATCCACGATATCCTCGACGAGCAGCACGTCCCTTCCTTCGACGGAGGAAAAGAGGTCGCGCTTGACGAAGGGCTTGCCGGACGATACGGCATTTGCGCCGTACGAGCTCACCGCCATGAAGTCCATTTCCATATCCAGGTGCGTGGCGCGCAGGACGTCCGCAAAGAACACCGCACTCCCCTTTAAGTTGCACACGGCAACGGGGACCGTCCCCGCAAATTTCTCATCCAGCCAGGCGCCCGCCTCTTTGACGCGCGCCGTGATCTCCTCTTCCGACAGCAATATCCTCTCACAATCGGGGTGCATCCCTTTTTCCTCCTGTGTATTTTGTTCTCTTATTCTGTCTGCGCGCACGATACGACGGAAAGCCAAACCCTGTGCGCCGTCTTTTCAGTCACCTTGACGGCATCCGCGATCTCTACACCGATGACGGCATATACCTCGCTCCCCTTGGCGACGAGGGGCAGTCCATGCCCGATCCGCGCGGGGATCTTTTTGCCCGTGAGAAACTTCTTGAGCGTCTTGCGTCCGCCCCCGAAGGGCGTGATCATGTCCCCTTCCCGCCGCGTGCGCAGAACGCAGTCCGCTGGGAAGGCATCCATGTCCGCCATGAGTGCGCCGGGCGCCTCGGACGGGGACACCATGACCGTATCGTCGCCCAGTTGAAACGTGCCGTACGCAAAGGGCAGCTCCTGCGGACATGCCCCCCGCGGCCGACAGAACACGACGGCATCCCCCTCTCGCACGGCCTGGATCCCGCACGGCAGAGAGGCGCGCCGCCCGCTCTGCAGCTCCCTGAGCCGCGCCGCCTGCGCGACGTTCGCCGCGGTATAGTCGCGCGTCACGCCCAGAAACGATAGCGCCTGCACGACCGCGCGCGAAAAGACGGGCATGGGCAGCGCAAACGGAATATGCACCATGCCGTCCTCGACACGGACATGCTCCGCCGCCAGAGCACAAAGGCAGGCGTCGTCCTCAGCGGCGCGCGCCGCGAATGCGATAAGGTTGCTCTGTGCGCCCGGCACGGCACGCTCCAGCTCAGGCAGGACGTTGTGGCGGATGCGGTTGCGCGAAAACGCAACGTCCGCATTGCTCTCGTCTTCGACAAAGGGAAGCGCGTGCTCCGCAACGTAGGCGTCGATCTGCGCGCGCGTGACGCCGAGAAGGGGGCGAACGATACCCTCCCGCGCGGGAAAGGCATTCAGCCCCGCCGACGACGTCCCCCGCGCCAGGCGGAAAAGCAGCGTTTCGGCAAGATCGTCCTTATGATGCGCGGTTGCGACGGTGTCTGCCTCCCCCTCCGCAACAACACGCGCGAAGCACTCGTAGCGCCATACACGGGCAGTCTCCTCCAGTCCCCGCTTCTGCATTTCGGCGCGCGCGGGGATATCGGCGCGAAAGACGCGCAGCGGCACGCCCAAATCGCGGCAAAGCCCTTCGACGAAGGCGATATCCGCCTCCGACGCGGCGCGCATGCCGTGACCGCAGGTGAGTGCAGAAACCTTGACGCCCCCGGTTTTGAGTGCATGAAGAAGGGCGACGGAGTCCCGCCCGCCCGAGAGCGCCACGCACACCCGCATGCCCGTATAGGGTTTGCAGTCGATGAGTTTCATTGCTACATTATAGCACAAAACGCATCCGTTGACAAGAGCTGCCAATCATTTGCCGAAAGTTGCATGCGGGTTTTTCCGCAGCGAACCGTTTTTTTTCATAAAGCGGCGCACAACGGCGCTTTATGCGTCGCTGCGCGCCGTGTTTTGCGCAATCAAAAGCCCGCTTTGTACGCGGGCTTTTTTCAGTTGTTGATATACATTCTGTGATAGGGATTGTCGACGTTGGGACTTAAATGGTAATAGGTGTCCGCGAGCAGTTTTTCCGCGTCCAGCCCGTACACGCCGGCGTACTCCGTGATGATGGAGCGCACCCAGGGATCGGAGATGCCCTCCACGCGCTCTGCCTTGACCTGCGGCGGAAGGTTGGGCGGCAGCGCTTCGCCGCGCAGGTACATTTCCCCGCCGTGCATACCCGTGCCGCAGAAGTTGCCGACGACGGGACTTTCGTCACTTAAATTGAGCACGACGATGAGCCCGCCCGCCTGATATTCGCCGAGAAAGCTCCCCGCCCTGCCGCCGATGACGATGACGGGCTTGAAGTTCATGTACGCCTTCATGTGGATGCCGCAGCGGTAGCCGACGTTGCCGCGGATGAAGATCTTGCCGCCGCGCATCGCGTAGCCGAGCGCGTCGCCCGCGCCGCCGTGGACAATGATCGAACCGCAGTTCATCGTATCGCCGACGGCGTCCTGCACGTTGCCTCGCACGACGATCTCCGTCCCGTTGAGGTACGCCCCCAGCGCGTTGCCGGGCGTGCCGATGATCTCGATCTTCTTGCCCGACGAGCCCGCGCCGATATAGCGCTGTCCGATGCAGTTTTCGATGACGATCTCCCTGTCCTGTGCGCCGCGGACGAGGTCGCCGAGCGCCTTGAAGTGCATATCTCCCGCATGAACGATCATATCAGCGCCTCCTTGTAAGAATTTCTGCCCGCGCCCCGCGTGCAAACGCCATGAGCGCAGGGTTCTTTTTGAGCAGTTCAAAGTCCACCGTGTCGAGCGGGGTCTGCTCGCGGATGAGCGAGGTGTAGATACCCGCGCGCTCGATGCAGTCGATGAGAATAAAGCCGACCAGCTTGTTGTCTTTGACGAACAGCTTCTTGTAGCCCTCCGAGGTGTCGGTGTACGCTTCGCCCTCGTAGACGCCCGCCGTCGCAATGTGGGTATCGAACAGGCCGAGCGCATTGAAGGGCGCAGCTTTGTCGAACGCCGCGTCGCCGCCCGCCATGTTCCTGCCCGCCGTCTCGCCCTGGAAGGCGGCATTGGGCAGCAGCGCCAGAATGCGCCGCGTCCCCGAGCAGATATCGTAGCTCTCGCAGTTGTCCCCTGCGGCGTAGACGTCGG
>JAGHIT010000054.1 GCA_017887095.1 Clostridia bacterium | reverse complement strand
TTCGAGTCTCGTTTCCCGCTCCAAACACGATTTCCGCGCTGTTTTTTATTTTGCCCCTATCGAACGGTTTCCGGGGCAGGTTTGGCGCCATAGCCAAGTGGTAAGGCAAGGGTCTGCAAAACCCTGATTCCCCGGTTCAAATCCGGGTGGCGCCTCCAGAAACGGTTCGCGGGAGAAGTTCCGCAGACCGTTTTTTTACTTTCTCGAGATTTTTTCCTTGTCCTGCTGCCGTTGAGCAGTGATGGAAAAAGTGAAACAATAACGCATGCGGCTTGTGCCGCGGCGCATGCTATATTAGGAATGAACTTTATTTTACGGAGGATTGGAGATTGGCTTATCACGATCAAGCTGCCGAAGAAGTGCTGTCTGCTCTGGAAACGGATGTGCAGCGCGGTCTTACGGCGGAACAAGTTGCCGCACGCAGGGCGCAGTACGGCGAAAACAAACTGGATGAGAAGAAGAAAAAGCCGCTTATTGTTCGGTTTCTTGAGCAGTTCAAGGATGTTATGATCATTATTCTGCTCATTGCGGCTTGTGTCTCCTTCGGCATTATCTGTTATCAGGTGTTTGTTACGCATGAGGAAAGTCCCATCGAGTTTGTCGAGCCGGCACTTATCGTCTTTATCGTCGTTCTGAACGCGATCATGGGGCTGGTGCAGGAAAGCAAGGCGGAGAAGGCGCTTGAAGCGCTCAAGAATATGTCCGCACCGCATGCGCGCGTCATTCGCGACGGAAAGGAGCAGCTCATTCAGGCGTCAGAACTGGTCCCGGGAGATATTATCTTTTTGGAGGCGGGGGACTTTGTTCCGGCAGATGCGCGGCTGCTCAAAAGTTCTAACCTGAAATCGGAAGAATCCGCCCTGACGGGAGAGAGCGTCCCTTCAGAGAAGGATGCTTCTGCCGTGGTGGATGAAAATTCCGCCATCGGGGATAGGGATAATATGGTATTCTCGGGGTGCTCGATCACATACGGCACGGCGACGGCCGTCGTGACGGGCACCGGCATGAAGACTGAGATGGGAAAAATTGCCAATCTTCTTGCCGGGGAGAAGGAGGTGCGCACACCCCTGCAGCAAAAGCTTGCGCAACTCGGAAAATATCTTGGGATTGTCGCACTTGCCGCTTGCGTCGTGATTTTTATCGTCGGGGCTTGCGTCGGGCTGGATTGGCTTGAACTGTTCATGACGGCGGTCTCGCTTGCGGTCTCGGCGATCCCGGAAGGACTTCCCGCGGTCGTCACGATCGTATTGTCCATCGGCGTAACGCGCATGGTCAAAAAGAATGCCATCATCAAACGCCTGCCTGCAGTGGAGACGCTTGGCAGCGCGTCCGTCATCTGTTCGGATAAAACGGGAACGCTGACGCAAAACCGTATGACGCTGGTCAGGACATATCTTGACGGCGGCACGGTAACGGCATTCGATCCTGCGACGGCAGATGAAAACGTCAAAACGCTTCTCAATTGGGGTACGTTGTGTTGCGACGGATCGGTGGAGTTCGAGAACGGAAAAGAAGTGCATCTCGGAGACCCGACCGAGACGGCGATCGTGCTTGCGGCACACAAGGCGGGGAATGCAAAAGAGGCGCTCAATAAGGCATATCCTCGCGTTTCGGGCATTCCTTTTGATTCCGACCGCAAACTGATGACCTCTGTCAACAAAGTGGGCGACAGGCTTCTGGTCATCGTCAAAGGAGCGTTCGATATGATGGCGGCGCGTTGCATTGCGGGCGATCTGGATGCTGCGCGTGCGGCGGTCGAAGAAATGAGCGCGGACGCGCTGCGCGTTCTGGCCGTCGGCTATAAGTACATCGACAGCGTTCCCGCTGAGCCCACCAGCGAGGAATTGGAGAGCGGGCTGACCTTCTTGGGGCTTGTCGGCATGATCGACCCTCCGCGCCCTGAAGCCAAGGAGGCGGTCGCGGTATGCCGCAAGGCAGGCATCAAGCCCATCATGATCACGGGCGATCACGTCACGACGGCTTCTGCGATCGCAAAGGAACTGGGGATCCTGTTGGAAGGCGACAAGGCGATCACGGGTGCGCAGCTCGATGCGATGAGCGACGAGGAACTGGACAAGGAAGTCGAGAATATTTCCGTTTATGCGCGCGTTTCGCCCGAGAACAAGATCAGGATCGTCAAGGCATGGCAAAAAAAGGGTCAGGTCGTCTCCATGACGGGCGACGGCGTCAACGATGCGCCCGCGCTCAAGGCGGCGGACATCGGCTGCGCGATGGGCATCACGGGTACGGACGTTGCAAAGGGCGCTGCGGATATGACGCTCACGGACGACAACTTTGCGACCATCGTCGACGCGGTCAAGGAAGGCAGGGGCATCTACTCCAATATCAAGAAGGTGGTCGGCTTCCTTCTCGGGACGAATATCTCCGAAGTCATCGTTGTGTTCCTCTGTATGTGTATCTGGCAGATCTCGCCCTTTATCTCCATTCAGCTGCTTTGGATCAACCTGATCGGCGATTCCCTGCCCGCGATTGCGCTCGGGATGGAAAAGCTGGAGCCGGACGTCATGGATCAGAAACCAAGATCAAAGGATGAGAGTATTTTTGCGCATGGCTACGGGATCCAGATCGTACTGCAGGGCTGTATGTTTGCCGGTCTTGCCATTGCAAGTTACTGCATTGCCCGTTACGGCTTCGGGCTGGGGGCGGAGGGGTGCAGCGCGGCAACCTTCTTCGTACTCGCGCTTTCCCAGTCTCTGCATGCGTACAATATGCGTTCTGGGCACTCGCTTTTCAAAGTCGGACCTTTCTCCAACAAGGTGCTCAACTGGGTCACGCTGATCGCTTTTGCGCTGATCGCGTTCGTGCTCTTTACGCCGGGCGTCATGACGGTGTTCGGGTTCGGCAGCGAATATCTGCCCTGGCAGGTATACGTCATCGGGATTGCGCTTGCGATCGTTCCCATCATTGTCATGGAGATCGCCAAAGCGTTTGAATTGGTCAAACATCACAAGTAATCAAAAAATCGGGTGCAGACCGCACCCGATTTTTTTTGACTGACTTCGTTGTAATAGTTGATATTACATCGATTATGTGATATTCTTGTGTTGTAATCGATTAAATTACAACAAGGAGGGGCATATGTGGGAAATAAAGGGAAAGACTGATCGCATCAAAGAGGAGCTGGCGCAGGCGGATGCGGTCCTCATCGGCGCGGGCGCGGGGTTATCGACGGCGGCGGGATTTACCTATGCGGGCGATCGCTTTCAAAAATATTTTCACGATTTCGAGGAGAAGTACGGCTTTCACGACATGTATTCGGGAGGCTTTTATCCCTTCCCGACGCTTGAGGAGTTTTGGGCGTACTGGTCGCGCAATATTTATATTAACCGCTACGATCAGCCGGCAGGCAAGCCGTACGAGGATCTTCTTCATCTGGTGCAGGGCAAAAACTATTTCGTGCTGACGACCAACGTCGATCATCGGTTTCAGGTTGCGGGATTTGATAAGTCGCGACTCTTTTACACACAGGGGGATTACGGGCTTTTTCAGTGTTCGCGGCCCTGCCATGCCGCAACGTATGATAATGAAACAGCTGTCCGCAAGATGCTGCAAGAGCAGAAGGATATGCGCATCCCTGCCTCGCTCGTGCCGCGCTGTCCCAAGTGCGGAAGCCCCATGGCGCTCAATCTCCGTTCGGACGAAACGTTTGTGGAAGATGCGGGCTGGCATGCGGCGGCGGAGCGTTATCATAGGTTTTTAGAGCGGTATGCTGACAGACGAATGCTTCTGTTCGAGCTTGGCGTTGGCGGAAATACGCCGGGGATCATCAAGTATCCATTTTGGCGCATGGCGAACAGGAATACAAAGGCGACGTATGTCTGTATTAATCTCGGCGAGGCATATGCGCCGCGGGAGATCGCGGCGCGTTCGGTCTGTTTGAATGCAGATGTCGGTGATGTTCTGGCGGCGTTGCGGGATTAAAGTATGCGCGCGGGTCTCGCTTAGACCCGCGCGCATGTTTCATAAGCGTATTATTCGATATGCTGCTTTCGGGTGCAATGCCGGATCAGCGCGTAAACGGCGCAGCTCAGTACGACTGCCGTGCATGCTCCGATCATGTCGATCCCTACATCGCGCAGCGCCGCGTTTCTGCCGTCCACATAAGATTGATGCAGTTCGTCGAAGCATGCGTACGCAAGACTGATCGCAAGCGCAGCGAGAACGATCCAAAGAAGAAATAGCCTGCGCTTTTTCGGGGCGAGCGCAAACAGAGACGCAGCAAACAGGAATGCCGTCAATCCGAGCAGAGCATAAAGAAAAATATGCGCGCAATTCCGGACGTTAAATTCAAACAGGATTGGCACCGTAGAAGGGGGCTGCCCGGTAGGGATTTCGACGTCGAGGATCCCCAAAATTGTTTCGGCAACATGGTCGCTTGTCTCGGAGGAGGCGCCGCCCGACTGATTGGAAAACAGGAAAATCGTGATCATCACGGCGAGCATTGCAGTGCCTGAGAGCGCGATTGCGATAATAGTGCGTTTCATATGTCGAAAAAGGGGCGGCGCATGCCGCCGGAAGGCGTTCGGGTTATTTATGCTGCGTGGTCGCAGCGGTAAATGTATTGTATCGCAATCCTGTCCGGATGTCAAGGATTCCAACGTACGGCGGGCGTGATAAAAAAGTAAGCCGTTATGCGGAATATCGTTTTTTGTCAAATTTGTACGGCAAGCCCGGAAAGCCTCGGATTCAAGCGGCGAAAAGTTGACAAGCGGGCACATTTTGCTTATAATAGGTGCAGATCCGCTGGCTGCGCGTCGTCTGTGTATGCGAACGGAGATTATGCGCGTATTGCAGCGAAATGAACGGCGGATCGGCGCGTATACGGAGGGTCAATGGCAGAAACTGAAAACAGACAGGAAGAGAGCACGATCAGACTGGGTGAGATTTTTCACTTGCTGTGGAAGAACAAGATCCTGATCGCGGTTATTACGGCAGTATGCTTCCTGATCGGCATCATATATACGTTCGGTATCGTCCATCCGCAGTATCGCTCCAGTTCCATGGTGCTTGTTGCCGTCACGCAGCCCTCGGCTCCTTCGGGCGGGGAAGACGTGGACTACACCAATTCACTCAGGATCGTCAATACGGTGGCGCGTCTTGTGCAGGAGGACGTCGTTCTTGATCCCGTCGCCGAAGAATATGATCTCTCTTCGGGCAATCTTTCCGGCATGATCACCGTGACGAGCGACGACGAGAGTTTTATCATCATTATTTCTGTGGAGTGTGAGGACAGTACGCTCTCAATGAATCTTGCGAATTCTCTTGCCGAACAGCTTGTCAATACGATGGAACAGGAAGGGTTCGCCGATCTGCGGGCAAAGCTGACACAGACTTCAACTGCAAAACCCGGCGTCTATTCTTCTCCCAACAAACCGCTCTATCTTGCGATCGCTTTGATCGGCGGTCTGGTTATAGGGTGTATTGCGGCGCTGGTCTTGGAGTTCTGCTCCACCAAATTTCGCAGCAGGAAGGATATCGAAAACGGACTGGAAGAGCGAGTCGTCGGATTCTTTATCGATGACAAGTATTCCGGAGGGTATGCGCTCAAAGGGGGAAAGCACACCGCTTCCCGTCCGCATGCCGCGCTTCTTCCCGCGAATCTGCGTAATTACGAACCATATAACAAACTTTTTACAAATATAAAGTATGCGAATGTCGATAATCCCTATAAGGTAATCATGGTTACTTCTTCGCAGGAATGCGAACTGAAAACGACGGTCATCGCAAACTTTGCATGTGCGCTGGCATACAATGCGCAGCGCGTGCTGTTGATCGATATGGATCTCAGGAAATCTACGATTCATAAATTGTTCAAGATTTCGCGCGATTACGGTATCGTGGATTATGTGGCAGGCAGCGTCAATCTGGAGGCGATCATCAAGCGTACGTCTGCGCAAGTGGATGTCATCACTGCCGGAAGAAACGTACTCAACCCGCTCGTTATTATTGAATCGATGCGGTTCTCGCAGCTTATTCAGGAACTCAGGCAGTATTATGATTACATTCTGCTCGATACTCCGCCCGTGCTCGCATGTTCGGATGCTTGTGCGATCAGTAAAGTCTGCGACGGCGTTTTATTCAATATTTCCATGCGCGATACCGGCAAAAAACAGGCTGCTACGGCGCTGTCGACGCTCCATGAAGTCAATGCGGATGTCATTGGGATCAACGTGACCAAGGCGGTCGTGGATAAGCACGGTAACGAATCCTATTACTATTATTACGGATATCACGGATATTACGGCAAAGATATGAAAAAGCAGATGGAATCCGGGGACGGGAAGAAGCCTTCCGGGAGCGATCGCGCCGTAAAAAAGGATAAGAACCGGCAAAAGAAGTGATCTCATGACGGATATTCACAGCCATATTTTGTATGGAGTAGATGACGGGGCGGTAACGCTGAAAGAATCGTTGGCTCTGCTCATGCAATGCGCGGAGCAAGGGGTGGACGGAGTGATTTGTACTCCGCATCAGAGCGGCTCGGAGCGCCGGACAAAGCTTATAAAAGATCGTTTTGCGCAGCTTTGCAAGGCGGCTGAGGCGTTGCCGGTCCGTCTGTATCTTGGCGCTGAAATCTATTACTATGACGGCATGAAGGAGGCTCTTCGTGCGGGGGAACTGCTCACGCTGGGCGGTTCGGCGTACGTTCTCGTCGAATTTTCCCTTTATGGCGGTATGACGGATATTCCGGACGCCGTATATGAACTTTCGATCATGGGGTATCATCCAATTGTTGCGCATGCCGAACGGTACGGATATCTCAGCCGTGAAGATTTTTTCAATATTCGTGAGAGCGGCGGACTGATTCAGGTGAATGCGCATGCGTTCTCACAGCGTCCCTGCAGGAAATTGCTCAAGTTCCTGCTCAGAAACGACATGCTGGACTTTGTTGCGTCCGATTGCCACCGCGCGGAAGGACGAAATGTGGATTTTACGGCGGCAAAGGCATATGTCCGAAAAAGATTTCCGAATCAGTATGAAAAGCTGTTCGGCGATAACGGAAAAATTTTCCGGAGGTAAAAAATCCGCCTATTTGATTTACGGGGCGGATTTTTTGATGTAATGTACAAGGCGGCGGGCTCAGAATGCGCCCGCCGCTTTTTGTTTGCAATTATATGATTGCATCCGTCATGGTGTAGCCTTCAAGCGAGTTCTGTCTGACCTGGATGCAGACATACCTGATCGCACTGTCCGCCGCGGCGAAGAACTGTCGCTTTGCCGTGGGGGCGATGCGCAGCCAGTCGCCCGCCTTGAGGGCGACCTCCTCGCCGTCGATGACCGCCTTGCCTGCGCCCTCCAGAATGCCGTAGATCTCCTCATTAAGCTTGTGTGCATGGACAAACGGAACGCCTGCACCTGCGGGAAGCAGGTTGATGCTGACTTCCGCGCCCGTCAGGGAGAGACTGTCGTGAAGTTCGGTGCGCGCCCCGTCGGAGACGCTGATTTTGCTGTAATTGGACATAACATTTACCTCCGGATTTGATTGTATCCGTATTGTAGCGGAAATGGTTACGGCTGTCACAGATGTTACAATTTCATTACTCGCATATTATTTTGCAACTTAGTATATTTTTGAAACTAATATGATTGACAGAGCGTGACAGATACGATATAATCACAGAAAAGGAGGTCGCACATGCTGACGAAGGATGAATTGCCCGAATGTCCCGTTGCCACCACGGTACAGTTGATCGGCAACAAATGGAAGCTGCTCATTATCCGCAATCTGCTGGACTGTCCGCAGCGGTTTACCGAACTGAAGAAAGGCGTCCCGGGGATCTCGCAGAAGGTGCTCACCGATAACCTGCGCGCCATGGAGGGGGACGGGATCGTTTCGCGCGAGGTATTTGCCGAAGTTCCGCCGCGCGTGATCTATTCTTTGACCGATATCGGGCAGTCCCTTCTGCCCATCATCGATGCGATGGCAGACTGGGGCAACAGTTATAAGAACTGTATCTGAAAATTGCCGCAAGCGGGGCGGAAATCGACGGGCGCTAAAACGATCAATCTTTCTTGACAAAATCATCCCTCTGTTGTATACTAACCGCAAGAAATAATTTTATTGAGTGGAGAGTACGCTAAGATGAAGAGTGACGAGTTTCAGGATTTGCGCCCGATAGAAAGCGCAGGACAAAACAGTGATCAGCCCGTTGCAATCGGGGGGGGGTATAAGAGTCAAAAGCAAAAAAATAATCAACTTTCTTTTTTATATGTCTTAAGATTTATTTTGGCGGTCAGTGTTGTCCTATGGCATTATCATTTCGGTGTTTCACTTGATCCTCAGGCGCATCCTCTGCTGTATGGCATACGGGTAATGACGATATATGGAGGCAACCAGGCGTTTTTGCTGATTTCCGGAATGATGTTTTATCTTGCGTATTACCGGAAACTGACGACCGATAAACTCTCGGTTACAGATTTTTTGAAAAAGAGGGCGGTCAGGATTTATCCGACGGTGATCATTTCTGTGCTTGTGTCCTATTTGTTGGCTGTCATTATTCATTTCAGCTACAATGCGGCAGAAAATATCAATCTGATCGATCTGTTAAAGGATATGTTCTTTTTCGGGGGCAGGCTGTTCGGCGGGTCTTATGGAATCTATAATGGTCCGATTTGGTTTTTGGCGCCTTTGGGTGTTTCCTATCTGATCAGCGCCTTGATCATTGTTCTCACAAAAAAGAAAAGAAGTGTTTATTGGTTTTTGATTCCGCTTGCCATTACTTTTTTTGCTGCGTTGGGATCAAACTTTATTGTACCTGTTTTTAACGTTAATGCAATATCGTCGGAGCTGTTTAATTTCTTTTTGGGCTTTTTCTTTATGATATTTTTAAAGAAATTTGAAAACTGGTCCGGCTGGTTAAAATTTTCGCTGAGAATTCTTGGTCTGGTCGTTGCAATTTTGTTTTTATATGCTTTCTATAAAACAAATGCAAATAGCCCGCTTGGCAGCGGAGAGATGATAGGTAGCCTGTTCTGCTGGATCCCGCTCATTACCTGTCTATATGGGCTGAAAATCAATTTTATATTTGATAACTTTGTTTTTAAAACCATAGGCGGACTGTCCTTCCATATTTATGTCTGGCATGCAGTCGTGTATAAGGCGTGGGACGTGTTCTTTTCTATCCGACAGCAACCCGTGTATGGAAATAGTTTACAGGCACTGCTGATCTTCCTTTTGCTGGTGCTGACCGTTTCCGCTGTCTCGTACACCATTTCTGAACTGATACGTAAATTTAAGGTTTTTGAAAAGATAAAAGAAAAAATCATCAAAGTCAATCATCCTGTCTCAGATTAAATATCCTTTAGCAAATCTATGAAAGGGATGCCCGTATGGACATCCCTTTGCGCATATTGGGCGGGGATACTTCGGCGGCAAACCGCCGTGTGCGCCTCCTCGCGTCGGGCGTAAGGAGCGAAGCGACTTAAGTAGCGTATCGTTCGCCGCATTCTGCGGCGCGATCGCGTCACCCGCGTGATTCTCACTTTGTCGCCGTGTCATCGGGCAGGGATACCACACAAAAAAGCCCCATAAGGGGCTTTTTTGTGTGGTGCACCCGGCGGGGATCGAACCCACAACCTTCAGCGTCGGAGGCTGACACGCTATCCAATTGCGCCACGAGTGCAATTCAATTATACCCATTATAGCACAAGTCTGGCAAAAATGCTTTCTATTTTGGGGGGATTGTGCTATAATTTCAAAAAAAATTTGCGGGAGGTCGCCATGCACGAGCGGGTCGTGGTCGGAATGAGCGGCGGGGTGGACAGTTCGGTCGCCGCGCTTCTCTTAAAAGA
>JAGHIT010000053.1 GCA_017887095.1 Clostridia bacterium | reverse complement strand
GGATACGAAAGGGTAAACGGCTACACCGATTCCAACGCGGCGATGATTACGTTCAAGTCGATAGACTTCCTCGCGGCGGGCTGGCAGAACGGCGTCGGAGAGTGTGGCTTTACGGGATTAACCGTATACGGCGGATTTGACGACGGTCTTACCGATGAGGAGCTTATACAGCTCCTCGTCGGCGGACAGGTTACCGCAAGAAAAAAGCAGTGATGACGGAGGAAAATTAAGTGTCTGACGTAAGGTTAAACAACATCTGCAAAGTTTACGACAGCAGGGAAAGAGGACGCGGCGGTGTGCTTGCCGTTAAAAACTTTTCAATGGACATACGAGACGGCGAGTTCATCGTGTTCGTAGGTCCTTCCGGGTGCGGCAAATCTACTACCCTGCGTATGATTGCGGGGCTTGAAGATATTTCGAGCGGAGATTTGTACATTGACGGAACGTACGTAAACGACGTTCCCGCAAAAGACAGGAACATCGCGATGGTGTTCCAGAACTATGCGCTCTATCCGCATATGACTGCCTATCAGAACATCTCTTTCGGACTCACGCTGCAAAAGGTTCAGGAACCGGTTTACGAGGAGAACGAAGAGGTAAAGGCCGTGCTTGCCGAAATCGGCGCGTTAAAAAACGAGTTTGCCCTTATCGGTAAAAAGAATAATGCCGGTGAAAGGAAGATCGATGCAATCGAAAAGAATAACGTTGCTTATGCAAAATCAATCGACGCGCTTACCAAAAAGGTTGCTCATCTGAAAAATAGAGGCATGCACCAAAGCTCTGTCCGTGCCGCGGTTTCAAAGGCTGAAGAAAGGGTCAAATCGCTCAATAATGCAATTTCAGATGGTTTAAAGCAGATTGAGTGTATCATTGACGATATGAATGAGAGTAAGACGCGTATGTCTGAAATCAAAGAGGCAATTCTTGAAAAACAGCAGTCGATTGCCGGCTATCAGTTAAAGCGAATAGATCAAAAAAAGATTGCCGAACTCAACAAATCGCTTGCCTATTACCGCAGGCTTGCCGTTTCTGACGAAGCTGTCAGGAATAAGGATGAGGTCGAACTTCAAAGATTGGAAGGCGAGCTCGATCTGATAAACAGGAACGGAAGCCTGTCAGAGGAACAGCAGTTCAGGGCGGAGGGGCTTCAAGACCTTATCCGGCGTTATCGCGAAGAGTTGGATATTCTGGCGCAAAGGAAAATTTCCATTGAGCAGAATATAAGCCGCAACCAAAGCGAGATAGAACATTATTCTCAAACCCCCGTGCCTGTATTCAAAAACAGACATTATACAAAGGCGGAGATTGACGAAAAGGTCATGCGTGCGGCGGAGATACTCGACATCAAAAAGTTGTTGCGCCGTAAGCCCAGGGAAATGTCCGGCGGTCAACGCCAGCGAATAGCTCTTGGAAGGGCGATAGTGCGCGAGCCTAAGGTGTTCCTTTTGGACGAGCCGCTCTCTAACCTCGATGCAAAGCTGCGCACTTCCATGCGCTCGGAGATTGTAAAGTTGCATAAGCAACTCAACACCACTTTCATCTATGTTACGCACGACCAGGTAGAAGCGATGACGATGGGTACGCGCATAGTCGTAATGAAGGACGGTGAGGTGCAGCAGATCGATACTCCGGTAAACCTCTTTGATAACCCCGTCAACACCTTTGTCGCAGGCTTTATAGGTACCCCGCAGATGAACATGTTCAGCGTTGATATGCAGGGTTGCGGCGACAAAATCAACTTTACATTTGAAGACGGTTTGGTGCTATGCTTTGAAAAAGCAAAAGTGCGCGCGATTAAAGACGAATGCCTTGACGGGCAAACGCATCGTGTAGTTATGGGAGTGCGGTGCGAGAATTTGTTTCTTACCGAAAAGGGAAAAGGATTTACTTGCATAGCTTCCGGCATAGAGCTTCTGGGCAGCGAGACAAATATTTATACTTCGGTAGAGGGTGTAAATGTAACGCTTAAACTCAACTATCGCCCCGATGTTTCCATCGGCGATGAAATTTATGTGGGTATGGATGAGAGCAAGTTGTACCTTTTTGACTCCGTTACCACAAAAACAATACTAAAATAACGAGGTGATAAAAATGAAAAAGAAGTTATTTGCGCTTGCTATATCCTCTGTACTCGCAGCAACATGTCTTGCCGGTTGCGGTGGCGGCGGTGATGACGCCGGTAATGCGGAAAGAATAACATTTTGGGGTATAACTGACCAATACACTTCAAGCAGTTATAGTCAGTTGGTTGACGCTTATAATGCAGGGCAGGGTAAAATTGACGGAGTTTATGTAAAGTATTCGCCTAAAACCGACTCTTCGGCGAACCATATGTCATATTGTGCTTCGGCAAGGGGTACGGTGGATATAATCGGCGTAAGCGATCGTTATGTGTTCAATAATATCGCGCAGGGGTTCTATACAAATTTGCAGGATTATATTGATGATCCTTCCACTTACACAAAAAATGCCGATGGTGAGACGTATTTCAGTGTGGATAATTATGCGGCAGGAAACATAGACAGATTCCGTTTCAATAAAGAGACGAGCGAAGCGGGCGAGGGAGAGGACTTATATGCGTTGCCTCTCGTTGCCAATGCCAGCGTTATTTATTACAACGAAGATTATTTTACTCAAAACAATATCAATATCATTTCCGTAACGGAAGATGAACTCGAAGCTTATAATCAGGCGAACGGCACAACGTATGCGCCGAGGGGATATGCCGAATATACGGTAGACGCAATGCCTGCCGCAGGACTTAAAACTTCTAAAAATCTTGAGGGTGAGGAAGTTGTAAAAGTGTTCAACAATCTCATTCCCATGAGCTTCCTCGAAGTGAATACGCTTAGTAAATATTTCACGAGAGAATACAATAAACAATCTCCTTCGCTTTACGGCGTGCTCAACGAATGGTGGTTCTCGCACGGTTGGGCTGTAGGCGGCGACTGCGTGAAGTGGGACGAAGATATGGGGCAGTACAAGTTTACGCTCGGCGATCAGCAGCCTAATTATTTAGTAACGGAAGCGGTTACCGTGAATGATACTGCTTATGAAGCAGGCGATATACTCAGTTATGCAGACAGGAATTGGGCGCTTGATAATCCGTCTTCACCGGTAGTATCAAGCTTGTATGAATTGCCTTCGCAGTATGAGCAGTTCAGGGAGTTCTGCGCGTGGTCGCAGGTAACGAGCAAAAAAGTTGATGACGAAGTTTACGGCTACGGTATTTCTCCGTCGCCGGCAACGCTCAACAACAGCTCCAAGGTGCAGTACTTTACGTCGGGCGAAGTGGCAATGCTTGTCGACGGCACGACCGAACTCGACCCCGTGTATAACGCGCTCGTCGGTAAAACAGAGTGGGATATTGCGCCGATGTATACTTATCGTGAGTTTAAAGGCGAAGATCCTGCCGGAGACGGTACGTTAAAGGTCATCGGAAAGGAATATGACGGCGTAGAGTTTACTGGCGAAGTGGAGGAAGTGAACGGCACTCCGATCGTGGGCAAACTGTCCGGCTCGTCTCAGAATTTCGGCTGGGCTATTCCCGCAAATTCCTCGCACAAAGATGCAGCATGGAAGTTCCTGCAATATCTTACTTCCGCCGAAGGTCAGAGCTATTTCGTGGCAAACGATGCGGGCGCTCCTTCCGTAAGTTCGTACATCAACAGTCCCGAATATTACGATAAAGACAATAAAAAATGCGATAATTACAGGGCTATTTCCATAATGGCTGAAAGTTGCACGATTGGCGACTGGTCTTACTTTGAAAACGGTGAATGGATCTCTGATTGGTCGCTTGAGCTCAACGGTCCAGTAAGAAACGGCGAGACGTCGTTGACTGAATTCTTTGACCATCAGCAGGGACCTACGGATACGATACTTGCGGGATATAATTTCAAATTGCACGGTAAAGAATAAGGGGGTGCACGATGGAAAGAGTAGCGGCGGGGCGTATATCGCTTGATTTGCATAAAAAGAAAAAGCTTTCGGGCGAAAAGATATTTGCCTATGTATGCGTGTGCATTCCTATTATCGGCTTTATTCTTTTCAGTTTAGTGCCTCTTGCGATTTCGTTCATTTCAATGTTCACCACTATGGAATATTATGACCTTTCCACAATGACATGGAATAAGTTTGAAACATTCAAAGTGGTTTTTTCGGATAAAGATTTATACAAGTCGCTCCTTGTAACGGTCATGCTTGCATCAAGTCAGTTCATAAGCCTTACCATAGCGTTGTTTATATCTTTTCTGCTTTCAAAAAAGCCGAAGGGACGAAAGATATTCCAGATAATTTATTTTATCCCTTATATATGCAGCAGTGTTGCTACGGCGTATATGTGGATGACTATGTTCGATCCGAATTATGGTATCATAAACACGATTCTTACAGGTATATTCGGCGAAGGCGCAAGAGTTAATTGGAGTTCCGATGCGGTGGCATATGTGTTTGCTATTATCATCACTATTGTATGGCAGGCTCCCGGCTATGGTATCGTTATGTATAAGGCTGCATTCGATGCGGTTAATCCGTCGTTGTATGAGGCAAGCGAGATCGACGGTGCGTCTGCTTGGAAAAAATTCTGGCGTATCACGTTCCCCAGCATTGCGCCGACGACGTTTTTCCTTTTGATGACGGGTATCATCGCCGGGATGCAGACTTTCGACATTGCGCGGCTGTTTGCGGTATCGTTCTTTCCGGATGCTTGGACGGGTACCGCAGGACCGAATAATATCGGACTTACGACGGTGATTTATATTTACAACAAGGGCACGTTGTATTTCAATATACCGGAAGCTTCCGTTGCTTCGTGGATGCTGTTTATTATAATTCTTGTGTTGTCTCTTGTGAACTATAAACTCAGGAAAAGGTGGGTGAATGTATGAAGGCTTTCAAAAGTATCGTCGGGTCGTCCGAATCCATACACGACCTTTCTCCGCGCGTAGCTTCATACAAGGAAGTAAAGGAACGCAGAAGCAGAAGGACTACGGGGATTATAGGCAAAATAGTTGTGTTTGCTTTATTGCTTCTATACGCTGTTTGCCTTATGCTGCCGTTTTACGTATTGTTTGTAACGAGCATAACGCCATATCAGGAGCTTATGGGTTCAATGAGTTTTATATGGTGGCCGGAAGAAGTTACTTGGGACGCATTCACTCCTTTTATTTCCACCGATAATATTCTCGCGGACGATATTGGCATTCCCATATTGCACGGATTTTTCAATACATTATGGTCGACATTGCTTACGACGATTGTCTCGTTGTTTGTGAGCGGTTTGGCGGCGTACAGCTATTCAAAGATCAGGTTCAGGGGAAAAGAAGCGCTGTTCATGTTCCAACTCGCTACAATGATGATTCCCATGGCAACGATGACTGTGCCGTCTCTCATTTGGTATGAGACGCTTGGATGGACGCATAGTTGGTTTCCGGTCATCATTCCGGGGCTTTTCGGCGGCGCGACTACAATATTCTTTTTGCGTAGTTACATGTCGTCTGTTCCTAACGAAACATTGGAAGCTGCAAAAATTGACGGCTTGGGATCTTTCCGAATTTTTCTTAGAATTGTTTTGCCGCAGACGATTCCTGCATTTATAGCGCAGTTTATATTTGCTTTTGTAGGCGGATACAACAATTATATGGGTCCGTTGCTGTATTTGAGTGATAATCCTCAGAATTATACTTTGCAGTTAGTTGTTACGGAACTTAGGACGTTCTATAATCAGCCGGGGCAAGTGTGCGCAAGTTGTTTGATTGCACTTATCCCGTTGATCATAGTTTATATTATTTTCCAACGCTTCTTCATAGAGGGCATATCTGTAGGCGGCGGCAGGGAATAAGACAGTATCATATAAAGTGTGAAAGGAGAATTAAGCTATGAGCAAAGTACCTGACAGCGAATATCAGTTTAATTCTCCTTTTTCGCTGTCAAAAAGAATAGTTGCTTATCTTATTGACAGTCTGCTGCTCATACTTGCAGTAATACTTTGTTTTCAGCTTGTAGATGTGTTGTATGTGAATTTCAGCGGACAACTGAAATATATAAGCGCTGATATGTCGGATCAGCAAAATCGGCTCATTGAGTGTTTTGCAGATTCGGAGCTGATGCAATACGATGAACAAGCAGGCATTGCTGTTGAAGATGAATTACTGGGGCAGAATTTTATTTATTCGCTGGTGCTTTCCACACTTGGAGATGATGTTTCTGACGAGGCGGCATACAAAGGAGAATATATTTTTTCCGATATGGGGGTAAAAGATCACTCTGTTGTCTATTATTACGCGCAATTCAAGCCTAACCATAGCGCCGGGTTTGTCGGCTACGATGAAAGTAAAACAGGCAGGGAGTATGTAGAGAATTTGTTCCTGACGGCATGCAATAATTCGGAAAACGGTTATTTCGGGCAGTCTTTCCCGTTGCTTGAAAGGAATGTCGCGGTCGCTCTTGACCGCCTGATAGTTAATCGTGAAAATAGCTGTGACATTGACGGGGTGACTTACTACGGCCGCGATATATTTATAGAGCTGTACAATGCGTTCAGCTCAGTGCTTGAAGGTGCGCGAGCCGAATTTACGCAGTCATACCGCCCGTTTACTGACCTTAACGAAAGTTTTTCTTCATCAAGGGAACAGCTCATTAAGATTAAGACGGGGGAACTGTGTATCGCTTATTTTGCGGGCGCATTTGTCTGCTTTATGATAGTCCCTGTTATTTTCAGAGGCAATTCCGCAGCACTCCTTTTACTTCGCGGCAGGTGTATAGGGCGTTCCGGTCTCAAAATGCGTTGGTATAACTATGTTGTGAGATGGCTATGCCGCAGCTTGTTTTATTTCAGCAACATAATGTTTGTTTTATTGCTCACATATGGCAGATATGCTTCTTTTTTCCTGACGTGCAGCATTGCCGGCGGCTTAAGATTTTATATGTTTTGTCTTATTCCGATTGTTATGATGCTTATATCATTTATCATTTTTGCGTTTGATAAATCGGAAAGAAAAACTCTTACAGACAGATTATCCTTGACTGTTGTTAAGGAAAAGGAATGATTTACAAGGATTTATGAAGTACAAAGGGATAATTTTTGATCTTGACGGTGTGCTTGTGTATACGGATAAATATCATTATCTTGCATGGAAGCAGATAGCCGATCGTCTTGGTATATATTTTGATGAGGAAATAAACAACAGATTACGCGGCGTTTCGCGTATGGCGAGTCTTGAAATTATTCTTGAGAGAAGTACGCAAAAATTTTCTGACGAGCAAAAAGAAGAACTTGCCGAAGAAAAAAATGAAATATACAGACAGTATTTGGGTGGCCTTACGCAAAGAGAGCTCGGGGAGGGCGTGCTTCAGACGCTTGAAAAATTTAAGACTATGGGGCTTAAGCTTGCTGTTGGCAGCAGTTCTCGTAATACTGAGCTTATATTAAAAAAGACGGGTATCTACGAATATTTTGATGTCATATCGGACGGCAATAATATTTCAAAACCTAAGCCGGATCCTGAGGTCTTTATAAAAGCTGCGGACATGTTGGGCCTTTTGTGCGGACAATGTTTGGTTGTTGAGGATGCTGTTTCCGGGGTGCTTGCGGCAACGGCTGCAAATATGGATTGTGCTGCCATAGGTGATGCGGCAAAGCATAAGATGGCAACTTATAATCTTGAAAGTTTCAACCAATTGACGGATATAGTTTCCTGAAAAAATGCGGGGAGAAAAGGAGTTAATATGAATATAAATGAAGGTGTTTGGACAGGTAGTGTTATCGATGATAATATTCTTTATGCTGTGAATAACCGCCTTAAAGAACGTAGGATTATGAGAAAACCTGAAGGCATAAAGTATGCCGAAAAATTGAAAATAAACGGGGTAATGGATGATTATGTATCGTTCGTGCTTGAACATCAGCTTAAAGACAGGGGTGTATGGCATAAAATATGTGAGGTGTTTTCAACCCGTGAAGATATTGCCGATGAAGGCTGGCGTGGGGAATATTTCGGAAAATTGATGCGTGGGGCGGTGTATGTGTACCGCTATACGCGTGATGAAGAACTTTACGACATTCTGACGACGGCCGTCGAAGATTTGCTGTCGCGGCAGGATGAGTACGGCAGGTTTTCTACATATACCGTTGAAAAAGAATTTTGCGGTTGGGATGTTTGGGCAAGAAAGTATGTTCTTACAGGGCTCTTACATTATCGTTCAATTTGCCGTGATGAGAGCATTAAAGAAAAAATACTTGTTGCTCTTGAAAAACATTTGGACTATATAGTTGAAAAAATAGGCAACGGCGAAGGAAAAATTCAAATTACGGATACGTCTGCCTGGTGGGGCGGTGTTAATTCCTGTTCGATTCTCGAACCCGTTGTGGAAATGTATAAGCTCACCCGCAAAGAAAGTTATCTTGATTTTGCCGAGTATATTATTTCAACGGGCGGCTGTAAAGATGGTAATCTTATTGAATTGGCGATATCGGAAAAAGAATTGCCTTATAAATATCCGTCTGTAAAGGCGTATGAGACCATGTCGTTTTTCGAGGGTGTGTTGGCGTATTACGAGGTTACAGGGGTAGAAAAGTACTATATCGCCGTATGCAATTTCGTTGAAGCCGTTAACGAGAGCGATATAACGATAATCGGTTGTGCCGGTTGTACTCATGAACTTTTCGATAACGCCGCGCTTAAACAGACGGAATATAGCGAAACGATAATGCAGGAAACGTGTGTTACCGTCACATGGATGCGGCTGCTTTCAAGATTGTATCTTTTAAGCGGCAACGTAAAATACATAGACAGGATAGAGTGTTCGGGTTTCAATGCTCTCTATGGTAGCCTGAATACGCAGTGGAACGAACAATACAGTTTTGAAAGAAAAAAGTATGTTTCGGCAATGCCGTTTGATAGTTATAGCCCGTTATATATGAATAAAAGAGGGCGCGGTATAGGAGGCTATAAGGAATTTCAAAGCGGCGGCTATTATGGCTGCTGTATAGCCATTGCAGCCTGCGGCATAGCCCTTATGCCTCTCACTGCAGTAATGGAGAGTAACAGTGGATTTATTGTCAACATTTTGTGCAATGCCACGGTGCAAGGCAAAAATTGTACGCTTCATATAAAAAGCGACTATCCTCACGACGGTCATGGCATCATAAAAATTGAATGTGCCGAACCTGTTTACCTTAACTTGTGCATACGTTGTCCTTCGTGGTGTAAATCCGTTCGTGTAAAAGCAAACGGCAAGCTTAAACTTACGCAAGGGTATTATACCGTAAGCGGTACGTTTAACGATGGGGATATTGTGGAAGTAAAATGGCGCGAAGATGTCCAGGCTGTTCATCTGAATGGTAAGATTGCCTTTACATATGGCCCTCTCGTTCTTGCGGCGGATGCACTTAAGACGCAGAACGATATTTCTGCTCCCGTTCGTATGCCTGAAAGCGGAACCGAATACAGGGTATTGCCGTGCGAAAAGGGTGAACTTGTACGCATTGAAGTGGAAACGGAAAACGATATAATTCTCCTTACCGATTATCAGTCGTGCGGAAAGCACTGGCTTGAAAAAAATGCGATAATGTCTGTCTGGCTGAACGAGGAATAAAATGGTTTGCGACGTTGAAAAACTTACTTATGGCGAAAAATTAAAACTTTTATTGGCAGAAAATTACTGGGGCAACAACAGCCTCGGCGGAAAGATATATTCCTTTGTAGTGGCCGACGGCCCTCTCGGACTGAGGCGCGCCAAAGATTTGACCGACGGCGGAGGCAAGGGCTGTTATCCCTCCGTGGCGTATCCGTCCGCGCAGATGCTCTCTCAGACGTGGAATACCGCTCTCGCGCGCGAAATGGGCAACTGCCTTGCTTACGACTGTATTGATTTGGGCGTGGATATACTTTTGGGCCCCGGGGTGAACATCAAGCGCACCCCTGTCGCGGGGAGAAATTTCGAGTATTTTTCCGAGGATCCCTATATATCCGGCGTATTTGCCGCAGAATATGTGCGCGGAATACAGGAAAAACACGTCGGCGCGACGGTAAAGCACTACTGCGCCAACAATCTCGAATATTGCCGCCACTACGTTTCGTCGGAAGTTGACGAGCCCGTGCTGCACGAAATTTATCTCAAACCCTTCGAACTTGCCGTAAAGGCAAACCCCTATATGGTTATGACCTCTTATAACCTTGTAAACGGCGTGCGTATGTCGGAAAATGCCCGCCTTATCGAGGTCTTGCGCAAAGATTTCGGGTTTGACGGGGTGATTGTAACAGACTGGGAAGCCTGCAAAGACGCCAAAAAGAGCATAGAGGCGGGGACTACTATGATTTTTCCGTTCAATGCGGAGCGGGAAAGGGAACTCGGAGAGGTGGCAAATGCGCACTCCGTTTCCGAAGAAACTGTCGACGCCGCGGCCCGAAAAATAATTGCCCTCGCCGAAAAATGCGAAAGCGACAAAAAACTCAGGAAGGCTGAAAAGTCGGTCGAAGAGCGCATTCGGGTTGCGGAAGGAATTGCCGAAGAGGGAATAGTGCTGCTCAAAAACAACGGCGTTCTGCCGCTCGGAAAAGAGCAGAACGTGTTGTTCACGGGCGCTCCGTGCAAAGTTTACTATGCGGGGGAAGGCTCGAGCAGGGTTGTCCCGTGCAGGGAATACGAGGGGCTTGACGAGGAGTATAAAAAGTCGGGCGGCAGAGCGTATTATTGCCGTTCCACCTATTTCGAGCTGATGTCGCCCTGGATGAATAGGTTGTGCGGCGCCGATATACCCGTATGTTGCAAAATGGCAGAAGGTGCCGACGTTACCGTAATATGCGCGGGCAACGAACCGGGTGCAGAATCGGAATTTTACGACAGGGAGCGCATAACTCTCTCGCAGGTCGAAGAGCAGGCTATTAAAGATATAGCCGCACATTCCGCAAAGACCGTCGTCGTACTCTTTGCGGGCGCGCCCATAGATATGACTGCCTGGATAGACTGCGTCGACGCTGTGGTATGGGGCGGTTTCGGCGGACAATGTTCCGCAGGGGCAATCGCCGCGGTGCTTTCCGGCGGTGTGAATCCGAGCGGACGGCTCACCGAAACTTTTCCCCTGCATCTTGCCGACGTCCCCGCCGAACAGTGCTACCGCGATTCGTTTGTGATACAATACAGCGAGGGGCTGAACGTCGGTTACCGTTATTTTGAAAGATGCGGCAAGCCCGTTCTGTTTCCGTTCGGGTATGGCCTTTCCTATTCGGAATTTGTATATTCCGCCCTCTTTACAAAAGTTTCGGGCGGCGAAATCCTCGTTTCGTTTTCCGTCGAAAATATTTCGCAGAGGGACGGAAAGGAAGTGGCACAGGTATATATAGGGAGCGATTGCAAAGAGTACTGCTCAAAAGAGCTTAAAGGTTTTGAAAAGATATATTTGCGCGCAAACGAAAAGAAAGAGGTGACGGTGCGGATAGAAGCCGACTCTCTCCGCCACTATACAGGCGGCACGTGGCGCTATGTGTCGGATGAATATACAATTTATGTTGGCAAAAATGTAAATGACGTTCAGCTTTCAGCAAAAATAAAAATATAGAATATTGCTATGATATTTTCAGATAAGTTTTTCTGCGGGGATAATCGCGTTTGTACTTTGCGCAGACATATTTCCGCGCCTCTTTTCAGGCATGCTTTCAATTTGGATAAATTGCCTGCATTGCTCGAAGTAACCGTTTGCGGGCTTGGCGTTTACGAGCTGTTTGTAAACGGCAGGCGGGTTACCAAGGGTTATCTTGCCCCTTACCGCAGCAATCCCGGACACATCGTGTATTACGATAACTACGATATTACCCCGTATGTCGGCGCGGGCGAAAACGTCGTAGCGCTAACGCTCGGTAATGGCATAATGTCCTCCGAAATGCCCGTGTGGGGCGCAGACAAATACCCCTGGCGCGGCGCGCCCCGTTTTGCGCTTGCGGCGGAGGCCGACGGAACGCTGCTTTTTGACGGCTCGTCATTCCTGACGAGCGGCGGCGAAGTTACGTTCAACGACTGGCACTGCACGGAGAGTATCGACGCCCGCCTTGTGAAAGAAGGCTGGAACGACAGAGGGTTCGACGATTCTCTGTGGGAAAGGGTTACGCCGGCTCAGGCGCCTTCGGGCGAAAAAATGATATGTGCCGCTGAGCCGGTAAAGGCCTATGATTTTAGAAAACCTGTAAAGATGTGGCGCGGCGAAAGGGGATATATATTCGATTTCGGCATAAGCGGGGCGGGGACGTATAACCTTAAAATCACCGGAAAAGGCGGACAGCGGATAGAAGTCTACACATCCGATTGTGTTATCGAAGGTAAGAAAATCACCAACAGAAACCTTTATTGCTGGTCGCTCACGGATGATATGGCTGATAAAGTACAGCACGATTTTTTAACGCTCTCGGGAAAACCTGACGAGTTTGAACCGCGCTTCACCTTCCGCGGATTTCGCTATGCAGAAATAACGGGCATCACCCGTGAACAGGCGCAGTCGCTTGAAATAACGTTTATTCTGTATTCAAACAGCTTTGCCTCTGCCGGGTCGTTTGAGTGCGACGACGATCGGATCAACAGTTTGCAGGAGTGCGTTCTGAATTCCGACAGATCTAACTTTATACATTTTCCCCTCGATTGCCCGCAGAGGGAAAAGAACGGCTGGACGGGCGACGCCGCGCTCTCGTGCGAGCAGATGCTGCTCAATTTCGATTGTGCAAATTCGTTGTTTGTATGGCTGCAGAATATCTGCAAAGCGCAGAGGGGGAACGGTTCTTTGCCAGGCATAATTCCAACATACACTTGGGGTTACGACTGGGGCTCAGGTCCCGCGTGGGACAATGTGTTGTTTGAGTTGCCGTGGAGGATATATGTTTATACGGGCAGCGACGAAGCGATAAAACTATGTGCGCCGCATATGCTCAGATACCTTGATTATATGTGTTCGAAACGCGACGGGTCGGGGTTGTTTGCTTACGGGCTTGAAGACTGGTTGCCCGTAAACGTGCACACGCCGCTCATCATCACCGATACTATACTGTGCAAGTCCATCGCCGATACGGCAGAAAGATGTTTTTCGGCGGTCGGTATGGAAAAAGAGGCGCAGTACGCCGCCTTGCTGTCGGATAAAATAAAAGATGTGTTCCGCAAAGAAATTCTGCGTCCGCACGAACTTGACGGTCCTCTCGGGGCAAACGATACTACGGCGACGCACGCTATGGCAATTTATTACGGTATGTACGAAGAGGACGAGCTTGATTCTGCCGTATATAAATTGAAATGCAGAATAAAGCAGTCGGGCGGGCATATCGACTTCGGTGCGCTTTGCAACAGGGTTTTCTGGCGCGTGGTCGGCGAGTATATCGGTATTGACGAAGCGCTCGGCATAATGCTCAATGAAACATATCCTTCCTTTGCCGCGCTGCTGAAAAACGGCGCAACGACGCTTTGGGAAGGCTTTGAATATTTTGATGGTGATATGGCGCACGTCCCCGCAGAAATTCCGCAGGGATTCTGGTCGTTCAATCATCATTTCCGGGGCGACATTTCGGCATTCTGGTACAGATACCTTGCTGGAATAAGAATAGACGAACCGGGTAAGGTGAATTTTGCGCCGTTGTTTTCCGAAAGGGTGAAAAGTGTGCGAGCCGAACACATATTCGCACAGGGAATGTTGCGCGTCGAAATATGCCGCGGCGGTAATACCGCACATTGCAAAATATTCGTCCCCCGCGGCATAAGCGTGCGCGTAACTCCCCCCGAAGGTTGGATTTCAAACGTGCCGGAACTTGTTTGCGGCGAGAACGAAGTAGTATTTACCATACGCGTTTAAATTGGGGAAGACAAACTTATTTATGAATACAGAGCCTATAACAGATTACCTGCTCGGCAAAGCAAGAAATATATTCAAACCCGCCTGCAATAATTTAAGGCACCCGTTTATCGTTCCCGGCGAGGGCTATATGAACGAATTATGGGGTTGGGACAGTTACTGGGTTGCCCGTTCGTTACGCCACATGTTCGGTCGTTTCGGCGATTGCTTTATGAAGGAGCACGGAATCGGACGCGACCAAGCCGTTTTGCATATGAAGGGCAGCGTACTCAATTTTCTCGACAGGCAGTCGGACGACGGGTTTATTCCTTCGATGCTAGCCGAAGAGGGAATATTCAAAGATTTTTTTGCGCTTGAAGCGAAAAGGGGCATCAGGCACAACCAGCACGCCCCGTTTTTGTGCCAGTCGGCGCTCGGTGCAGCAAGATTTGCCGTCGATTTCGGCTGGGTTGACTCCGAAAAACTAATCAAATATCTTGAATATTATAAACGCAACCAGTATGACGAAAAATCGGGACTGTTTTTCTGGCAGAACGACATAATGACGTGTATCGACAATAATCCCACCGTCTTTTGCCGCCCGCCGCGCAGCAGCGCCGATATATTCCTGAACTGTTTTATCTATCTCGAATATATCGCCCTCGCCGCGATACTTAAAGCCAAAGGCGACGGCCGCGCGGATGGGGCAAGCGCCGAAGCCGAAAAACTCAGCCGCGCGATAAACCTCGAAATGTGGGACGGGCGCGACGGAATATATTATTCCCAGGATATATCTTTCAGCCGTTCGGATTGTTCGGCAGACGGCGTAAAACTCCATTCGGGTATGCCTCCGCATTGGAAAAGCATACCGCTTAAAATACGCATATGGGCGTGTTTTTTGCCAATGTATGCGGGGATATGCAGCGTCGAGCGCGCGGAGAGAATGTGTGCTCACCTGACGGCCGACGATACCATTCTTGCAAAATACGGCATAAGGACGCTCGCTTCGAACGAGAAAATGTATTGCCTTCAATCCAGCAGGGGCAATCCGTCAAACTGGCTCGGCCCCGTCTGGACGGTGGCAAACTACTGTGTGTATAAAGGACTTGAAAATTATGGTAAAACGGAGCTTTCGAGGGAGATTGCCCGCCGTACGGCCGCCCTTATGAATAACTCGCTCGAAAGGTTCGGCGAGTTGTTCGAAAGCTATAATCCGGACAGCGGCGAGCCGTTTATGCACCCGGGATTTCTCAGCTTCAATATGCTTGCGTCGGAGATGGTGTAAAATGGACGTTTCAAATGATTATTCTCTCAACAGCGTTCCCGCGATGGGGCAGACAGGCGACGGAGAAAGCTTTTTAATCTGCGAAGACGGCGATGTAAAGCTGAGAATTTTGTTTCTCGGCAATTCGATAACGCGGCACGCCGCGGCTCCGCAGCTCGGCTGGTACGGCGATTGGGGTATGGCGGCTTCGGCAAGGCAGAGCGACTATGTGCACAGGCTGGTCGCGTTGTTGAACGGTATAGGGATAAAGTGCGGGTACTGTATAGCCAATTTAAGCGAATGGGAGCGCTGTTGCGACGACTCGCTGCTCTGCGGCAGGTACGGCAGGGCATTGAGTTATCACGCCGACGTGGCCGTGATAAGATTGGGCGAAAATGCTCCGCTTTCCGATAAGCTGGCGCAGTTCGAAAAGTGTTACGTCTGTCTTGCGGAAAAACTCGCCGCCGACGGCAAAATTGTAATCTGCACAGATTTGTTCTGGAAGCACGCCGCATTCGATAAGTTTGTAAAAAATCTTGCAGAGGAAAAAAATTACGGCTTTGTGCAGATATATGACCTCGGCAACGATGATTCGATGAAGGCTGTCGGCAGGTTTGAAAATGTCGGAGTTGCCGTTCATCCGGGTGACAAAGGCATGGATCAGATTGCTCATAGGCTTTTTTCTGCAATAAAGCAAAAACTGCGGTTTTGATATTGAAAATACCGGGTAAAAAGCAAAATGCTTGAAGAATTAAAGTATCTCATAAGTATCCTTGTTTCTGTTGTACTAGGTTTTGCCATAGGTTATGAGCGCAAACTCAGGTTCAAAGAGGCGGGTATACGAACGCATACTATCGTCTGCGTCGGCTCTGCGTTGATTATGGTGGTATCAAAATATGGGTTCGGAGATAGCATCGAGGCGGATGCCTCGCGTGTGGCGGCGCAGATTGTTTCCGGCATAGGTTTTCTCGGCGCGGGAATCATAATATACCGCAAACATGAAATACACGGTCTTACCACTGCCGCAGGTGTATGGGCGACTTCCGGCGTGGGAATGGCGGCAGGCGCAGGATTATACATAGTCTCTTTTGGCGCAGCGATTATTATTATTGCCGTACAATGTCTGTTCCATCTCAACTGCCGCATATTCCGTACTAAAAAGTATTTCCAGATAAAAATATGCTTTATAAACGGAGGAGAGGAGTGCGGAAAAGTAAAAGAACTTTTTCAGACAGACCGATTTAACCGATTGATAATCGAGCGGAAGGGCGTCGAAACTTTGTATCACGCCACGCTGAACACGGATGAGGAGTATTCTTCTGCGCAGCTTCAAGAAATCATGAAGGAAAATCCGTTTATAAAATCTATCGAACGGTGCGATGAAGGATAAGCTCATATTGAATTTTAGTTGCTACAGACGCGATACATGCAGCGAATTGTATATCGGAAGCGCAATCGATAGACTTGGTGAAACGGCTTGCAGGGTTTGTCGGCGCTCATTCCGCAGAAGAAATGGGGCATGGGTTTGTATGCTATGACACTGTAAAGAAGAACACTGGTAACATTTTCTATGATGCGGACAGAATGGAACACGCCATAGAGGAAAGAAAAAAGTTTCGTTTCGCTACTTTTCCATAAATTATAGAGGCGAAAAAAGTATATCGCCGCGAAGGCAGGCGTTATACTGTCGATTCCGTTGTGTTGGCTTGTGATGATGATAATTATTACTTCGCCTGCCATGACGATAAACACGAAGGGACGGCAAATTATCGTTTAGTTTTACAATTTTAGATGATAAAGTGAAAAAACAGATAGGGAATGCTCCCTATCTGTTTTTCTCTTAAGAAAATGATTTACGCAAGAGAAAAAGCGGGAAAAAGGGGAGGTAAAAAAGTGGTAATCTCTGAGTAGGCCCCGGGGAAGGGGAAAACAAGGAGAAATAATATGGAAGAAAAAGAAACAATGGGAGTAATGCCCGAAGCAACGCAGTCGGCGACTGCAGAAGCGGAGGTGAAGGAGACAGTCTCTTTTGCTCCGAAGCCGGAATACAGGGAGTACGGCGAGGACAGGTCGGAGCGCCGTGAAGGACGGCGCGTGATCCGCATGGAAGGCGGGAGGACGAAGCTGGTGCTCAGCTCCGAGGCGGAGGAATACCGCGATACGGACGGGAGCTGGCAGGATACGGACAATACGCTGGAGTATCGCGCCGCAGAGGATGATGACTTTGCGGGGTATGAGACGAAGGGGAACAGATATCGCGTACGTCTTCCTGAGAACGCGAAGAATGCAATTCTGATGCGTGTGCAGGAAGGCGAGAGCAGACTGGATATCAGACTTAAGGAGCGCTGCCGCACGGCAAAGGGTGCACTGGCGTCGCGCAAGGGAAAGGTGGTCAACTATGAGCGCGGCATCGGCGGGAAGAGCAGGAAATGCGGCGAGATCGGGTATCGGAATATCTTCGAGAAAACGGACGTCAGGTATAATCTGGAAGGCGGGAAGATCAAGGAAAGCCTTGTGGTCAAAGAGAGACGTGAAAGCTATCGCTATGAATTCTGCATCGAGACGGAGCAAGCGGAGCTTGTGCGGGAAGAGAAGGGCGGGATCTTGATCCGTCGCGGTGAGGAGCAGCTGTTCCGTATTCCGGAGGCGTTCATGGAGGACGCGAACGGAGAGGTGAGCAACGCGGTCGCGTATGAACTGGAAGAAGAGAGCGCGGGGCATTATCACTTTGCGATCGCGGCGGATGCGGAATGGCTGAACGCGGAGGAGAGATCTTTTCCCGTTGTCATTGATCCCACGCTGATCAAGGAGACAGGCGTCACGCTGCGCTGTGTGGGCAGGACAACAAAGACAAAGTACGATTCGTCCGGCTGTCCGTGCGGAACGGAGACGGTCTATGCAACGAATTCCGCCATCAAGGTCGGTAAGAGCGGAAATACGGTCTATCGCAGCTATGTCAACTTTGATCTGGGAAGCGTTGCGACGCAAGATATTCTGGATGCAATGCTTATGCTGAACCTCTCCAATGAGGAGGAGTTGGCTGTAGCGTTCTTTTCCGCAAGAGCGACGCAGCCAACGCACAATACAGTCAATTTCGTCAATAAAACTACTGCAAAAGACGTGTTTTCGTACGGCCATGTCTGGGGAGGCGGGCTGCAGGCGGAAATGGACATAACGTCAATTGTGCGGGAATGGCAGAGCGGGGAAAGCAATTACGGTATTGTACTTTATGCGGATGAGACGGTGGACGGTATTTTAACAATTACCGACGCAACATTGCAGATCACTTGTCAAAGTCAGAGATCAAAAGCGAGCAGTTCGTTTCAGAAGAATGATGTGCGCAGAGCGGGCAGTTCGGCGGTCGATCTGTATGCCGGACGACTGCTCTTTGAACACAAGGACTTTGAACTCATGTCCGAGAACATGCCGATGAATATTTCGCATGTTTACAATTCCGACTACAGTTCGGAAGAGATTAACGGCAGCATGAAAGTTGGCAGCGGCTGGAGATTGAATTTTCAGCAGTTTATTGAAGTCATGGATTTTTCAGGCTATGATCCGGAATCCGGCAACGCATCTTTTGTTTACACGGACGGCTGCGGTGTGCAGCATGAGGTTGTCCACAGATACTATGAGACGAAGAGCGGTGACACACAATATGATTCTTCAGGAAGAAAATACAAACAATATATCGAAGAACCAACTTCTGCCAGTGCGTTCGATTACACGACGAAAGAAGGGCTTCGTTTTGAGCCGTCCAACATGTATTTGTATGATAACAGCGGCGGAAATATTTATTTTGATAAGATTGACGACAGTACCATGCGTTTGAAAGGTTTTTACAGAAACGGCAAAAACTTGGAGGCAACATACGGGAGCGGAAATCGGATAGCGTCTGTGACCGACGGGGCTGGGAAGATCGCATATTTTACCTATAACAATATCGGCTACCTTCAGAGCATCACCTGTGAAGGAAATACGGTCTCGTACGAGTATAATGATGACAAACTGATGAAAATCAATTATCCGGATGGGACGCGTACAGAGTTCAGGTATTCGGGGGGTCGGCTTGCCCGAGTGATAGACCGTTCGGGATATCAGTTGATATACAGCTATTCCTCGGAAGGTAAGGTCATCAGCGTCAGAGAAGAAGCGGAAAATGCGACGATCGGCAGTACGGTGACGGCGGCACAGTGCCCGATATCCGGCGATTGCTGGGACATTAAGTACCTGCATCCGCTTCAGACGCAGGTCAAAAACCGCAACGGTCTCGTCGTGGAATATATCTTTGACCACGAGGGCAATACCGTTACGGTATCGGAAGCGGAACATTCTGTCTCCGATTATGATATGCAGGCGCTGTGCGGTATGGCGGCCTATCGCAAAGAGATCAAAAGCAAGGGGGATTCATCGGACAGCTATGTAACCAAAAAACAGGTGATCGAAGCAACCCTGCACCATCAGACAAACTTGCTGAGTCCGATTGAGACATGGACGAAGTATGGAACGACAAGCATTGACGGACCCTCTACGGTCTGTTATGTAGAGGGCGGCAAATCGATGAAACTTACCGGAGCGCTCAAGAGTGTCAAAAGTGTGCGGTATACCGTCACAAATAAAATTTCTGAAAGCGGCGTCTATGTGTTCGGGTGCTGGGCAAAGGCAGAGAACTCTCTGGCAAGCGTCGATCGTGAATATGTCGGTTCGGACAGCAGATATTTCGGCATTCTGCTGACGGTGTACCATAAGACAGGCGGAAAGAGCTATTACTATGCCTCATTCGATCCGCACAATACAGGATGGCAGCAGGCGGCAATTGTCGTTGACGTGGAGAAAGAAACGCTTAATCGGTGTTATTTGGAAGCCATCTATTCGTACAATCAGGGTGACGTATACTTTGATCATGCGTTCGGCGCACTGACGGACGGTGCAGTTGCCTATACCTATGATAACAATTATTCGGAGACGCGCTATCACGGCTATACCGTCACAACGCTGTATGACATTGTCATGCATGTGGTGAAATATTGCGTGCAGAGAAAGGGCGATGCGAATTATTTTGCGACGACGTATAACTACAGTACTGCCAATCGGTTAAACAGCACCGTTGACCCGAACGGGATCGAGACGGTAAACGATGTAAACGAAGAGAACGCGAATATCCTGGAGAAGACGATCCAGAAAGGCGACATAAAGCTGCGTGAAACAAGCGAGTACGACAACGGGGATTATCTGATCCGCTCTGTCAACACGAACGGCTCGGAGACGACGTTCGATTATAATACGGACGGCTCGTTGAAGAGCGCGACGCTCCCGAGCGGACAGACGATTTCGTATGCCTATAACAATATGGGGCAGCTGCTGTCGCTTACCGCAAATGTGGACGGCAAGTCCAACGCGAACAGCATCACCTACAAGTACGGCTATGTCACCAGGCTGCAGCATGTCAGCACGACGTATGATTTCACCTACGACGGCTACGGCAGAGTCAGGACGGTCAAGGCAGGCGGCATGACCGTTCTCACGAACACCTATACCGATTTCGGCACCAATCTGGACGGCGTTTCGGGCGCGGTGAGCAGGGTGGTATCCAAGGATGCCTTGGGTAACACGGTCACGGCGTATGCGGATAAGTACGGCAGAGTGATCGCCAGCAAGAAAAACAACGAGGAACCGACAAAAGAAGTCTACGATCTTGCGGGAAATTTAACGCAGCATATTGACAACGAGCTAGGCATCAGTTATAATTATGAATATAACGAGCATAACCAGGTGACGGAGTACACGGAGAAGAAGGGCACTTCGACGCGCGTCAAAACGAGCTGCACGTACGATACCTATTATCGTCCGATGACGAGCACGTACACGGTGAATGGCAAGAGCTACTCCTATTCCTGCGGCTATGCAAACAGCCTTGGCGATGAGCTGTCGAGTTTCACAACGCCCTTGGGGACGGTGACGTACACGCGGGATGACTTAAAGCGTCTGAAGTCCAAGCGCTATACCTGCAAGAAAGTGTCTGCGCTGCAGTCCTACTATTACGCACCCAACCGAGCAGACAGCACATATACGTCACAGCTGGTAAGCGACTTGTATTTTACAGTAGGCAGCAATGTCCAACGCCTGTCCTATTCCTATGATGCGAGCGGGAATATCACCGCGATCGAGGATAACGCCGGGGCGGTTGCCTCCTATGAATATGACGGACTTGGCCGCCTGACGCGGGAGAATATTGCAGGTGAAAAGACGGTCGTCTATGCATATGATAATGCGGGGAACCTGACGAGCAAAAAAGAGTATGCCTATACGACGGGGAATCTCGGTGCAATCAAGGCAACGCACAGCTATCAGTATGCAAGCGGGACGTGGGGCGATCGTCTGGAATTCTATGACGGTGCGTGCATTACCTACAATGCTGCGGGGTATCCTATCTGCTATCGCGGCAATGCGCTCACGTGGAGTGGCGGTAATCTGACCAAGTACGGTAATCTTACGTTTGCGTATAACGATGCAGGCATCCGAACCAAGAAGGGGACGACGGAGTACTTCGTCAAGGGCAACCTGATCCTTGCGGAAAAGCGCGGCGATACGGTCATTCACTATTATTACGATGATTCGGGCGTAGCTGGATTTGAGTACAACGGGCAGAAGTACTTCTACCGCAAGAACCTGCAGGGCGATATCATCGGCATCTATGATTCCTGCTGGAACCTGCTCGGGCAGTACGAATACGACGCCTGGGGCAATCTGCTTTCGCAGATCGGCTCGGAAATTCTGAAGATCAACCCGTTCCGCTACCGCGGGTACTATTGCGATACGGAGAGTGGCATCTACTATCTGAACAGTCGCTACTATGACCCGGTCATCGGCAGATTTATCTCGCCGGATAGCCTCAAATACCTCGATCCGACATACAATAACGGACTCAATCTTTATGCTTATTGTATAAATGATCCTGTGAATATGAGGGATAATGCAGGGTTTGCGCCAGAACATATTTCAAATTGGGCAGCGTCGATGGAGTATTTCGCGGCTATGGTAGTAGCGAATTTAGCTGGCTTAGCTCGTAATGCGGGACGAACAGATCTTTTTAATGTGGTTGGAAGGGGCACGGCTTCCGCTTCCAAAGTTCTTAACGCTTTCGGATATGCCGCTGTTGCTATTGAGTCAATTGTATCATTGTCACAAGCAATTGCAAGCGGAGTAGAACCGTCAAGGGCCATTAGCGACACGTTAGTTGATGCATCTATTGGGGTTGGGTCAATCTTATTAACCAGTGCGTTAACAGGGATGTTAGTAGGTGGATCCACAGTTCCTGTAGTTGGTTTTGTGGTCGGTTTTCTTGTTGGTTTAGGCATTGGTACATTAATATCCATTGTTGATTATTGGCTTCCTCAGGTTCGACAGGGCATTAAAGATTTTGTTTATGGATGTTATTTAACAGTGATTGATATTGGTAATAAAATAGGATATATCTTTGAGGATATATGGCAATCAATATGTAATGCGTTTCGAGGATGACATGAGCGAGGGCGTTAAAAATTTTATTTGTAACAGACAATGGAAAATAAAGAACAATAATGCAAAATGGGCAACTTTTGCCTTTCGTGTCCTATTATTTGTTTATATGTGCTTTGTGGTTACTGTAGCAGAGTCAATCATTATTGGAGTTCTTCTTTGGATTGATTTATGGCTTTTGCTTCTATTTCCCACCAATGAGCGTATGAAGAATAAAAAATTAAGGAATGGCTATTATGGCGGGACAGTTTTTTTTACAGGTATTATCTGTTTATATTTAGGATATAGAATAGCCTTTGCGGGTTCCTGGATATTGTGTGTTTATTTAATATACGCGTTAGTTCTTCCAATGGTTTGGCTCTTGGGAGTGATGTGGAATATAAAACACGATATCTATGCTTCTAATCATAAAAATAAATCCAAAATCAACGTATTTACTTTTTTATATTTATTTCTTGTGACAGCTATGCTTATTTTTGTTGAAGTGAGTATGGTGCTATTACAAATGGATGGTAAGTTGTGTGTACTGTCTGCAATACTGATTGTTTTACATAGTGTGATGATGGCGACGTCTACTACGTTTATATTGCAATGGGCATTGATGTTGAAATATTCATACGATGAAGAAGATTGACGCCAACCTAATCCCCCGGGCAGAGTTTCTGCTCGGGGGTATTTTTTATGGTGTAATTGGCTTGCAGGAAATTTAACTAACCATATTGACAACGAGTCGGGCATCAGTTATAATTTCGAATACAACGGACAGAAATATTTCTACCGCAAGAACCTGCAGGGGGATATCATCGGCATCTATGATTCCTGCTGGAACCTGCTCGGGCTGTACGAATACGATGCGTGGGGTAACCTTCTGTCGCAGGTCGGCTCGGAAATCCTGAATATCAACCCGTTCCGCTACCGCGGGTACTACTACGATGCGGAAACCGGACTCTACTACCTGAACAGCCGCTATTATGATCCCGAAATCGGCAGATTCATCTCGCCGGATAGCCTGGACTATCTTGAACCTGAAACATGCAACGGCCTTAACTTGTATGCTTATTGTTTGAACGATCCGGTTATGCATAATGAGAAAAGTGATGGAACGGTAGAAGTCTCAATCTTAGTGAAGAATGGCAGTTTAGTCAAATCTCAAGGTGCTCAATCAGCACCTGAGTGGTTACAGACTTTAATTGGTGCAAGCCCTGATATAATTTTAGGGGTGAGATACTTACTAGCAAAAGGAATACATAGCAAGTTCGTATATTCTACAAAACAATTTTACATGTTTCCCGTCATGGGCTCCAATTGGCATAAATATAAGATATCTAAATATGGGTACAGGACAATAGCAAAAGCAAGCTTTCGGCAAATTATTGCTGGCAATGCGAGAGCGGGTTTATTGGAGATAGTAAAATCACTTGGGAAAACAGCTATATTAACAGCTATTATAAATTTTTCGTTTAATTTTTATGAGAATAACTGGAAGATAGATGGAGCAATGTTGCTGGATACAGTTATTGATACTAGTATTGGACTAGCATCATATGGCCTCTCAGCAGGCGTTATGGCGCTTGCAGTCGCTGGTCTTGCGTTTGCTGGAGTTGCGGTTCCGGGAGTTATTGTTGTAATTGGAATGATAGGTTTAAGTATTTTCTTTGAGTGGGCTATTAGACAAATTACAGGATATAATAGCTAAAGCATCATCAAATTTAAAATTGCGTTCAATTAGTATCCTAGTGAGGAGGTTTTGTGTTATGATAGTACCATTAATAAAGATTTTTAAAGATGGAAAAGTTAAAAAATCTTTGTCGGAAAAGGATAGGTGTCAATACAACTGTTTAGATAAAATTTTTGAGTATTATTTAAGTGGACGTTTACAAAAATTGCTCAATTCCTTTCATTTTCAAAGAATTAATATTTATCCCGAAATAAATAGGAAAGGCAGGTACTTGCAGATAGAGTGTTCTTATTCTGGATTAACTGTAGATATAGGATGCGACGAAGATTGCTATGATTATTCATTTTATTTGCCAGGAATATCAGCGGAGGAGTTTGCAAAAAGCATTGTGCAAAAAAAATATGATGATAATTTTGATGTTGAAACTTTTTTTCTTAATTTCTACAAGTTGCTTCAGACGGACTTTCGTGTAGATATGCATGTAAATATAAAGTGTATGAAATAAATCAAAATATTTACATATATAATAAATATTATTGTTGAAATAATCGTTACGAAGAATATTGATGCATATTTTGTCCCCCGGGCAGAGTTTCTGCTCGGGGGTATTTTTGTGGTGTAATTGGTTTGCGGGAAATTTAACTAACCATATTGACAACGAGTTTGGAATTAGTTATAATTATACATACAATGAACAAGAAAGTGCGGGCAGAAGTATTTCCACCGCAAGAATCTGCAGGGCGATATCATCGGCATCTATGATTCCTGCTGGAACCTGCTCGGGCTGTACGAATACGATGCGTGGGGCAACCTTCTGTCGCAGGTCGGCTCGGAGATCCTGAATATCAACCCGTTCCGCT